>JAMCQY010000287.1 GCA_023381945.1 Deltaproteobacteria bacterium
TTTCTGCCGCCATAGTCAACCAGTTTCCCTCCCAGGTAAGCGGCGGCGGCTCACTTCGGGTACTCAGCGTTTATTCGGAGGGTGGCTACGCTTATAAGGTCAATGACCAACTGCAAGTCGGCATAGCCGGCAACTATGAATATGACAATTTCCAATTTACCGGCTTGAATTTCTATGCCCCCCGTCCCTGGACCTATATAAATTCCTTTGGCGGCTCGTTTTCCGCCCTCTATGACCTGAATGATAAATGGTCCCTGATGTTCGTGCCCATCCTGCAGGTGGCGGGGGAACATGGGGCCGACTTGAGCAGAGCGCTGATTTATGGGGGGGCGGGTGCGGCGGTCTACCGCTTTGGCCAGGACCGGTCCATCGGTCTCGGGATCGGTGCTCTAAGCTATCTGGAACAAGCCGCCGTCTTTCCTTATGTACTGGTAAACTGGAAGTTCAACGAGTGGCTCCGGCTCTCTACCCCCTACCGCGCCAGTCCCGCCGGTCCGGGGGGAGTAGAATTAACCTATTTTCCTCTCAAAAATAATAGAGAGCTCCGGATCGGCCTGGGCGCGACTTATCTCTTCAAACGTTTCCGTTTGAGCCAGACCAATGCCATCGCAAACGGCATCGGCGAGTATGATACCATCCCCGTCTTTGCCCGCGTGTCCTACCGCATCTTGCCAGTGGTGGACATTAACCTCTATGGCGGCGCCTCTTTGTATAATTATATACGGGTGGAAGACCCCAAGGGAGGCAAGCTCTTCCATTCTCATCAAAATGTGGCCCCTTTCATAGGGATAGGCTTATCTCTGAACTTCGAAAAATTCATTGGCGGCGGTGGCTGATTCCGCGGCAATTGGCAATTTTTCTCTTAGGCTCTAAGCACCGCAATTGTGAGGAAGCCCCGAGCATTTTTTCATAATTGCGGTGCTTCGTTTTTCGCCCTTCGCCTTTCGCTTCTTCCCTCTTCGCCTTTTAGCCTTTCTAAACCCTGTCCCCCGACCCCTGGCCCCTATTTTTTTTCTGTGCCCTCCGGGCCTTAGTGGTTTAAAATTAAGCACCATGCCGCCGCCGGAAAAACTCTATATCTACGAAATCGAAGGCCTCGTGACACCGCCTCCGGAGCTCGCCGGCACCGACTTCCTGGGTTGCTGGCGCGAAGCGGATTACTCGTATCTCTTCTTCGGCACCCCAAAGGAGGCCCAGGTCAAGGCCTGGCTCACGGCAACCGGCATTGGCCGCTACTCTTCGGAGACCCAGCTCAAATACTCCGAGTGGGAGGACGGCAAGCCCCTGGAGGCCGCCTCCATGGCGGGCTTTCACCTCTGCCCCACTTGGGAGGAGCCGCAGCCGGCCGAAGGCGAGATCCTCATCCGCATGGAGCCCGGCCTCGCCTTCGGCTCCGGCTACCACCCCACCACGCAGGGCTGCCTGACGCTCCTGCGCCGGGTCTTTGAAAGCGACCCGCCCACCCAGGTTTTGGACCTGGGCACCGGGACCGGCATCCTGGCCCTGGCCAGTCTGGCCTTGGGAGCCGAACGGGTGGTCGCGGTGGAATATAACGAATTGGCGGTGCGCACCGCGGCCCGGAATCTCAAGCATAATCGGCGCGAGCATGAAGTCCTGCTGATTCAGGGCGATGCGCGCCAATTCGCCTACCCGCCCGCCCAATTGGCCCTGGCCAACATCCACCTGGCCGTCCTCCTCGACTTGCTGGATATCCCGGAGTTTCTGGAGAAAAAGTGGTACATTTTCTCCGGTATCCTGGGCACCCAGATGGAGAAATTCACCGCCCGGCTTAAGGCCTCGCCTTTGCAGATGGTGGACACCTGGAGCGAAAATCTCTGGTTCACCATATTGGCTCAAACAGCTTAACCACCAGGGCCCGGGAAAAGCAAAGGCAGGAAGGGCTAACGCCCCCATCCTGCCTTCATTGTTTTGCTTGGTGACTTTTTGCTGTTCTGGACGCCCTAGTGGGTTCACATCCCAAACTTAATGCTGGCCGGGGAAAAAGGTGTAACTGACCCAAACCAGGAAGCCCAGGGCCGCGACCCCGATGATGATGCTCCAGCTGATCAGCTTCTTTTCCACCGGCAGGAGCGGCTCATACTCCATCTTCTGCAATTCGTCGATCAACTTGGCTTCCACCCGTGGCTCTACCTCCGGCACTTCCTCAGGGGGCAGTTTGGTTTCATCAGTCATATCAACCTCCTTTGGCTCGCTAGCCGGCCAGCGGCGGCTTGACTCCGTGGAAGAAGATCCAGGAGATCAGCAGCCCCACCCAGATGATAAATCCGAAGAGGCAGAGCACATAAACCGCAGCCAGTCTGCCAATGCCCTCCTCCCAAAGCTTTTTGAAGTTCGAGACCACGCCGATGGTAAAGAAGGTGAGGACAAAGAACAGCACCCTGAAGGTGT
This sequence comes from Deltaproteobacteria bacterium, assembly GCA_023381945.1. The sequence goes on from JAMCQY010000287.1 coordinate 2,410, forward strand.
CCATGCCCGCCACCGCAGCGTTGGCTGTCTTCAGGGCGCCGGGCGAACTCAGACAGATGACCAGCATGAGGACGAAGGTGATGACGTAACCCAGTACGAACTTGGGAAATCTCTCCCAGATTTCGCCCGCCCTGATACGGCCGCCGACGCACTCGATCTTGGCGCACCAAATGACGGCCAGGATGAAGGCCCAGACCCCGATAAAGATGTCAATGAAGATCTTCACGGTGGTGGCGGTCATCACCATCCAGCCTTCTTTGTAATTAACCCCTACCTCCAGAGCCTTGGATCTGATTAGGGCGTCCACAATGGCGCCGGAGGCCACCGCGGCCCCGTCGGTCTTCACCGCCAGGCCCATCCAGGCCCCCGCCACCATCGGCTCGGTCCACAGGAAGATCTGGGCCAGAAAGGGCAGGATCAACAGCTCCACTACCGCAAAGATCACCACCAGCGAGGAGACCATGATGGGCACCACCGGCCGTGCCCGGATGGCGCCGCCAGTGGCGATGGCCGCCGAGACCCCGCAGATGGAGATTCCTGAAGCCAGGGGTGCAGCCCATTCCCGGCTGAACTTGAAGTATTTGCGGGCGATAAAGTAGACTACCGCCCAATAGATCAGGTAAGCTTCTATGATAGCACACAACCCCCGGAAAAGGACGGCGGAGGCCAGTCCCAGAGAGCCGGCGGCCTTCAGCCCCAGTAAGGCCCCCAGGATAACGATGGCGGTCTTGATATAAAGTTCAGGACGAGTTGCTTCTTTCATCAATTCGGCGAATCTTGGGAAGAAATTGCCGATGATCAATCCGGCGATCAGCGCCACGATGAAGCCCGCCTCGCCGGTGAGTTTCAAGGCCCAGCCGATGTTGAAGGTCTTCATCATGGCAGGTGTGTTGGCGGCAATATAGGCATAATGGCCGCAAAGGAAGCTGGCGTAACTGATCCAGAAGACCAGGCTGAACGCCAGGATGAAGCGGCCGGTGTCAGCCTTAACGGCGATGGACCCGACCATCGCCAGAGCCAGCATAAACAGGTAAGTCAGGAATAATGCAGTAATTCCCGGCATCGATTTCAGCGCACCGGATACCGGGGTGATGGCCTTGGTTATGTCGATCCAGATGCTCGTCTTGACGCCCCAGCCTAAGAGATCGAGCCCCACGAATAATCCGAGGCCTAGAACGAAGACAAACAGGCCAAGCCAAAGTGACAACCAATCTTCGCTGATACCCTTTTTCCCTTCCATGTTTGCACCTCCGCTTCAACCGTTTCAGCGCATATCTGCCGGATTGTTGCTCCAAATTCTCCCCAACCGGCGGCGGGTCAAAGAAAAAAGAGTTTTTAGTCTCGGCATCCCTCCTTTCCCCACATGATTATCGGATTATTCTGCAAATATTTACTTGTATTTACAAGGATAGTCCTCTCAGACAAAAATGCAATGATTTATTGGGGAGTTAAAACGAATAGGCAGCGGAGCGATGACGCATAAAAAAAGGCCGGCAATTTGCCGACCTTTCAAAGGCAACATTATCAGGCTTAGATTTAAAGCAAGTCAGACAATTTCCCGGCGCAATTGGCGGGGACCGGTGAAGCCCCCCGGGCGCCAGTCCTTGGGACCGCGATAAGTGAGGAGGCGATCCAATTCGCCCAATTGGCTCAGGCGCTCGTAGATCATGGCCCAGACGCAGGGGACGTCGCATTTCAGGGTGGCCGACACTTCGCATTTGCCGCCCTGGGAGCCGCCGCACGGGCCGTTGAGCAGTTGCTTGGCGCAGCGGGTTACGGGGCAGAGGCCGCCGGTGATGCCCAACACGCAGTCGCCGCAGCCCTGGCAGCGTTCCTGCCAGAGGCCGGTGGAGGCGGTCTCGCCGATGAACATGGTATTCAGGCCCGGGATGACCGGTTTGCCGGACAGACGCTCGGCCAGGCTTTGGATGCCGGCGCCGCAGGCGATGGACACCACTGCGTCCGCCTCGGCGGTCTGATCGACGATATCCAGCAGGAATTCATGGATACACTGCCGGTCAACGCTGATCTCCTTG
>JAMCQY010000300.1 GCA_023381945.1 Deltaproteobacteria bacterium
CTTAAAGTCAGGCTTCATCTCATGCTGGGCATCATTGCGCTGTTCGCCGACCAGCTGCTCAAGCTGGTAAACTGAGCGAGGCGACCAGGCAAGGTCCAAGTTCAGGGGAGCAGTCCGCCCTGAGTGGTGCAAAATCGCTCTCTTTACGGCAAAAGGGACCATACAAACTTAATGGCATCGCTTTAAAACCCTAAAACGTTAGAATAACCGGCAATCTTTTTTAATTTTGCAAGAGGCTCGATTGCCAAAAATAATTTCTTGTAGGGGCGCACCCGCGTGTGCGCCCTCCTGCGGGCGGACACAAGGGTCCGCCCCTACAATCCATCGGGTTATCGGAAAAAACTTTTGGCAAACGCTATAACCATCAAGACGCCAAATATTCCGGGAAAAGCAAAGGCAGGAAGGGCTAACGCCCATCCTGCCTTATTTTTTATTTTGTCTTAATGATCCTTGGGGTCCCTGGCGTCTGGGAGGTTCCCCTAACCCGGCTTAATGGCTGCCGGGGAAAAAGGTTTGGCTGATCCAGTACAGAAAGCCCAGGGCCACAATCCCAATGCCGATGCTCCAGCCGATGAGCTTCTTCTCCACCGGCAGCAGCGGCTCAAACTCCATTTTCTGCAGTTCATCGATCAGTTTGGCTTCCACCTGCGGTTCCACCGTCGGCTCTTCTTCGACCGGCAATTTGACTTCGTCCACCATAACTACCTCCTTTCGCTAGCTAGCCGGCCAGCGGCGGCTTAACCCCATGGAAAAAGATCCAGGAGATCAGCAGTCCGACCCAGATGATGAATCCGAACAGACACAGGACGTAAACCGCAGCCAGTCTGCCGATGCCCTCTTCCCAGAGCTTCTTGAAGTTGGACACCACCCCGATGGTGAAGAAGGTCAGGACGAAAAACATTACCCGGAAGGTATCCATTCCGGCAGTGGCAGCCTTGGAACTTTTAATTATGCCGGGGTAGCTCAGACATAACAGCAGCATCAATACGAAGGTTATGACATAGCCGATGACGAACTTGGGGAACCGCTCCCAAATCTCTCCGGCCCGGATGCGGCCGCCGACACATTCGATCTTGGCGCACCAGATAATGGCCAGGATGAAGGCCCAGACCCCGATGAAGATATCGATAAAGACTTTCACCGTGGTGGCGGTCATCAGCATCCAACCCTCTTTGTAGTTGATGCCCTGAACCGCCATGGTCTTGGCCCGGATCAGTGAGTCCACGATGGCGCCGGAGGCCACCGCGGCTCCGTCGGTCTTGACCGCCAATGCCATCCAGGCCCCGGCCACCATGGGCTCCGCCCATAGAAAGGCCTGGGCCAGAAAAGGTAAAATCAGTAGTTCCACCACCGCAAAAATGACTACCAGGGAAGAGACCATGATGGGCACCACGGGCCGGGCCCGGATGGCGCCGCCGGTGGCGATGGCCGCCGAAACGCCGCAGATGGAGATTCCGGAAGCCAGCGGCGCGGCCCACTCCCGGCTGAACTTGAAGTATTTTCGGGCAATGAAATATACCACCGCCCAATAAATCAGATAAGCTTCGATAATGGCGCACAGGCCCCGGAACAGCACCGCCGAGGCCAACCCCGCAGCTTCGGCCGCCTTCACCCCCAGGCCCGCGCCCATGATGACGATGGCGGTCTTGATATAAAGCTCAGGCCGGGTGGCTTCCTTCAAGGTTTCGGAAAATTTGGGAAAAAAATTCCCCACAATAAGACCAACAATGAGGGCAACGACGAAACCTGCTTCACCGGTAAGTTTTAAAGACCAGCCAATACCGGCCTTGGCTGCGTCCGTGGCGGCGATATAAGCAAAATGGCCACAAAGCCAGCTGGCGTAACTGATCCAGAAGACCAGGGTAAATCCCAGCATAAACCGGCCGACATTGACCCCCATGGCAATGGCGCCGATCTCAGTGATGACCAGCATGAAGACATAAGTTAACAAAAGAGAGGTCAAACCCGGCATCCCTTTGAGAGCGCCGGATACCGGAGAAAGCGCCTTGGTAATATCCGTCCAGACGCTGGTTTTGATTCCCCAGCCCAAGAGGTCAACGCCGACGAAGACCCCCAGGCCGAGGACGAAGATAAACAGACCCATCCACAACGATAGCCAGTCTTCGCTGATACCTTTCTTTTCTTCCATAACTCGCACCTCCACTTCGGCAGAGTCACCGGATGCCTGCCAAGCTTTGCCAGCGACTCCTCAGGCAGGCAGGTCAAAGAGAATGAAATTTTTTAATGAATTTTTGACATCCCTCCTTTCAGCAGATCTCCGTAACCTTTTCAAGTAAAATTGCTCTTTCGTAAACAATAATCCACTCTTACGGAAATGCAATAGCTTAATCCTAAAGTTCGCAAGAAAAGATAAACATATAGACTTGGACAAAAGCGGGTGCAGATCAGAAGATGCGATGAAAGAAAGGGCCGGCAGAATCTGCCGGCCCTCATGGGCAATCTTGTTTGGCTTGGATTTAAAGCAAGTTCAGACAATTTCCCGGCGCAATTGGCGGGGGCCGGTGAAGCCTCCCGGGCGCCAGTCCTTGGGACCGCGATAAGTGAGGAGGCGATCCAATTCGCCCAATTGGCTCAGGCGCTCGTAGATCATGGCCCAGACGCAGGGGACGTCGCATTTCAGGGTGGCCGACACCTCGCATTTGCCGCCCTGGGAGCCGCCGCACGGACCGTTGAGCAGCCCCTTGGCGCAGCGGGTTACGGGGCAGAGGCCGCCGGTGATGCCTAATACGCAGTCGCCGCAGCCCTGGCAGCGCTCCTGCCAGAGGCCGGTGGAGGCGGTCTCGCCGATGAACATGGTATTCAGGCCCGGAAAGACCGGTTTGCCGGGCAGACGCTCGGCTACGCTCTGGATGCCGGCGCCGCAGGCGATGGACACCACCGCGTCCACCTCGGCGGTCTGGTCGACGATATCCAGCAGGAATTCATGGATACACTGCCGGTCAACGCTGATCTCCTTGATCTCCATTTCCTTGCCTTCCAGGCGGAAGGCCATCTCCAGGGCCGCGGCCAGTTCGGCCACCTGTTTGCGGCCGCCGCTCATGGACTCGGCGGTGCAGGTTTCGCACCCAGCCACCAAAATCTTTTTATATGGCCGCACCATCTCCTGGATTTCGGCGATTGGCTTTCTTTCCCCGACTACCATAGCTTCCTTCCTTAACAAAAATTACCGGGAGATTATAACCTCCCGGCGGAGCCTACCTGGCAATTGAACCTTGTAATAATTATAATCGAAACATCGCACCAGCGCAATTCCAATGTTGCGGATATCTTATGAAAAACTGTGGAAGCATCATTTACCCAAGGGCGAAGACCGTGCCATGAGGTACATTTCTCCACCTAATGAAGGGAAAAGCGCTCCCCAAAGCTGGTTCAGCCGCAGCCACCACCTGGTGTTCTCCAAGGGGTTTCCCGCCCAGCGCAGCAGGTAGGCCCCGGTAAGCATTTCCACGCTTAGCCCCTCATTACGGACCATCTCTAACCAGCGCGCCGGCCAAAAGCAGTGAATGTGATTGCCTGGCCGCCGCTTTCCTTGTCTGAGTTCTCTTCTGAACCACCGTTCGCGCCATTGGGCGAAACAGCGCGGGGCCACGGGACTTCCGGCCAGGAGCACGCCGCCGGGACGCAAAATCCTGGACAGCTCCCCTAACATAAATGTCGGGCGTGATACATGCTCCAAGACGTGGAGAAACACCACCACGTCGGCGGACGCATCGGCCAGCGGCAAAGGCTGGTCAAAATCGCCGGTGTAAAGCTCATCATATCCCGCCTCGGTCAGCCTGGCTCGATCCACCTTCATATCCAAACCAATCCAACGAGCCTGGACGAGGTTGCCGGCATATTTTCGCAGAATCCCTTTCCCACAGCCCACATCGACCACCGTAATCGGCCGTCCCAGGCGCCGGGCTTCATCCTCAAGGACGCAAGCGCTCCACCAGTAACGCATCATGCGCAACGGAAATCGCGAGTTCCTGTCGGCTGGATTGATCAGATCACCAGATTTCCACAGGGACGCCCGCTCCCCCAGCGCCGCCGCCGGCCAAAAAAAGAACTGGAAGCGTCTGCGAAACTTGAAAAAAAGCCGGCCCATCATTTTATTGGACATGGTTATCCTAATTTACCTCATAATATTTCTTTAACTATTACTCGGAGCATCAAGTGGATTAATCTATCAAATGTAGAACCGCCGCCCTCGGCGGTTCCCGCGCCGCCGAGGGCGGCGGCGCCACATTAATCTGTTTCCTGCCCTCAGTAATAAGTCCTATTCTCACCTTCTGAAAACTATTGCGCCCGTGAACCCTTCAGCATGCTTATGGGTTTTGCCATAGCCGTTACATGCTCGTGCAATCCCGCCAGGGTCTCGCCCGGCGCCCCCAGCATCAGGTGGCAGGGATCCAGGCCGGTTTTCAAACGGCAA
>JAMCQY010000338.1 GCA_023381945.1 Deltaproteobacteria bacterium
GTCAAAATCGGCTCGCTTTTCCGCAAAAAGGATAGAGGGGGACGGATTCATTAATTAAGACTCCCAATAACTTGCCGTTGCCTTAAACTGACCAGCTTTTTTTTGAATTTTGCAAGAGACTCTTTAGTTAAGGATGGCAGATTTTACCGCGTTTTGAGGAGAGATCAAGTTTTGTTGGGAAGGATTGGCAACATTAAGAACAGGTCTATTGGCCATTCCTTGGCCAGCGTGACTATTAGAACTGGCGATCTGAGCCTTTCGACCTGGAAGATATTCGTAAGGAATAAGCGGGAGAAGACCCTCAATTCCAGGTCAATTGTCCTCCTGGGCCAGCCGGCTGATGGTGGTCACGGCTTCTTCGATGGTAGGTTTTAGGATGGTCAGCCTTTTGTCGCCGCGCCGGAGGTTTACCAAATAGATTTCGTGGCCCGTTGTTGCATCCATACACTTTCCATAACCGTAACCCCATCCCTGCCGCCGCAATGTTTCCAGGGTCATCTCCCAATTCAACATAATTGGCCTCCCCAGGCGGATTTGCCGATGATTTTTTCCTTATTTACCTTATCGGCAAGATAGCGAATCTTAATTAAATGTTCAAAGGCTGTAGATGAAAATGGAGGTTAGTGGATGGGGCCAAGAAAGCTGTAAAGAGAGAGGTGGGGGTTCCAAATATTCCCGGAATATCCGGCGGCTGGGATGTTAACCCGGACTTTAGATAAAATATCGAATAGGGCCTTGCGGGTGCGATAAATTTTTCAAGCCTCGCGAATGCTTATTTTTACGAAGTTTTTCATACTGGACAAAGTTGTTACCCTTCATAATTCTCTATCCCGTTGAAATCATAACTAATTACTTTTAACTATTTTTGGAAAGAACTTGGCCGGTTAAATTCAAGATCAGCCCGGTCAACAGACGGCTGACCCAGGTCCAGCCCGGCAGTCCCAGCCATTCCCCCTGAGTTTGGGGCGCAGACCTCACATTCGGATGGATGGCCGCCTGGTCAATTAATGCGGCCAGGCCGGTCAACCCTTGCCGCAGAGAAGTGATTCCCGAGGCCGCGGCCTCCAGAGATTCTCCTAAGTCCAGGGCCAGCCGCAGTTGGAAGGCCTCGACCAAAAAACGCCGCACCAATTGGGTCGATCCTTCCTCCGGTTCGGGATTCATGGGCAGGTTTTGCAAGACCACCATCAGGGCCGTATGCGCCACGGCCTGCTCCAGGCCGCCGCCGGGGGTCTCCAGAACCGCCCCTAAGGACGGGGTCAAGACCTCAGGCTCAACCTCAGCCAAATCCTTTAGACCCCGGTCCTTCAGGGCTGCTCGCCACCCCCGGGGGCCAGCCTGGCAGCAAAAGGCCCCTAAATTTTGGGCAACCCGGCGGGTCTGGCGAAACGCGGCCAACACTTCGGCAGGGCCAGTTGCGCCTCCCTCTCCCAGGGCCGCGACATACCTGGCAGCCACCTCCCGGGCGTCCACTGCGCCGCCGTCCCCGGCAGAAAGGTAGCGGGTAGCTGCGGCCTTGGCCAAGCGCCACAGGCGGTTGGCCGGCGCCCGCCTGGCAGCGGAGGTCCCCATGCTTGCAGCTCCTCAGTGATTAATAGTTCAGCGGTAAGTTAACTTCAACCGTGATGGTACCCTACCACAATTTTCAGGCGGCGGCTAAATGTTTAAGCCGATTGTGGGAATCCCAAGAAAATTGGGGCAGGCAGGGGAATAAGGAATTGTTGTGGCACAAGGGTTCGGCTGCCAGGTCGTAGCGGGAGCACTCGCAAGCCCTTCGCCACAGGGTGGTCCCGGGGATGGGGGAGTAATAGGCTAAAACCGGAGTTGCACCCAGTTGCTTTACCCGGTGGATGGAAGCCGCCACCACGGTTTCATCTTGGCCTGGCAGGCCCGCCAACAAATAAACGCCGATTGCTTTCGGAGGAAAGCCGGCTTCGCGCAAGCATGCCAGGGCGGCCTCCAGTTCCCCGGCTTGGAGCTTGCGGTCGGCGCGATCCTCGCCCAGGGCAGTGGTCTCCACCCCCAGGCGCAGAGCAGCAAAGCCGGCGCGCTTGAGCCAGCCGGCCACTTCCCGGGTAATCAAGCGGGCATGAAGGCCGTTGGGGGTGTGGTAGCGCAAGGTGCAGCCCTGTCTGAGCAGTTCCTCCAAAATGACCAAGAGGTGGTCGGGGGCATTAATCAGGAGGGCGTCGTCATAAAAGGCCACATCCTGAAGGCCCAAATGGTCCTGCCAGTGCCGCAGTTCCGCAGCCACGGCATGAGGATGGCGGGGCCGGAAGGCGGGCTGCAACAATTTGGAGGCGCAGTAGTCGCAGTCCAGGGGGCAACCACGGGAGGCCAGAATGGGAATGTAGGACAGTTGCGCCAAGAGGTCCAGGGCCGGATAAGGCAGGGCATCGAGACTGTCGGGAACAGACGGGCGGCCCAGACCCAGTCCGGCCAGATGAGGCGGCAGCCCGGTCTCCCAAGGTCCGGGCAGGACCAGGTCCGCGCCGCTATTGGCCCGGGCGTGATCCGGGCACAGGCTGGCGTAAATGCCCCCTAAAATCACCGGGACCTCGGGGAAATGCTCCCTAACCAAGGCGATGGCCGTGGTGACGCCGGGGTACCAGTAGGTCATGAGAGAGGTGACCAGGATGACGTCGGGCCGCGGCAACCGGCTTAGACGGCTGCGAAAATCCACTTCAGTGAGGCCATAGCGCCCGTAGCGCCGAGGGATGTCGGAGAGGGGCGCCGGGGTGGGGACGATTTCCTTCGGATAGCGACCGGTGCCGCCGGGGCCGGGCCGGGAGTGGGGCACGTCCAGGCAGTCCAGGAGATGGACCGCGAATCCCTGAGCCCGGAGCCAGCCGGCCAGGTAGAGCAACCCTAAAGGCCGGGCGAAATAATCATAGGCCGCGAAATCGTAAATCCAGGGATTGATTAAGAGAATTGTTGGTCTCGAATTGCGCACCGGGGCAGCGATACCGTCCTCATTGTCGGGCACGGAGAAGGTTTGAATGACGGGCATTTCATCCACGTCCAGGGATAATAGTCCTTCGCCACCTTCGACCATGACCATTACTTTAATAAAACGTATCTATTAAGCCAAGATGCAAGGGGCGGATTTTTAAAGCCGGTCCTGGTGGTTTTGGTGGCGCAGGCTTACAGCCGGGGTTTTTCACAGGCCGGAGGCCCATGCCACTACGATTCGCCCTTGCCGGGCTCCGGCTAAATGTCTAAAGTATTGCCATGACACCTCAAGACGCTTACGCCTGGCTGCGGCAGCACAACCTGGAAACCTCCCACCTCGGGTCCATCGGGCACTTGCTCGGCTGGGATCAACGTACTCAGATTCCCCCCAAGGGACATGACCACCGGCATGTCCAGTTCGCCATGCTGGCGAAGTGGCTGCACCAACGGGAAACCGACCCGCGCCTGGGGGAAATGCTGGCCGCGGTGGAGGGTTCGGAATTGGTCCGGGACCCCCTGAGCGTGGAGGCGGTCAATGTCCGGGAGTGGCGCCGGGACTATGACCGGGCCACCAAGATTCCCCAGGACTTGGCGGTGGCCCTGGCCCAGGCCTCTTCCGAAGGCGAAACCGTGTGGGAGCGGACCCGGGCAGACAGCGACTGGCAGACTTTTCAGCCATTTCTTTCCCGCATTATCGATTTAAAGCGGCAGGAGGCCGAGGCCCTGGGTTATGAACAGGAGTCCTACGACGCCCTGCTGGATGACTATGAACCGGGGGAGACTGCGGCGGTGCTGGCGCCTTTGCTGGCGCAGCTCCGGGACGGGCTGATCCGGTTGCTTTCCGCTCTCCGGGCGAGCAGCCGGCAGCCGGACCCGACCAGCCTGCACCGGCGGTTTCCCCGGAGCGACCAGGAACGCTTTGTCCGGATGGCGGCGGCCAAGATTGGCTACGACCTTCAGGCCGGCCGCATCGACCCCACGGCGCACCCCTTCAGCACCGGCATCGGTCCCGGGGATGTACGCATCACCACCCGCTACGATGATAACTGTTTCAGCACGGCCTTTTTCAGCGTGCTGCATGAAACCGGGCATGCTCTCTATGACCAGGGGCTGCCGGTGGAACATTGGGGCACGCCCATGGGTGAGGCGGTGTCCCTGGGCATTCACGAATCGCAATCCCGCCTGTGGGAGAACCTGGTGGGCCGTTCCCTAGGTTTTTGGCGATTTCTTTATCCTGAAGTACAAAAGACTTTTCCCTCCCTGGATGGGGTGAATCTGGAAGACTTTCATTTCGCAGTCAACGAAGTACGGCCGGACCTGATCCGCACCGAGGCCGACGAAGTCACTTACAATCTGCATATCCTGCTGCGCTTCGAACTGGAGCGGGCCCTGATCGGCGGCGACCTCCAGGTGGCCGATCTGCCCGGCGCCTGGAATGAAAAGGTTAAGTCCTTTCTGGAAT
>JAMCQY010000183.1:0-2444 GCA_023381945.1 Deltaproteobacteria bacterium
GCACCAGCATGTAGATGCTTTCAGGGACTATTGGCGGACGGGGGTTCGACTCCCCCCGCCTCCACCAATTTTGCTAAAAAATCCGGCCTATTAGGAGCCGGATTTTTTGTGGAGGACAGGTTAGGAACAGTGATCCAGTTTCAAGGTTATCCTAATACTCATTCAATTCCATCCCCGGGCCTATTCACCTCACCTTAACCAAATCGATACCCTGCAAGCTCACCTTCCCCATCCGGGAGGCGGTTCCAAAAGGCGAACAAAATTGCCGTCGATATCGGTGAGGAGGATTTTTTTGCCTGACGGCAGCCGGAAAGCGCGCAGATTTCTGAGTTCGTCTTCATCATAGATGGCCGGCACCTCGGTTTCCAGCAGGTTGGCTTTTACTTCGGTGACTTCATACCTTTCTTTCCCTTCCGCAACCGTGACCATAGTTTTGCCGGTTACCTCAAAGGTCACCCCTTCCCCGGCCAGCACCTCCGAAACTTCCTTTAATTGGAAATTAGGGACATATAGTTCCATGATTTCCTCCTTGAGACCTTGATTAAGGCCTCTCTGTTTCCAGACTTAGGCCTTGGGTAATTTGCCTCTTGAATAAGCACCTCAAGGCGAGATGTCAACGGGATAATTTCCTCCGAAGTTGTCCAGTACCAAAACGGGGCGGAGAGTAGGACTGGCTTAGAGTTTATGGACCAGCCCATGATCCCGCTCCCACGAACCTTAAGAAAGGTCACTTAACCCTTTTCCCAAATATCTGTATAATTAACGGAGACCCTTCTCGGCCAACCCAAAGCGACGTGAATAGATTATGAGAGTTGAACTCTTAAGGGAGAAATTCCATGGACGGCCTCCTGGCGTGGGTTCAAACGAACCTCTGGCAAACCGGTTTCGTTTTCCTATTACTCATTTTCGTCTGTGTGCCATTTGTTCTGGTACGCCGGCGGATCCAGGTCATTCTGGGACAATTCGAGCACTGGCGGGAATTGGAGCAGAATATCCAGGACGTCGGCAAAGAAGAGGTGCGCCTGTATCCGCATCCCACCAGATATGTCCTGCAGTCGGTTTTGTCCTCCACGAAGGGGACGGCCCGGGCCGGGGCGGTGCCCGGCGCGCTCGACTATCTGGCTGCCGAGGTGGAAAGTCCAATCCTGACCTTGCGGTCGTTGAGCTATCTGGCAGTGCTGGTCGGGTTGTTGGGTACGGTGACCATGCTGGCCATGGCGCTCCATCGCATGGACAGCCTCAGCCAGTTTAAGGCCGACCTCCTCAAGAATATCTATCCCATTAATGCCTTTGCCATTGGGCTGGCGGTGGCAATTTTCCTCAGCTACTCCTGGTACCGGCACCAGGGAGACCAGTTTCTCCTGCTGGCCTCCAGGGTGTTGGGGCGTTTGCGCGCCGAACAAACGGGGGGCGCCGACCCCCATCTGCTGGCCGCCCTGGAAAAGGTCGGAGAAAGCTTCAAGGAATGGGGCGAAGAGATTCATGAGCATTATCATAATAAGCTCAGAGACCTGCTCCAGGAAGTACGGGAACTGGGACTGGCCATCCGGGAGGTGGTGAGTGAGGCGGTGCTAAGCCGTAAAGAAGAGGATCAATCCATCATGCCGCTCCTGCACTCCCAGGATGCCAAGTTGGGGCGGCTGGAACAGGGTTATCTGGACCTGAATCAAAAAATTGGGGTTGGCATCGATGCGGGTTTGCCAGAGCTGGACCGAATAGGAAAGGATAGCCGAGGTCCGAAAAAGCCTGGCTTTTTTCGCCGGTATTTCGGCCAGGGAGGCTAAATTCCATGGCTTGGCGTCGACGGCGGGAAGATGCTGAAAACCCGGCTTGGCCGGGGTTGGTGGATGTCTTCGGGTTTACTCTGGCCTTTTTGCTGCTTCTCTGGTTTGCCGCCAACTGGCCGGAGAAGGTGAAGGACCTGGAACAAAAAAACCAGGACCTGGATGCACGGATAGCCTCCATAAATGCCGAAAAAAGGCAATTGCAGGGCCTGAACCGGAGCCTGGAGGAAAAATTGCTTTTGCAGGGTCAGAGCAACCTGAGCCTCACTGATCAGCTCCAGCAGTTGACGGAAAATAATAAAAATCTGGACGCCCAACTAAAACTGTTGCAGACCAATAATTTGGATCTCAATGGCAAGGTTCAGCAATTGACCAATGAAAAAGCGGCCCTCAGAGAAATTGGTTTAAAGGATTGGGAAGATCTCCTCAAGCTGCTGCAGGCCAGGATTGGCAAAGCCCACATGACCATTATCCCCAACCGCAATGACAAAGAAATTACCCTGAAAGGAAAGCCCCAGGTGACCTTTCAAACTACCAGATATGAATTGTCCCCGGAAGATAAACACCGCTTGCAGCTTTTGGCCCCGATCTTAAATGAACTGCGGCAAAAAAAGAAATTTTTCATAACGATCAATGGCACTGCCGACCCCCGGGAATTAA
>JAMCQY010000183.1:2454-20836 GCA_023381945.1 Deltaproteobacteria bacterium
GCCTCCCAGAAACAATACCGAATTGTCCGCCTTGAGGGCTGCGGCGGTGGCCGGGGTCCTGGAGAAGGCTGCTCCCGGGCTGGGTCATTTCCTGCGGGTGACAGGCCTGGGGGTCAAAGGCAAGGAGCATCCTCTGAACCCCGGAGAAAATCCTGATAAGATTTATCGGCAGTATCGCACCGTCAATCTGGTCCTAAAAATTGACGTGGCTGCCATCATGCAGCAAGAAGCGGGTAATCTGGCGCCATGAGCAGCTATCGCAAAATGGCCGGGCATTTTTGGCCATGGGACACCTTGGGAGCCGCCCACCAGGAATGGCAAACCCAGGAAAGCCGCCTGATCAAAGTGCGGCAGCGGCTGGCCCTGGAATACCGGGCGACGTGCCAGCAGGCGGAGCAGCTCGAAATCGAAACCGATCAAGGGATCCTGCGCGCGGCTCGATGCCGGCTGGACCAGCCTCATGATCCCCTAATCCTTAAAGGTAGAAACCGCCTGGCAAGGATGTTTGCCTTGCGGGGCAAGGGCTTTTTCCGCCGGGTGCCGCCAATATTGGCAGCGGAATTGTCGCTCCATGTCGCCAATATTGAGGAGATCTGTCGCAGTCAAGACGACTTGGCGGGCAGATTGCGGCTGGCCCGGGCAATCATGGACTTATTTTGCCGCAGCCCGGAATTTTGTAGTCCTCCCTTCCTCAGGTTGACCATCATCTCCCCCGAATCGGCCTCGTTGCTTTTCCAGCTTCGTCAAAAATGCCTTAGGGACCGCCAAGTAATTCGGGATCTTATCTCTAAAGAAGTGTAAGCTTTGCCCTGACCGCCACCTCCCCTTTCGTAGGCTCATTTCGAACCGAATTGACTATCTTTTCAAAGGAATTACGTGGTACCATCGAGTTGTTCTGCAACTTAGACTCGATTTTCTTAGCCGATAGGAAGGGCGACAATGACCGTTGCGCATCCCATGACGGTGGGCCGGTATCTGGTGCGGCGCCTGGAACAGGCCGGTTTGCAGCATATCTTCGGGGTTCCCGGTGATTATGTGCTCTCTTTCTTTGACTATCTGGAAGAAAGCAGCCTCCAGGTGGTGTGCAACTGCAACGAACTTAACGCCGGCTACGCCGCCGACGGTTATGCCCGGCTCCAGGGATCGGCGCGGTGTGTGTCACTTATGGCGTAGGCGGCTGCAGTGCCTTTAATGCCATCATGGGGGCTTATGCCGAGCGGGTTCCGGTGGTGGTCATTAGCGGCGGTCCCCGGACGACCACCCGTTCTGAACAGTTTCACCTCCATCACACGGTGCGCAATAAAAACCTGCAGCAAGAGCTATTTGCCAGAATCACTGAGGCCGCGGTGATTCTGGCCCGGCCCGAATCCGCCCCAGAGCAGATCGACGCGGCGCTGGCCACCTGCCTCAAGTCCCGGCGGCCGGTCTATATTGAGGTACCCCTGGATATGGTGGCCGCCCCCTGCCCTCCACCGGGGCCGTGGGCGGTGGACACTACCCTAACCAGCGAGCCGGACACCCTGGCAGAGGCGCTGGCGGAAACCATGGCCTTGATCGCCGCGGCCCGGAATCCTGTCATTTTGGCGGGGATTGAAGCGCAGCGGCTGGGAAGCCAAACAGATTTATTAGCCCTGGTCCAGCACACCGGCTTTCCCTTTGCCGCCACCTATCTGAGCAAATCCATGCTGCCGGAGCAGCATCCCCAGTTCGCCGGCGTTTACGGCGCCGCCCTGGGGAGCGAAGCGGCGCAGCAGTTGGTGGAGGCTGCCGATGTCATTCTCTGCCTGGGCACCTTGATGACCGACATGGCGCTGGGATTCGGAACCGCTCATCTGGACCCTAACCGAATGGTATTGGCCAACTCCGATCAAGTTCGCATTAAGCATCATATCTATGCGCAGGTGAGCCTGGGGGATTTCATCCGAGGTCTTCTGGCCCAACTCCCTCCGGGTCCTCCCCGGGAGCAGAGCTTCCTCCCCGCCTATCAGGGGGCAAAGACCGTTATCTCCTCTGCGCCTCTTACCTATAAACGCTTTTACGAAAGGATCAACCGGTTTCTGGACCACCGTAGCCTGGTGCTGGCGGATACGGGAGATTCGATCTGCGCCGCGGCCCAGCTCTACCTGCCACAAGGCAGCAGATATATCTGCCAAGGCTACTATATGTCCATCGGCTATACCTTGCCGGCCGCCTTGGGGGTGAAACTGGCCGCCCCGGAGTTCCGGCCCGTCACCTTTATCGGGGACGGCGCGCTTCAAATGACCGCTCAAGAGTTGTCCACCCTGATCCGCCACCGGCTCAATCCGGTCATCTTCCTGATTAACAATGACGGCTACACCGTGGAGCGGGTGATAAATGACGGCCCTTATAATGATCTGCAGCCTTGGAAGTACCACCTGCTCCCCCAGGTCTTCCAGGGTGGTTGGGGCATGGAGGTCAAGACCGAGGGAGATTTGGAGGAAGCCCTGGCAAAAGCCCAAAACCAACCCAACGAACTGGCCATCATCGAAGTAAAGCTGGATCGCCTGGATTGTTCCGAGGCCTTAAAAAAATTGACCCGGATTTATAAAGGAAACTAGCTAAAGGGGATCCCATGATCTACCGCATCCTGTCACCCGGCAAGCTGGGCTATACCTGTGAAGCGGCTTCTTTCCAGGAAGCCATGAAAACCAAGATTGACCTCATCGCTGCGGATGTGGGTTCCATCGACCCCGGGCCTTATTATCTGGGAGCGGGAAAGTCTTATGCCGAAAAGGCCATCTTGAAACGGGACTTTTCCCTGATGCTGGACGGGGCCTTGCGGCAGCAATGTCCCCTGCTTTTGGGCAGTTGCGGCCTGTCCGGAGACACCGCCCATATGGCAATCATGGTGGACATGGTCAAGGAAGTGTTCGAAGAGAAAGGGATAAAGAACATCACGGTGGCAGTGATCAGCGGCCATGTAGATAACCAGTTGGTCCTGGACCATCTGGAGCAATTGACTCCTTTGGGCCGCATGCCGGCGGTCACACCGGAGATGGTGCAGCAGAGCGCCATTGTCTCCCAGATGGGAATCGCCCCCTTTATCAAGGCGTTGGAGATGGGAGCGCAGGTGGTACTGGCCGGCCGGGCCTGCGACGTGGCCATCTTCGCCGCCGATCCGGTGCGGCTGGGTCTGGACGCGGGGCTGGCCTACCATACCGGGCACATACTGGAATGCGGGGCCATCGCCTGCGATCCCGGTTCCGCCAGCGACGGCTTGATTGCCGAGTTCCGGGACGACCAGAGCGTGGTTTTCACCGCGCCCAACCCCTTAAGGAAGGCCACCGTGTATTCCATCGCCGCCCACAGCCTCTATGAGGAAGACCATCCGGCGCTGCAGTATTACCCGGAGGGCGTCTCCACCTATGAACATACCCAATATTTTCAGGTGGACGAACGAACCGCAGGTATTAAAAACAGCCTGTTTGTGCAGCGGCCCCTGGATACCAAGCTGGAAGGCAGCATCTTGCTCGGGGAGCGTTACGTTTCCCTATTGTTCCTGAATTCTCTCCAGGGCGTGCCGGAAAAATATCCGGTATACGGCCGCAACGGGGTGATGGTTAGGCCAGTAACTTCTCAGGAACAGGAAATTGGGCTCCTGATTAAGGCAAAAAGTCCCCAGGAAGAATCTGCTCGGGCCTTGCTTACCGTCATTAAAGGCTATTTCATGCACTACGGCTTTCCCGGACGCAAGGCCACCGCCGGCAACCTGGCCTTTCCCATCTCCCCTTCGGAAATCAACTACCACGAGGCCGGGGGAGATTTTGTCTCCTTTATTATCGCCGGCACCCGGGACCCTTACTTTCAGAGCAGCTTTGCCGCCATCCAGGAGGGGGTCCTGAAACTGGCCCGGCAAAATTTCCCCCAACTGCTCGAGGTCTGCCACTTGGAGATTACCGTCACGGGACGGGAAACCCCGGTGTTGTACATGGAAACGGTGGCAAAGACCAAAGAGGCCGCCCAAGCCCGCCATCAGGAGGATCTGGCCTCGCTCTCAGCCTTCCTGGACCCGGGGCGGCCCTCCATGGCCGGTCTCTATGCCGGGGAGGCCTACACCTGGAGCATCTATCACCTTTGTCATGATGCCGAACTGATCAAACACCAACTCTTTCCCATTACCCTTTACCGCTGCGACGGCCGTAATTGGGAGATCTTGGAGCAAACCGAGGCGGTATCGGCTTACGGCGGGGTGGGCCTGAGCCGATACGACGGCTCCCTGGACGAAAGCAAGGTTGATATCATCACCCCGGTTCCTCAGACCGGCACCCCTAAAGGGAGCAGGCCTCTCAAGGATATGGCCCGGGTGATCCGTTCCAAAAACGCCAAGGTTAACAAGATGACCTATGATATCTTCTTCAATTCTGAAGAGGATTACCAGCTGGCGCTGCGCTCGAATGCCTTCACCAAGGAAGCCGTGGCTCAAACCCTGGGGGTACCGGTGGCCGACTTGATCGGCTGCTATCGGGCGGACAACTGCCAGGCCATCAAAATCTCCACCTATCGCCGGCTCATCTCCGGCTCTCCGGGGGAGCGGGATGTGTTCGGGGCCCAACAGCATCTTCCCCTGATATTGATGAATGTCCCGATTTTCGGAGTCAACTATTAGGGTGAGACGACGAATCCGAATCTGATTTTAAGTACCGCAAAAAATAACCCCTTGAAATATCAAGGGGTTATTTCTTCCGCGGCTCCCCCATTAACCTTAGAACCAGGGCAATGAGGCAAAGGTTGATTTTCAATTGCTTAGAATGCAATTCGCAAGCCGGCGTTTACCCCCATATTGTAGCTGTGGCTGCGTCCGACTTCGGCGGTGTAGCCGAGGTTGGCCGTGACGGTTTTGGAGAATTCCGCGGAGAAATCAGCACTCAACACGGCGAAATCCCGGCCGGGTTCCCGGGTCTGAAAGGCTATGGTGCCGCTGCCCTGGGCTAAGCGGGCGTCGAGGCCGCGAGTCTTATCGGAATATTCGTGCTGCCAAACGGCTGAAACTTGGGGAATGAAGGTGACGCCGCCTTTCTTGGCTTTGATGCCTGCCCGCGCCCCGAGCCCGGTCTGCACGGAGGTCGCCGATTGGACGGGCACGCGGAGATTCAAGGCCCCGGCGTTATTCTCGGTAAAGGCCCCGGTGGAAAGGGTGGTATAGTACAGCGACACCAAAGGGTTGATGATCGCATTCCCTACTTTTAGATCGTAGCCGGTCTCCGCCGCCAATTGGAACTGATTGCCGGTGGTGCTGGCCCTGGCGGTGCGGTTGAGAGTGCCAAAAACGACGTTTCTCTCCATGTTGTAGAAGTCTTCATAGGTATAGCCTATGATGCCGTTCAAGTAGTAGCCGTTGCTGAAAAAGCTGGAATAAGCGTTGAAGGGGATGCTGTTCACGTTGATGCTGCCCCCTGTTTCTTTTAGACCGGCACCGGTATTATTATATCCGGTATTCAGGCCTACCAGGAGGTTCTCCAGGAGCCAGTAATCCGCTCCCAGCGTAAATCCCGCATTGGTGTATTGATAGCCTACCTGGCCGCTGGTACTGTCCACGTTGCCCCAGTTAACCATGGGGTCCAAATAGACTCCCCAAGGCTTTTCCTTTCCCCGCCGAATTAAGGGATTACCGGCGTCGGAGGCGAAGTTACTCGCGGCTAACACCATTTTGGTGTCGTAACCTTTCATGAACCCGCCGCCGCCAAAGCTGAAGGCGCTGCTGCCGAATTCGGCTTCTCCACGTAGTCTGGCCATTCTGTTTCTCAGGTACTGAAACTGCATGCGGGTCACGGGAAAATTCAGGGAAGGCAGGGAGGCGTATTTCAAAGGCAGAATCTCATTAAAGGCCGACTGTACCTGTTGGGTGGTGGACAAGGCGGTGATCGCATTGAGAACCGTAAATATATCGCCCGAAGTCGCGCCGGTGAAACTATTGAGCACATTCCCCACGGTTGCCTGACTAGGGGACAGGTTGAGATTGGGCGCGGTAAAGTTGGCTACGGTTTGCAGGTCAACGGAATTGGGGTGGTATAACGCCTGCCAGAACAGGGTTGGGCTGATTTGGGGAATCTGGGCGAAGGTGCCCGTCACACCGCCAGTGGCGGTGATTACGCCGGGGAAGACTTGGTTTATCGAGGGGAAGTAGCCCGCCTGCAGCTCCGGTCTCAGCGTGCCATTAAGGGTGGCGCTGCCCGGAGCGCCAGTGACAACGAGTTTATCGTAAGTGGTGGGCGAAGCGATTTCCACCGCCAAAGTCCCGCTGGCGGTTTGCGCGTAACTGCCGGTCACGGTCAAGGTGCCCACGGAACGGCCCGGGTTGACAGTGCCGCCGTTGGTGAGGTTGCCGGTAAAATTATTGGCCATCAGAACGCCGGCGCCACTCAGGGAGTAAGTGCCATTACTGCCTATAATTATAGTATCCGCCGAATTGGTGCCGCCGGTATGGATGAAGGCGCCTGGGCCGGCGCCGCCGATGATTTCATTGGCGGCCGAGAGGCTGCCGCCGCTTAAATTGTAAGTGCCGTTGCTGCCGGCGTTATAGCCCAGATAAAGGGTGCCGGTCACCGTGTTGGTGCCGCCCGTCTGGGTGAAGGCGCCGCGGCCGGAGTAGCCTACAACCTCATTAATGGCTGTCAGGCTGCCGCTGCCGCTCAGGGTGTAGGCGCCGCTGCCGCCGGCGACACCCAGATCAAGGTCCCCGGCCACCGTGTGGCTGCCAGCCGTCTGGGTAAAGATACCGCTGCCGACGTTGCCGAGCTCCTCAAAAACGCCCACCGAGAGGGTGCCGCCACTCAGCGAGTAGCTGCCAATGCCGTTATTGCCCAATCCATCTGTGCCACCCACTATGAGAGAATTGGTCACCAAATGAGCGCCGCCCGTCTGGGTGAAGGCGCCGCGGCCGGCGAGGCCGATTAAATCGGAACCGGCCGCCGAGTTCACCGAGAGGGTGCCGCCGCTCAGGGTGTAGAAGCCGCTGCCCGTAGCGCTATTGCCCAGAGTTAGGACGTTGGTCACCGTATTAGTGCCGCCTGTTTGGTTCAAGGTGCCAGCGCTGAGATTACCGATCGTTTCATTGGCATTAGTGATATCGGGAGGGACCGTCAACGTAGCCCCGCCGTCCAAAGTGATATCCGCCCAGCCGAAAGACGGCGCCATAACCATGGTCAGCAACAAGGCTATCCCCAGCCCCAGCCGCCAAAATCTGATCCTTTTCATATCCGCTTCTCCCCCTTCAGGTACCGCTTAACTTGTCAGCTGCCACCCAGGCGCGGCACTACCCGCCGACCGAGAGCGTCCGGCCTCCCGGATAAGCCGAGAAACCCGAGGACCCCAAGCCATTGGTGCAATTAACCACCACTCTTGGACCCTGATCCACCTCTGATCCAGCCCAGATAGTTATTGCTTCCTTTCAGCAGTGAGTCGGCCTCTTCCTTGTCGGCCAATCAGGTGAGAAATATAAACGTCCCGGAGTATCAGAAAAACCTTGAGCCGGTATCACTAACCGGCCGAAAAGGATCCGGCTGTTATCCGGGAATACTCTCGTTAATCGGTGGGGATTTGAGATGAGAGCCGAGAGCAGTAGAAGCAGCAGTTGAGCGCAGACCCAACAGCTGCCTTGCGAAGAACACCCCGGCCGCATACCTCCCCCCATTTTGCCAGAGCATCATTATTTCAACCCTTCCACAACGGCTCAAGAATGTCAAATTTTATTTTTGTGTAGCTTGTAAATTTTTTTTGTTCAACAAATGTCACACCTCATTTAGGATTATTACGAGGAGCTTGTTATATGTAGTAGAGAAGCCATGTTGGCAAGATATTATTTATCTATGTAAGATACGCTATTAACATTGAAAATTGGCTTTGCCAGTAATTCCCAAGTACTCGGCAAATTAAACACCTGGCGCTTTGGGAACCGCCCCATTGAAACCATTATCCAATACAGCCATGGACATTCCTCCTTTTTTACCATTCGAAAATTTAAAATTCGCGACCATTTGGCCAAGAATCAATGAGACCTGGCTAATTCCCTACAGATGCATTTTGTAGGCCTCGATCATGAACCGGGAGACGACGGGTCATGGCATGGTTGGAATTTGATATTGCTGGGATCGGCCTTTGATTCACTCCTGAAAGAGATAATGGGATAAGATAACTATAGAGGCTGCAGAGGGCGGCCCAGAAAGACGGATAAACAGGGAAGCATCCAGATTCAGTTGACTTTTTCCTGGTTATTTCCCTCTTGGACATCGGATTTTAAGCGCGGGATCAAATAGTTGGCCGTATAGAAAAATCCGAAAGATAGCAGAATGGCAGTGCCGCCTACGATGAATGCCAGTGATTTGCCGTGCCATAACCCCACAAACCAACGCCTGAATTCATCTACCAAGACATTTGCCGTACCGCCATAGAGTTCCAAACCCCTTAAATACGATTTGGAATCTTCAGGATTAACCGGGTACAGAACTCCACCCTCTTCCACGTAACCCAAAGCGCCGTATGCCTCGTTCTTGGCTTGCTGATAGATCAAGGTGGCGCTACCCAACCCGGCGAGCAGGATAATAGCGCTGATGAGATTAAGATACCTGGGCAAATCGGGGTTTTTCCAGTTCATTTTTGGTTTTCTTCTTTCCTCGGCGATCTGATTGACTTAAGACTTTCTATCCTGCTATGCCAAGATAAGCATGTTATAATTACCAGGGTACCTTAAAGCGGGTTCCCGAGGTGAAAATATGTTACGGGTTATGAGCCATCCTTCTACCTATGAGAACGTCCGTCAGGCGGTCGACCGGGCTTTTGAGCTCTTCCCCTTGGAAATCCGTGGGAAAAAGGTGTTAATCAAGCCCAATGTGCTGCGGATCTCGGAAGCCGGCGAGGGTATCGTCACCCATCCGGCGGTGCTGCGCGCCGTGGTGGAAAAGGTGGAGACCATGGGGCCCGCCGCCATTGTAGTCGGCGATAACCCCGGTCTGTTTAATTACGGGGCTAACGAAGAGAGTTTTCAAAAAACCGGCCTGATGGAAGCAGCCAAAGGTTATTACCAGAACATCGGTAATAATTCTCTTCAGGTGGAATTCGATCCCGATTTTATGGCAACGGTGAGCCTCTCCCGGATTGTCCGGGAGGCCGATGTCATTATCAGCCTGCCGAAATTCAAGACCCATGGCTTAACGGTCATGACCGGGGCCATCAAAAATAGTTACGGTTTTTTGCCCGGCGCCCAAAAGGCCATGCTTCACAAAGCCGCGGGCAATCCCGAACGCTTCCATGAGGTGATCGTTAAAGTATTCCGGTTGCGGGTCCCCGACTTTTTCCTGGTGGACGCGGTAGTCGGTATGGAAGGCAATGGTCCGGCTTCCGCCGATTTGCGGGACATCGGCTTGATCCTGGCCTCTGACAATGCGGTGGCCCTGGATGCCGTCATGGCGACCATGATGGGTTGTGAACCGGGGCAGTTGCTCTTTCTGCGCCAGGCCCGGGAAGCGGGCCTGGGGGATTACGACTTGAGCGGCATAGAGATCATCGGGGAGTTGAAACCTTTGCCCCATTTCAAGCTGCCGCCTTTAAGCGGTGAAGCGATTTTTCACAACGACAGCATCCAGTCTCTTATCCACCAGCGCACGCTCTTGCGCCCCCAAGCTAATCCGGATTGGTGCACCGGCTGCGGCACCTGCATCGAGCAATGTCCGGTATCGGCTTTGTCTATGTGCGACAACCTTCCCCAGGTGGATAGCGATACCTGCATCACCTGCTTTTGCTGTCAGGAAATCTGTCCTGAAAAAGCCATTACCCTGATATAATAAAGAACTATGAGATCCGGGACGCATTTTGGTCAGTTGAGTCTGCTTATCTCCTTCGTTGC
The DNA here is from genome assembly GCA_023381945.1 of Deltaproteobacteria bacterium. The sequence goes on from JAMCQY010000183.1 coordinate 12,314, forward strand.
GGTCTTTGCCCAAGTTTACCTCTTCCTCCGCATCAGGCAGGCCATCAAGGCCACGCAACGCTCCAACCGGTGCCAATTCTTACTGGTCGGCACGGTGGGCCTAACCATTGCCTCACTCTTTGTCATGAACGCCTTCATCTTATCCAGGCCGATCTCCTGGGTGGACCCGCCGGAGGTGGAAGATATCATCCTCTTTTATGCCCCGGCGGTATGGACTTTCGGGTCAATTTTCTCGGCCTTGGTCCTTGCCCTGATACGGCTCCTTGGGAGGCTGGGTAGGGTCTTAGCTCGATGCGGCCGCGGCCCGGACCGTCAAAAAGCCGCCCTGCCGGTGAACCTGCAGCGCCGCTATTTTCTGCAAGCCGGAGTGGGCGGCCTGGCCGCGGCGCCCCTGTTGCTCTCGGGATACGGGGCTGCCTATGCCGGCAAGGTTTATGAGATCGAGGAGATCGTACTGCCTTTCGGGCGTGATTTGCGGGTGGTCCAACTCACCGATATCCATGCCGGGCTTTACATGACCCGGGCGGAGATCCGGCGCTATGCAGCGCAAGTCGCGGCCCTCGAGCCTGATTTGTTTGTCCTTACCGGAGATTACATCTCGAACTCGATAGAATTCCTGCCCGACTGCGTGGAGGAGATGGCAAAGGTCCGCGCCAAGTACGGTACCTTTGCCATCATGGGCAATCACGACCGCTGGTTTGGGAAGCAGCATGATATCCTGGCAATGTTCCGGCAGCACCGGATAACCTTCCTGCTCAATGCACACCGGGTGATTCACACCGAACAGGGTTCCTTGGCGGTGGCCGGTATTGATGACCTGCGGGCCGGATATCCGGATTTAGCCGGGGCCTTACACGGGCTTGATTCCACTGTGCCGACCATTCTGCTCTCGCATCGGCCGGAGATTTTTCCCGTGGCAGTTTCACATAATATCCCGCTCACTCTGTCAGGCCATTATCATGGAGGCCAAATCAAGCTCGGCCTGCCGGGCCTGAGTATCAGCCTGGCCCACCTGGTGAGCCCTTATCCCGAGGGGCTCTACCGGATTAAAGACTCCCATCTTTACGTAAGCCGCGGAATCGGGACCACCTTCACCCCGATACGTTTAAACGCCCGGCCGGAAGTGACACTGCTCCGCCTCACCTAATAATATTCTTATCCATCGCTTTGAGAACCCCCTCTGCCTTTGACTGCGGCATTGAGACCAACTTGCAGCCGTGCCTCTCGCTCCAACTGCCTTTTTAGGGCCATAACGTCCCTGATGTAGTGGTCTTTAAACCACTTGGCGTTGTAGCGCTTTAAGACGGTTGGGGGGGAAGGGCCCCGCAGGGCCGCCACGCCCACTCGAATATTTCTAAGCGGGTCACTAAGCACCTGATAAGGAACCGGGCATTGCTCATTTATGCCCATGGGGCCCCAGTAGGGGCTGTGCCCGATCCGGTCGCCGTCCCAGCCGTTGCCTTCGATCCAAGCCACGGCGGCGGCCAGAAAGGGATTGACATGATAACGCTCGCTGGAGCGTTTGACCTCTTCCCACCAGTGGGACGGCATGACCTTACCGTGCACCACAGGGGGTGAGGCCTTCTGCCACCAGTTAGTGTCAGTTCTGGCAGTGCCTGGCAGCAGTAGTAAGAAAACCATTAGGGCCAGGGAGGCCCGGATTATCCCAAAATTTTCTCCCGTAAAGTTGTGCTGGTGGCCATGGAGATACTTCTCTCCTTTCTGTTAGTTTTATTAGTAGCTATAACCTTGGGGATCCAGAATCTGTAACTGTCCAGGGGGTTCCGCAGTTGACGTAGGCCGGAGGATATTCTTGACAGGTCTCAATAAGGCCGGAGCTGATTTCGGAACAGCCCCCAGGTCGATATTCCAGACACCGTTCTACTGGGAGACAATTTTTTTGCCGGGGGTCAGGAAGGTCTCTGGGTCTGCTGGGTCGGGATTCAGATAGATCCCCAAATTTTAAAGCAATATTATTATAACTAAAAGTGCTTAGGATGACAACATAATGAACACTGGGGAGGATCTTATCGTCGAAGACTCGCCAGTTTCATTTATCCAGAATATCCTGGAACCTTCAGTCCGCCTGTAAAGCGAGGCCTAAGAGACTCTGCAGCCGGGCGTGGCCCCCTTCGACAAGCAAGAGTGTTCCTTTCCCCTGCCATTGCTCTCGAATATGAGGACCTTTCCCCGTCAATAATCTAGAAGAACTGCCACCCTGATTTGCATTCCTAATTATAGATGCTTAAATTTATAAATAGTTGTCTACAAGGATGATTGGCCACTAACAAGAACTCACAGATAGAACTGCTGACGTTCGAGTCTTACAAGGATGTTCGATGAACGGTGAACCTATTGTTCCGGTGGTGCTAGAAGCCCCTATCCACAAAGAGAAGACTTGGGCATATCCTTGGATAGGCGTCGTTTTTGGGATGGCTGTCGGCCTTCTGGTCGGCCATCCTTTGGCCATGCTGGCGCACGACTTCCACGAACATCTGATGTTAGGAACCCCTTTGGACGTGTGGGGCGCCTTCGTACACAGCTTCGACTTGGAAATGTGGCCCATGACCCTGCTCTTCCTCCTGTTCGGTGGCGTGTCCTGGGGAATTATCGGTTTGGCATTAAAGCATCTCAGGGAGAACCGCCTGCGACTGGACAGCCTGCACCAGGAGTTCGAATTCCAGGTAGCTACCTTAAGACACCATTATAAAAACCTGGCCATAGGGATTCACGGTTTCTCGGGCAGGATCAAGAAGAAGCTGGCCGATCTGGATGAAATGTTTCTCCTTTGTTTTTCTAAGGCAAGGTGTCCTGAATGTCCCAGGTATGAAGAAATACATCCGGACCTAGAAGCCCTGGAACGCAGTTTCGGCGTCGTTGAAGATGCCTCACAGCGCCTGATTCATACACTCGATCAGGAAGTCATGTTCCTCAAGGCCCTGACCAGCAACTCTTTACATCTTTCTTCACGGGACTTTTATCCTGTTCTGAAACGTTGCATAGATGAACTGAAGGAACTGCGTTTCAGGGATAAAGAAATTCAGGTGCAGGTAGATGCTTGTGACCTCGAGGAGTGCAGCTGTTCCCTGATATTTCCCTTCGAACCTTATACCATGGAAGTCATCTTGCAGAATATTATTGGCAACGCCATGAAATTTGCCGAGCGTATTCGGATAGGGGTGGAGGAACGGGAGAACAAGTTAACCGTTGCGGTGGAAGACGACGGCCCCGGCTTTGATGTAGAACAACTCAGGCAGCATCTGCTGGTCCCAGGCAATCACCTGGAAGCTGAGAGCACCCATTTGGGAATAAAGGTAAGCCTCCATCTGTTGGAGAAATACGGCGGCCGACTGCTGGCCTGGAGCAAACCCTGGACCGGGAGCAAATTTATTTTGGAGTTCCCCAAGCGGATCCCGGAAACCTGGTAACTTGCAAGATTCGCCTATGTCCACTTGCGCAAGTTGGATAAAATATTCCTGGGAAGGCCATTATTGCGAGAACCCGCCATGGGAAGCGGATCCGGAGGGTTTGTGCATCCTTCATTCTCTGGCTCCTGAAAAAGATAAGAATGCCTTCGACCAGGCCCTACAAGCCAAATTAACTAGTGAGGATCTTAATTTCCGGGAAGTATGTTTTCCCGGTCCCGTCTCTTTTTCACGACAGAAATTAAAGAAGTTTGCTAATTTTCGTGGCGCTAAGTTTGCCGGGTGGGCCGATTTCCGGGAAGCTCAATTCATAGAAGAAGCCGATTTTTCATATGCCAGGTTCGCTCAGGCAGCTCTTTTTGAAAATTCCAGGTTTGGCGGCCAGGTACTTTTTAAAGATGCGAGAATAGTGGGAGAAGCCGATTTCCGCGGCGCCTGCTTCGACGGCCTGGCAATCTTTCAAGGGGTCAACAACCCGCGGGAAGCAACCGGCCGTTTTCGGTTCATTGCCTATTTTCAGAATCTCGCTTTCGGCCCCTGGGGACGTCTTCGATTTCAAGACCTTTCCCTTGCCTGGGCCAGTTTTTTGGGCACCGATATGCGACGAGCGGAGTTTCATAATGTTCGCTGGCACACGTATCAGGGCCGCCAGGCGGTTTATGACGAGATCTTGTTGAGAGAAAACCGGGATGGTCCCAATGTTCTAACCCTAACTCCCAGGAGAGCATCTGGCCAGGATTACGAAGGACTTTGCGCTAGGGTGGGGGAACTTTACCGCTACCTCAAGCTTGACTACGAGCAAGAGGGAGACCTGAAACAGGCCGGAGATTTTCATTACGGCGAGATGGAAATGTATCGCCAGGCCAGCCTATGGCGGCGCTGGTTTCCGCTCTCCTGGTATAATCTCTACCGGATCTTGAGCGGCTATGGCGAGCGGCCCCTGCGGGCCCTGGGATGCCTCGCAGGTCTGGTGGCTTTGATGGCTGGTTTACTGCAATGGTTGGGACTGCAGACTTCCGATGGCCGCGTGGCCGGTTTCACGGATGCCGTTATTTATCTACTGGAACTCGCAAGCCTGATGCGGCCCGACTGGCCTCAGCCCGCCACCACCGGAGGCCGTTTTTTGAGTGCACTCAGCCATTTTATCATTCTCGGCCAAGCTGCCTTGTTCCTTTTGGCCATCCGCAACCGCTTAGGCCGCCGACATTAACTTAAGGCAAAGCTCACTTAAATTCTTCAATCACTCTAAATCACAAATACACTCTGAAAACCAGTATTGAGGTACTCCCGCCAAGCTGCCTTCACTACGTAAGCATGCTGCCGCTCACCTTACGCAATGAGCTGCGCAAAATTTCTACAGGGCCGAGCACTTTTTGCAAAGGGGCGATGGATGTCACATGGATAAAAATTTTATTAAACAGCCTTTTCAGAGGAGGTCCCGCGCCCCCTTCTTCATCAGATATGCCAATCATTTTCAATAGTTAAACATATTGAACCTGGAGGTCTTAACTGATTGGCATGGTCATTGCACTTAACCTCCACGAAGACAGGAGGCTAAGATGAAAGACCATTCCCTTGATTGCTTCTTTAAACCGGCTTCGGTGGCCATTATTGGAGCCAGTGGCAAGGAAAAGAGTATTGGTCACGCCCTGGTGCAAAATTTTATCGAGAGTGACTTCTCCGGCAAAGTTTATCCCATCAATCCGAGATATTCCGTAATCTCGGGGATCGAAACATATCCGACTATCGCCGCAGTCAATGCACCCATCGATCTGGCGATTATCGCCATCCCCATTAAAGCGGTTCCGAATATTATCAAGGATTGCGGGCAAGCCGGGATAAAGGGAGCTATCATCGTTTCCCGAGGGGGTAAAGAAGCCGGTGAAGAAGGGGCAAAAATCGAGGCGGCCATTAAAAAGGAAGCAAGTCATGCGGGCGTCCGGTACCTGGGGCCTAAATGCACGGGCATAAATTGCCCCCCCCATCGACTCAATGCCAGTTTACTGGCAGGTTCAGCCCTGCCTGGGAGTTTGGCCTTTGTCTCCCAGAGCGAGGCCGTAACCAACTCCATCCTGGGATGGGCGGCTCTCAAGAATATCGGCTTCAGCCACCTTGTTAGCGTAGGTTCTATGACCGACCTGGACTTTGGCGATATGATCGACTATCTCGGAAACGACGAGAAAGTCAAAAGTATCCTGATTTATATGGAAAGCCTGACCCAGCACCGCAAGTTTCTGAGCGCGGCGCGCTCCGTTTCCCGGGTAAAGCCGATCATTGTGATCAAAGCGGGCCGGAGCCCGGCCGGGGCCAGCGCCTCGGTTTCCCATACCGGCTCCCTGTCCAGGGAGGACTCCGCCTACGATGCGGCCTTCCGTCGGGCCGGCATTATCCGGGTGGACACTATCGGACAACTCTTCGACTGCGCCGAGGCCTTGGGAAAAACGACCCGGCCTGTGGGGAACTCCCTGGGGATTGTTACCAACGGCGGAGGCATCGGGGTAATGGCCGTCGATGCCCTGAGCCGGTGGAACATTGAGCCCGCGATCCTTGGGCCCGAGTCGGTGGCGAAACTGGAAGAGTTTTTGCCAGAATTTTGCAGCCGCCGAAATCCCATGGATATTTCGGGAGATGCCACCCCGGAGAGGCATGCCAGGGCGGTACGCGTCTGCATGGAGGCTCCGGAACTCTCCGGATTGGCAATCATGCTTTCCCCCCAGCCGGGGATTGACGCCGCAGCAGTGGCGCGGGCCATTGTGCCGGAAGTGAAGGGCAAGGCCCGGCCGGTCTTCGCGGTTTGGATGGGGGGCCCGGAGGTTGCCGAGGGGGTGCAGATACTTAACGAAGCGGGCATCCCCACTTTCGAAACGCCGGAAGCTGCGGTGGATACCTTTGTGAGAATGTATTCCCACGCCCGGCACCTGGAACTTTTACAGGAAACCCCTCCCCGCCTGCCCCGAGAGCTGAACATAAAGGACAGCCAGGCGAGAAGTTTCATCGAGCAATGTCTGGCAAAAAACGCCAGGCTCCTTTCGGAGCTTGAATCCAAGGCGGTTCTTTCCGCCTACGGCATTCCCGTCAATCACACCGTGGCGGCCTCTTCAGGAGCGGATGCGGCCAGCAAGGCCAGGGAGATCGGCTTCCCGGTGGTGCTGAAGCTCAACTCTCCCGATATTTCCCATAAGTCAGATCCAGGCGGGGTAGTCTTCAACCTGCAAGATGAACAGGAGGTTATTTCCGCCTATGACCGGATAGTCGCAGAAGCTCAAGAACGGCAACCTGATGCCCTGATCTTAGGGGTCACGGTCCAGACTCAAGTGGAGCAACCGGATTTGGAGTTATTTATCGGGAGCAAACAGGACCCGGATTTTGGCCCGGTCATTTTCTTTGGATTGGGAGGCGTCTTAACCGAAGTGCTGAATGATTGGGCCGTGGACCTGGCTCCGCTCAACCTTCTTCTCGCCAGGCAGATGATCCAGAAGACCCGGGTTTATCGGGTTCTCCAGGGCTACCGCCATATTTCGCCGGCCAACGTGGACCTCCTGGCCGAAATTCTGGTGCGGGTTTCTCAACTGGTCACGGATTTTCCAGAGATCGTGGAATTGGACATCAACCCTTTGATCTTGAACCGGGATGGTACGGTGGCGGCAGATGCCCGCCTGGTCGTTGAACCGAGCACGGTTTCTGCGCCGCGCCATCTCGCCATCAGCCCTTATCCCAACCAGTATGAGAGCGACTGGATGTTGCGGGACGGCACGCCGGCGCTTTTGCGGCCTGTCAAGCCGGAAGATGAGCCCCTGGCGCACGACTTTCTCAGCAAGTGTTCGGAAGATACCGTCTACTTCCGTTATTTCAGGCGCATCAGGAAATTCACCCACGAGATGCTCATCCGCTTCACCCAGAATGATTATGACCGGGAGATCAGCCTGGTGGCCGTGGGCCAGCCGCCGGCCCCGGAAGTGATCCTGGGAATGGGCCATTTATTTATGGATTCCAGCCGGGAAACCGGCGAATTTGCGATCATGGTGGGAGATCAATGGCAAGGAAACGGCCTGGGCTCCGAGATCGTAGGGCGGCTCATCGATGTCGCCCGGGAGCAAGGGGTGCAGCGCCTCTGGGGTGAAATATTGGCGCAAAACCAGCCTATGCTGGAAATGGCCAAGAAGATGGGGTTCACCGTGACGAAGGATATCGAAAATCAAACGTGTCGAGTCGAAATGGAGTTGGCCGGGTTCAAGAAGTCAGCCAACTGGTAAATATGAAGGAAACAAAGAGGTCAAAACACCCCTTCAAGTTTGCCTTTGCTGCTCACTTTTTCCCGATAGTAAAATTGGTCTCTAACATTTTGCTAAAAAAGGAGGTTATATGTTCACATACTCTATGTTGGCTGCAACGGCGTTCTTTATACTCGGCGTACTGATAGGCAGACGCTTTAATAAAGCGGGATAAAACAATATCTACTCCCTCGGTATTGCCGGAAAAGGTAGTAATTAATTCAGGGATTTTACAGGAGGACGTCATGTCAAGCATTGATTATCTTGAAAAGTTGGCGGTGGTGATTGCGGGAGAACGGACGGAATGGTCTCCCACAGTCAAACTTATCCTGGCTGCCATCATTGCTTTGCTGGTGATGTCACCAGCTATCCTGGGCCTTTACTGGGAAGTGCTGTTGCCCAAATAACACCTAAGAAGCTTTAAGATTACACAGAGATCCTGGTTAAGCCTAAGGCAGCCAGGATCTCTGCGATTATCCGGCGTCTTTGACGCACTTGCCTTCAGGCTCAGAATAGAGTATATCCCGCTTGACTAAATAGTATCTTTGAGTCTATGGAGTAGTGTACAGCTCTTGCACCAATTTCATCGTCTCTAAATAAACTCACCTAACCCGGCGATGACCATAGTACGGTACTACATTGCCCTTTTTCTGATTCTCGCCATTCCTTCAGCCCTTCTGGAGTTATTACCCAGAGCATCTAACTGATTAACTTTTATGCCGCATACAGGACGTGTTTGCCCTGGAAATAGTTGGCGACTATGTGCGGCTTGCATTGGCGACTGCGGAGGTAGCTCCTGACTTTGCCCATCAACTCCGTTTGATTAC
>JAMCQY010000082.1:0-3255 GCA_023381945.1 Deltaproteobacteria bacterium
ATTGACAGCCTTTCCGCCGGCAAACACCGGCAGCAGGACCTTGAAAACTGTGCCCCGGCCCACTTCACTCTCCACTTCCACCGTGCCCCGGTGCGCCTCTACCTGGCCCTTGACCAGGGACAGCCCCAGACCGGTGCCGATCACCTGCCTGGTGCTAGGATGCTTGACCCGGTAAAATTTGTCAAATATCTTGGGAAGCTCTTCAGGCTCGATGCCGATGCCGGTGTCCTGCACTCTTAATTCCAGGTAGTCGCCGTGAGACACCGCTGAAACAGTGACCTCGCCGCCGTCGGGGGAATAGTTAATGGCGTTGCTCACCAGATTGATAAAAACCTCTTCCATGCAGCGCTTTTCGGCCAGGACCATGGGGAGGTCGGAGGGCAATTCCAGGCTCAATCTTACTTTCTGATCTTCGGCCTTGGCCCGCATCAGTTCGACGATCTCAGCCAACACCTCTCCCAGCTGCAGGGGAACCTGCTCCATCTGGCCATGCCCGGCTTCCAAGCGGGCGATGTCCAAGAGATCATTGATCAGGTCCAGCAGGCCCTGAATCTTGGCCTGGGCCCGGCTGAGCAATTCTTTCTGCTTGGCGGTCAAGTCACCGGCCAGACCATCGAGGATCACCGTATGCTGCTGTTTGATGGCCGCGAGCGGGGCCCGCAGCTCATGTGAGACCATCCGGACAAAGTCATTCTTCATCTCGTCCAGTTCTTTGAAACTGGTGATGTCGTGAAACATCGTGACCGTGCCCAGAACCTGCCGGTCCGGCCCCAAAAACGGCGCCGATAAGGCCCGGAGGTGCAACCGGCTATGGCAGAGTTCCTGGGAGATGCATTTTCCGGGATTTTCCGCAGTCTCCGTCAAAAGGAGGTTAATGGCCTCGTGGAGGGCGGCGTCGTCAATATAAGCCGACAGGGGTCCGGGCTGGGGCGGCGACTCCTTCAGACCCAGGAGTTGCACCAAGGTGGTGTTGAACAATACTACTTCTGCCTCCCGGTTGGTAACCAGGACGCCGTCAGCCATGCAGTTGACCATGGTGTGCATGCGGCTCTGTTCCAGGGCCAAATTGTAAAGATTCTGGGCCTGGGCCTCTTGCAGCCGCCGGGTCTGCTCCTGCAATTTTTGCTTTTCCAGGGCCCGGCGCACCACTAAGACGAGGTGATCGATGCCGAAAGGCTTGGTGATGAAGTCGTAGGCCCCTTTCTTCATGCATTCCACCGCATCGGCCACTGTACCTAGCCCGGTCATGATGATTATCGGGATATCTGGATAACGGCCACCGGCGTCCTCCAGGACCTCCAAGGCCCCCATCACCGGCATTTTCAGGTCACAGAGGACCACGTTCACCCGCTCGTTAGCCAGCACCTCCAGGGCCTCCTGTCCCTGGGTCGCGGTGATAACCTGAAAGCCTTCGGCTTTCAGCACCAGGCCGCAGCCCTGACGCAGCACCTCTTCGTCGTCCACTACCAGGATCACGTCCATTTCAGTCATGAATCACCTTTGCAGCTGTCAGCTTCCGACTGTCAGCAGTCAGCCAAAGAAAAAAGTTTTGAGTTTCGAGTTTCCAAGAAACTAACCCCCTTCTTTGCGGTGAATAAACCCCCAGCCACATCCTGTTGGCTGTTCGCTGCTTACTGTTCACTGCTCAACCGCTGGCGGCTTACCCTTCAAACCCTGGCGCAGGCTCCGGCTCCACTGATACCTGGGGCAGGGTCACCGTGAAGATAGTCCCGCCCGCCGGGGGCGAGTAGGCCTGGATGGTGCCGCCGTGGCGCTGGATAACCCCATAGACGATGGACAGCCCCAGTCCGGTCCCTTTGCCCGGCGGCTTAGTAGTGAAAAAGGGCTCAAAGATCTTGTCCCTGATCTCCTCGGGGATGCCGCAACCGCTATCGCAGAATTGCAGGACCACCCCCTTGCCATGCCAGGAAGGGTGGCTGGAGAGGGTAATCGTTCCTGCGCCGCTGACGGCGTCGGCGGCATTAAGCAGCAAGTTGGTGAAAACCTGCTGCAACTGGCCGGGGTCGCCGACAATCTGGGGCAGCTCGGTATCGAAATCCTCTTTGATCTGGATATTGTGGAAGAAGGCCTGGTGGCGGACCAACTCCACGCAACGGCGCAGGATCTCGTTCACGTCTAGCAGCTTCTTTTCGCCCAGGGACTGGCGGCTGAAGTCCAGCAAACGGTTGACGATCTGCTGGCAGCGCATAGTCTGATTGATAATAATGTCAACGTTTTCCCGGATGGGAGCGTCTTGGGCCAGATCCCGGGCCAGCAATTCCGCATAGATCAGGATGCCCGCCAGGGGGTTGTTGATTTCGTGGGCCACACCTGCCGCCATTCTTCCCAGGGAGGCGATCTTCTCGGCCTGTACCAGCTGATGATGGGTGGCCTCCAGCTACTCTCCCGCAAGTCGGAAAAGATGCCCACGCTGGCCACCTCCCGGCCCCGTTCCCGAATGATGGTGGCCGAAAAATTCACCGGAGCCTCTTCGCCGTTCTTGTTGATGAAAATGAGGCGGGTGGTATTTAACTTATCCGTTGGACCATATTCATTGCTGCGCATGCGCCGCATCATTTCCGCCGCCACCGCGGGCGGATAGAAACGGCGGAAGTTCTCCGGGTTGCCGATGATCTCTTCGGCCTTATAACCCAAGATGCGTTCGGCCCCCTCATTGAAAATTACCGGCACTCCCTTACGGTCCACCACCACAATGCCGTCCACCGAGCTTTTAATGATATTGTGGAGGAAGGCGTTGGTCTTCTGGAGCTCCCGTTCGATCCGGACTCGCTCGGTGAGGTCCCGTAGATAGAGGCAGGTGAGGACCTTGGTTCCCAGCCGGGACACCGCCATGCAGGTCTCAAAGACCCGGGGTTTGTCGCCTTTATGCGGCAGGTCCAGGAGGCTGCAAAAGCGGGTCTCCCGCTCCTGGCCCCGCTCCACCCGGTTGGCCAGATCCTGGGCCATGTGCAGGTGTTGGGAAGTGAGCAGCTCCCCCAGGTGCCGGCCTAGCAACTTTTCTTTGGGCTGATGTAGGATCTCAGCCATGGGACTATTGACATACACCACCCGCTGCTTCTCATCCGCCATCAGCAAACCTTCCCGGCTGTGCTCGGTCAGGAGGTCGATCTTGCGTTCCGCTTCGATAATGGGAGTGATGTCCCGGATGGCCTCGAAACCGCCGATGACCTTCCCCGAAGGATCGGTGATGATGGAGGCCGACACGGTCACCGGAATCTCCCGGCCGTCGCGGTG
>JAMCQY010000082.1:3291-4382 GCA_023381945.1 Deltaproteobacteria bacterium
CTTATGCTCCATCACCTGCTTGAGCACACAATCGCAGGTGTCGCACTGTTTGGTGTTCAGCACCTGGCCGCAGGTCATCCGGCCCACCACTTCCTTGCTGGTATAGCCGGTAAGCTTTTCCAATCGCTCATTCACATGGGTGACCACCAGGTCCGGGTCCACCATAAAGAAGGGAATGGGAAAGTTCTCTAAGATGCTGGACAAGGTAGCGATTTGCAATTGGACCACCGGGTGCGCCAGCAATTCCTCATGCTCCCGGAGCACCATCAAACAGCCGGCGGGCTCATTCCTCTGGCCCTTAATGGGGGTGGCGGTCACCGTCAGGGGGGCGCGGCTGGCCCAACCTGCCTTGGCCAGAATGGGGGCGCGGTTCAGGCTTTCGCCCGGCTCCAGACAGCGCGCCTGACGGACCGTGCCATCCACACTCAGAGGCATGCCGGTGAGTTGGCTGCAGATGGGGCAAGGGTCGCCCGGCTTTAGGGTGGCGCCGAAGATCTTTTCGGCGGCCCGGTTCAAGAAGACCACTCGCCGGTCCCGGTCGGCGATCAACACCGGATCGGGGAAGTCGGCCATCAGGGCGCCGCAAGACTCGGGTAGCCGCGCGGAACTTACGGACACCTCTTTAGTGACCGGCGGGTGAATGGGGACCTTGCCCGCCCTGCGTCTCATGACCGGCTCCCGGAGGATGCCCTGGGGACCTCCACCGGAGAAGCAAAGGCGCTCCCCAGGACCAATTGCGCCGCCGCCAGCTCCTGTTGCCGGATAATCAGGGAAATGGAGGAAATGGTGCAGCTCAACGCCAACAGTCGCACATGAGCCTTCTCCAGGCACTGCACCAACACCTGGGCGATGCCGTAGCGGTCGCCAAAGTGGGGGCCGTGCAGGAAGATACCCGCCACCGGGGTGAGGCGCATGGGCCGGAGGTCCGGCAGGTGCTTCTGTAAAACGCGGCGTATCTGCGGGCCGCGCTCTTCCAAAGGTTGAGGGCTGACGGCGCTGAAGGACAGCAGGAAGTCCTTACTCTCCCGGGCCGGGATAGCCACCAGGAAGGGGATCTTCAACCCCAGACTCCCCAGTTCCAGCAGGGCGTC
>JAMCQY010000418.1:0-11823 GCA_023381945.1 Deltaproteobacteria bacterium
CGGCCTGGAGGCCGGGATGGGTCAAGGCCCAGTAGGTCAAGCGGCCGTTTGTCTTTTGGATGACTGCGGCGACGGCCACTTCCAGGACCCGGTTCGCCGGGACGATGCCGGCTAAATCAACTTCCAGAGTCAGCCGCAAAGACTCCGGCCGGTGTTGGACCAGCACGGGCAGAGAGGCAAAGGCCGTCTCGGCGGCCATGCCTTGCCGGTAGCCGTTGAAGCGGTAAACATTCCAGGAGCCGTTTGGTGAAAGGTTGAATTCCCAGTATTGCTTTGAGTCCTTGAGGCCCAGGAAGAACTCGAAACAGGTCTTTTCCCACAGCCGGTCGCAGTGAACCGGGACTGCGAGGGGAGCGGGGATCAGCACGTCCGACAACCGACCTTGGAGAAGATAGCTGATGGAGAAGGTCTCGGCGCGCCGGGTTAGGACGCCGGTGATCTCGACCCGGGGCGGGGGGGCTTCGGGCTCCAACGGTTGCAGGGCAAAGCGCCGTTCTTTCATGTAAGGTCCCGGATGAAGGCGCGGATGGCGGTTTCCTGCGTTTCGATACTCTCCGTCAGTTTGAATTGCACCAAGGCCCGTGCCAGGTTGTGTTCCGGGCGCCTGGCCTTGAAGTAGACGTTGCCCGCCAGATAGTCGGTGAAGAAGCGCAGGCCCAGTTCAAAGGCGATGAGCCGGATGGCATCGAACAGATAGTGATAGTCTTGGTCGGTGAGGAAGCCCCTCGCCCTGGTGAGATAGCCCTCCAGGAGGGCCCGGCCCAGGTCCGGCTCGAAGCGCACCGCCTCCCAGTGCTCGGTTTCTTCTCCCCAAGGGTTGCAGCCGGAGCGCAGGCAGTCACCGATATCATAATGCACCAGTCCGGGTTTGACGGTGTCCAGGTCCACCAGGGCCACGGCCTTCCCGGTGGCGGTATCAAACAAGACGTTATTGACCTTGGGATCGCCGTGTATTGGCCGCAGCCGCAGGCGGCCTCGCGCCCGCGCCTCTTCCAGGACCTGGGCCCAGGCCCGGCGCGCCGCCACAAACTTCAGGCCATAGCTTCCTTCAGGCGAGGAGGGTGCAATCTTGCGCCCCAACACCGCATCATAGTGCGCCAGGTACTTGGGAGTGATGTGAAACCCCGGCAAGGGGTCAGCCAAACGCCCGGCAGGCAGGTCGCTCAACAGATGGTGGAAGGCGCCCAGGGCATAGCCCACTTCCCGGGCGTGCCCCGGATTTTCGATAGTCTCGAACGACTGGGCCGCCTCAATAAAGCTCAAAGCCCGCCAGAACGAGCCCTCGGGGTCGATGTAGTAATCCCGGCCGTCCCGGGCCGGCAGCACTCGGGGCACCTTTAGGCCGCGGCCGGGACTTGAGCCATCCTGGGCTTGACGCCGGCGCAAATGTTCAGTGCAGGTGCGCAGATTGGCCATAACCCGCTCCGGCCGGTTAAAGACGCGGGTATTGAGGCGTTGCAGGATAAACCGGGACGTCTGCGTATCACCGGCCAATGCAGAAAATCCCCCCTGCCCTCTTTTTTCAAAGGGGGGTTTAAAGTCCCCCTTTAACAAAGGGGGATTTAGGGGGATTTGAGCTTTCCCGGTGAAGCGCAGCCCCTCCACCTCCGCTACCGTCACCAGGAAGGTGTCATGGACGTTGCCGTTGCCAAAAGGGCGGAGGTCCAGGACCTGGCCTTGAAGAGAGAATTGTTGGGCTGCAGCGTGAAATTGCGGCAAAATTCGCTCTCTGGAAATCACCTTTGGTCGTGGCCCCGGTTGCTTAACAGTAGGCAGGCAATGGAGGGATTCTATCTTGGTTGAGCCAAGACTTCAAGAGCACCAATTAAGGGATGGTCCGGCTGAATGGCACGGAAACTCTTTTGTATACCAGCCTGAAGTGGCCGAGGCCTCGTAAGCCGCGGACTCGTGTACCGGCGGGACCTCATAGTACCCCGCGGCGCAGCCCATGGTGCTGCCAGCATAGGCAGGATTAAGCAAAGCCAGGTTTTCATGTTGTCCTCCAATTTGCTTCCCCTTCAGGCCAATCGGGATTATAAGGCGCGATAGGCTTCGGGCCGGAGCGACTCAGGACGGGATTGCGCCGCTTTGACTTCCCGAATCAGGCGGTCACGGTCGGCCGGCAAATCACCGGCCAGGGACAGATAATTGGAGGCGTGATTGGCCCGGAAGACGCAGGGGCGTTCCAGGGGACCGATATTTTCCAGTAAAATACGGAACTCTTCCATAACCTCGAAGGTGGACAGCGGCGCAAAGGTTCCCTGGGCGATGCTGCGGTCCAACTCGCTGCCCGGATACGGCATCAACGTCAAACAGCCCAGATAGTGCGGGGATATGGCGGTGATCATTTTGCCGGTATCCTGCGCATGTTCCCGGGTCAGCTCCTGGCCGCCCAGGCCGATGATCACCGTGCAGGAGAGTTTTAAGCCCGCCTCGATGGCCCGGCGGCAGGCCCGGATGGACTTCTCCGCGGTGCTGTGTTTCTTTATCCGCCGCAAGACCTCGTCGTTGCCGGATTCGAGCCCCACATAGAGGAGCGTGAGGCCCGCATCATGAATCGCCTTGAGTTCCTCCGGGGTTTTATTCAGCAAGTCCAGGGGGTGGGCGTACAGTGAAATCCGCTGGAGCCCGGGAAATAACTCATAGGCCAACTCGCTGAGCTTGATGAGGTCGGACGCGGGCATCACCAGGGCGTTTTGGGCCAGGAGGAAGATCCTCGGCACCTGGGGACCGTAAAGCCGCCGGGCCTCTTCCAGGTCTTGCTCGATATCTTTAAGCGGGCGGATGGCGAATCTGCCGGTGACCGAAGAGATGCAATAGGTGCAGTGCGCAAAAGCGCAGCCCACGGTGGCCTGAATCAACAGGCTGCCGGCCTCGCTGGGCGGCCGGTACAGCGGTTCTTCATAATATAAGGCCATTCCAAACCTCCGGGAATTTCGAAAAAGCTATATATCGAATAATGCGATTTTTGGCCGAATCATTGGCTGCTTAAATTATAAGATATCCGGGTGGAAAAGCAAAAAGCTAGAATAACTATGAAAAGAGGCGTGTTCCTCAGCCGAACCGGGAAGTGATATCACGCGCCGGCTTAGCGCACGCCTCAGTGGGCGATTTCAGGCCGTTTGCCGCGCTTGGCCACCTGTTCTTCCAGGTCTTTGGTGAGTCTTTGCAGGTTGCGGCTTTCGGGGACCGGACCGGAGTCGCCCCAGCCCCGGCGCAGGGCCTCCTGCTTCTTGGTGCGGAATTCCTCGACGCTGCCGGCTAAGTCTTTCCAGAGCAGCAATTTTTGGAGGATGTGGCGCTCTGCCGAGGAAAAGTCCTGCTCCAGGTCGAAGACTTCGCCTGTTTGGGTGGTATAGATCATTTTCTGTCCGCTCTAAGGGTTTTCCAGCAGCAGGGCAGCTGATTAGCTTTCATCCTATCAATGCCTCTCTTGCTGTTCCCGCTGGCGGCGGATAGTGACGGATTCGCCGCCGATGCCCCAGTTGTCGGTGTCCACTTCTTCGATGAGCACGACGGTGGTTTGGGGATGTTTGCCCAGGATATCGGCGAGCAATTGGGTAACTTCCCGAATTAGCAGCGCTTTCTGTTCGGCGCTGGCCCCTTCACGGGTGATTTTGATATTCACGAAAGGCATAAATTTCTCCTTAGTGCGCGATATTGGAGCAATGTCTTTTCTCGCCTCCATGATCTCGGTAAAACCGGATCAATGTAACTATCAGTAATGAAGAGGCAATTAATTAACACAATAATATTACAGGATTTTTACAATATCAATATGGAATGTCAGGGCTGTCACATAAATCTTTATTTAATCGACGGATGGTTTTATAATGGTGTCCATGATTTCAAGACTGCCCGTCCGTGGTTCTATGGTCTGGTTTGGGGCGCTCGTCCTCGCTTTAAGTCTCATCGGCTTGAGCGGCTGTGCGCAAAAAGTCTTAATTCCCCCCGTCACCAAAGTGGCGCCACCGCCGGCATTGCCCCCGAAGCCGCCGGCTCCCCCGGCCCCTGCGGCTCCCGCCATCCCCGCCGAAGTTGATTCTCCCCGCTTTGCCCGGGTCGCCCAGGTGGCGAATCAGGAAATCGCCGCCGGGAATACCCCCGGCGCCGTCATCCTGGTGGGCAACCAGGGCCGGGTCGTCTATAAGCGGGCCTTTGGTCTGCGCACTTCCGTGCCTCATCCTATGCCCATGACCACGGATACCATCTTCGATCTGGCCTCCATGACCAAAGTGGTAGCCACCACCACCGCGGTCATGCAATTGGTGGACGCCGGCCGGCTGCGCCTGGACGATCCCGCAGCCAAATACTGGCCGGAATTCGCCACCAACGGCAAAGCCCGCATTACCATCCGGCAGCTCATGATGCATACCTCGGGGCTGCGGACTGACGTGAATTTTCATGGAGGGGCGGGTTATGAGGGGGCGGCGGCGGCCATCGCCGGCGACCGGCCCATCCGTCCGCCGGGGACTACCTTCCATTACAGCGACGCCAATTTCATTTCCCTGGGCATTCTCGTACAAAAGGTCTCGGGCCTGCCGCTGGACCTGTATTGCGCTAAACATATCTTTGGGCCCATGGGCCTGAAGGACACCTCGTTCAGACCGCGGGAGGCCCTGCAACTCCGGATAGCCCCCTGCGACATCCGGTGCGGCCAGGTGCAGGACCCCACCGCTTATCGCATGGGCGGAGTGGCCGGAAATGCCGGGGTCTTTTCCACGGCTGACGACCTGGCGGTCTTCTCCCAGATGATCCTGGATCGCGGCAAGTACCAGGGCAAGCAGATTCTCAGTCCCGAGGCTGTGGCAGCCATGACCAAGCCCCAGGGAGTGCCGGGCAGTTCCACCCGCCGAGGCCTGGGCTGGGATATCCACTCCCCTTATAGCCGCATCTTTAACGCCGCCTTCCCTCCCGGCTCCTTCGGGCACACCGGCTACACCGGCACCTCCATCTGGATCGATCCGCGCTCCAAGACTTACTTGATCATCCTCACCAACCGCCTTTATCCCAACGGCCATGGGCAAGTCAAGACCCTGAGGGCCAAGACCGCGGCGGCCGTGGCTGCGGCCCTGCCTCTGGGACGTCCGACCGCAGCCTTGTCTGAGGCTGACCCCGATCTAATCATGGGGGGCCATGGCGCCAGCGACAGCCCTGACGCGGTGCGGCCGGGCATTGAGGTCCTGGCGGCGGAAGGTTTCGCCAGCCTTCAGGGGAAGAATGTCGGGGTGATCACCAATCCAACCGGGATCGACGCCGCCGGGCGTTCGACCTTGAGCCGCCTATGCCAGGCTCCCGGCGTCAAAGTGCGGGCAATTTTTAGCCCGGAGCATGGTCTTTTCGGCAATCTGGATGAAAAAGTAGCCAATTGTAAAGACCCCTCCACCGGGCTGACCGTTTACAGCCTTTATGGCAAGACGCTAAAGCCTTCCCCCCAGATGCTGCGCGGCCTGGACGCCCTGGTCTATGATATCCAGGACGTCGGCGCCCGCTTCTACACCTACATCACTACCATGGCCTACGCCATGGAGGCCGCGGCGGCGGCCAACCTCGAGTTTTACGTGCTGGACCGGCCCGATCCCATCACGGCGGCCGTGGTGCAGGGGCCGGTGCTGGACCCTGACCTAAAATCCTTTATCGGGTATTTCCCGTTGCCGCTGCGCTATGGCATGACCGCCGGAGAGCTGGCCCAGCTCTTCAACCGGGAGCGGGGTATCGGCGCCCGGCTGCACGTGGTGAAGATGGCAGGCTACAACCGGGACACCTGGTTCGACCAGACCCGGCTGCCCTGGGTCAATCCGTCGCCGAACTTGCGCTCCCTGACTCAGGCGATCCTGTACCCGGGGGTCGGCCTGGTGGAGTCGGCCAACCTCAGCGTCGGCCGGGGCACTTCCACCCCCTTTGAAATTGTCGGCGCTCCCTGGATTTCGGCCAAGACCCTGGCCGATTATTTGAACCGCCGGCAGCTCTCGGGGGTCGCCTTCGAGCCTGTAACCTTTGTGCCCGCGGCCAGCCCCTACCGGGGAAGGCGCTGCCAGGGGGTGCGGTTCAAAGTAGTGGATCGCAACGCCCTGGACAGCCCGGCCCTGGGGCTGGAACTGGCCTCAGCCCTGACCCGCCTCTATCCCGGACAATTCCATCTCGGTAATACTCTGGGAATGGTGGGCTCACGCATGGTCCTCCAGGCCCTCAAGAGTGGTGAGGACCCCCGGGAGATCCAGCGGCGCTACCAGCCCGGGTTGCAGGCCTTCCTGCGCCTGCGCGCCAAATATCTGCTTTACTAGGACCACCGCTCTCGCCTCTGTCGGCTAACAGCCCCTCTACATAAGCCCCTCCCCCTGGGGGGAGCGGCAAGAGTTCACGCCCCGGGTGCCTCTGGCAAGATATCTCCGGCTCCGGTTTGGTAAGCAAGCAGGGCTTGCCTCATTCAGACTGCGCCATTTCCCCATCTCAAAGACCAAAAAAATTATGTATAGCGTTTGCCAAAATTTTTATCCGATAACCCGATGGATTGTAGGGGCGGACCCATGTGTCCGCCCGCAGGAGGGCGCACACGCGGGTGCGCCCCTACAAGAAATTATTTTTGGCAATCGCTATAAATAATTTTTTTGGTCTAAGCATTTTCCTTCCGGCCTGCTCATGAAAAGGCAGAACCGGCTGAAATTTCTCTCAAATTTCCTTTACAGAGCAATTCTTTCTCCTGTTCTTTCCGAAGGGTCCATTAATATTTAAATTATTGTTTATGGCAATAAGGGTTTTGTTTCAGTGAATATCTGGTTAATACGATTAGGTATTATTACCTATTGATAATTAGGCAATTCTGCCCAATGGCAAATTATTCATTAAAGCTTATGGTTAAGATGACTAGAGGTGTTCTGGTCTGGAAGTGTTCTGGTTCAGCAAGATTTTCTAGACGGCGGCGCTTATCTTGGCGGTCGATAATCGACCAGAGGATCGCTTTCCTTACCCCCAGCTTGGTGGAGAGGCGATAATGGGAATTATATAATGACCAACCGCAAACTGCAGGACGGCCGGATTGACCAAAAGCCATCCTCCGTGGAAACCAGCCAGATCGACTGCCAATTTTTGCCACAAGCCCGGGGCAACCGCCTGCAATTGATCAGCCGGGGACTGGCCGCCCTGGCCGAACGGGTCAAATTATTGCAGGGAACCTTCAACGTCAGGGGCCCAATCGGCGGCGGCAATGAAATAAATTTGGATATTTGCAAGGATGCAGGAGGACTAAGCCAGTGACAGAACCTTATCAAATAGTCTTGTGCGATGACCACGTCATGTTTCGGGAAGGCGTTCGCGGGGTGATTGAAATTATGCCCAACCTCAAAGTGGTGGGCGAATTGGGCGATGGCCAAGAACTGTTAGAATTTATGAAGACCGCCCAGCCAGACATGGTCATCATGGATATCTCGATGCCCAAGGTCCAGGGGATCGAAGCCACCAAGGAGATTAAGGCGGCCTACCCCAAGGTAAAAGTCCTGATTCTAACCATGCACAAGTCCACGGAACATCTGATTCGCGCCTTTTCTGCCGGGGCCGACGGCTATCTGCTGAAAGAAAACGCCCGTTCCGACCTGATCGCCGCCATTGATAAAATTCGGCACGGCAAGACCTACGTCTCCCCCCTGATCACCGACTTGATCGGGGAGATGTTCGTTCATAAGAAAGGGAAGGCAACCGGGCCGGAAGAACCTTTGACCAATCGGGAAATCGAGGTATTGACCCTGCTGTCGGAAGGCAAATCGAGCAAAGAAATTGCGGAATTACTGTTTATCAGCACCATGACTGTGCAGAATCATCGCGCTAATATTAAAAAGAAATTGAATATGAGAAAAAACGCCGACCTGGTGAAATACGCCATACAGAAAGGCTATACTTCCGCCGGTTCCTCCTTTACTTCCGCAAGAGGCACTGCTTAAGACTGGTCGGGACGGGCGGATTCGAACCGCCGACTTCCTGCTCCCAAAGCAGGCGCGCTAACCAGGCTGCGCCACGTCCCGACTTCTGTGGTAACGGATCAATTCCGGCCGCAAGTCTATTAGAATCTTCTTAAGGGCCGCCAAGGCCCGGGCCCGGTGGCTGAGCCGGTTTTTTACCATCGGTCCCAATTTCGCCATCGTGGCGCCGTACTCGGGAACCCAGAAGACCGGATCATAGCCAAAGCCCTGGGTCCCCTGGGGCGAAGTCGCAATCATGCCGCCACACTCTCCCCGGGCCGTTAACAGACGGCCATCCGGCAGGGCCAAGGCGATTTCGCAGACAAAGCGGGCCTGGCGCTGCTCCCAGGGCACGTCGCGCAACTCCTCCAGGAGTTTCCGCCAATTGTCCTCGTCCGTGGGCAGGCCCGGGGCGGTGCGGTCCAGCGCATAACGGGCCGAATAGATCCCGGGGCGGCCGGATAAAGCTTCCACCTCCAGCCCCGAGTCGTCCGCCAGGGCCGGGAGCCTAACCAGCCGCATCACTTCGCCAGCCTTGGCGGCGGCGTTTTCCGCAAAGCTGGCCCCGACTTCGGGGATCTCCGGCAGGCCCGGGAAGTCATCCAGTCCCAGAAGCGTAAGTTTCAGGTCCGCCAGGATTTGCCGCATCTCCCGGAGTTTGCCCTGATTGCGGGTGGCCATCACCAGGACAGGGGCAGCCATGATTTGAGCGCCTCCTCCTGCAGCCTGAGCAATTCTTTCAGCCCCGCCTGGGCCAGGGTCAGCAAGGCCCCCAGGTGGGCGGCGGGGAAGGGTCCCGCCTCGCCGGTGAGCTGCACCTCGATGAGTTCGCCTTTGGCGGTGCCGACGAAGTTGGCGTCCACCGCGGCCTTGGAATCCTCCTCGTAATCCAGGTCCAGGAGTAGCTGCCCGTTGCTGTCCCCCACGCTCACTGCAGCCACCTGCTCCCGGATAGGCAGGGCGGACAGCACCCCCTGGCGTCTGAGGCCCTCCAAGGCCAGGCACAGAGCCACGAAGGCCCCGGTGATGCTGGCGGTCCGGGTACCGCCATCGGCCTGCAGGACGTCGCAGTCCAGGATGATGGTGCGGGGCCCCAAGTCCTGGAGATCCACCGCGGCCCTGAGCGAGCGGCCGATGAGCCGGCTGATTTCTTGGGTCCGGCCCTTAAGCCCCCCCCGGCGGGCTTCCCGTTCCATTCGGCTGTGGGTGGCTCGGGGCAGCATGGCATACTCCGCAGTCAGCCAACCGCCGCCGGAGTGCAGCCGGAAGGGCGGCACCGTTTCCTGCACCGTGGCGGCGCACAAAACCCGGGTGCGGCCCCAGGTGATCAGGCAGGAGCCTTCGGCGAAATCGAGATAGCCCGGGGTGATGGCAACCTCCCGGAGCTGGTCCGGAGCACGGCCGCCGCGGCGGTGCATCTTTGGCATCTTTTTATCTTGAGCCTGGGCTCATAAAGCTAAGACGGAGGACGGGAGACCGGGGACCGGAGCAAGAAATCTCTCCGTTCTTTTGTCTCCGGTCTCCGGTCTCCGGTCTATTATTCCTTAAGCGATTGCCTTAAGGTGTCGATGACCAGGTTAAAGGTGTCGTTGAAGGAAGCGGGGGAGACCCGGCCCACTTCGATGAATTTGACCACGATCTCCTTGGCCGCCTTCAGGATCAATTCATCCCGGGGGGACATCGGGGTCGGCGTCTGGCGCTCCCGGCCCATGCTCATGCTCCTAAGTTTCGAGTTTCGAGTTTTCAGTTTTCAGTTTTCAGTTTTCAGTTTTCAGTTTAAGCTTGTGCTTTTTCTTTAGCTCATTATCAAATAAAATAAGACTGTCTTCACTTGATCAGCAAGAATTATTCAGTCGAACAACTCGAAACTTAAAACTCAAAACTCGAAACTAAAAATGGCCCCGCGGGCCAGAAGAAGGCCATCTTGATGGCCGGCGGGGCGGTTAAGAAGAACCGGATCACAGCCCTCCTCAATGGAAAATGATAAACCAGTGACGGCGTCAAGGCAAGGGGATTTGCCAAAGCCCATCCGGATTCTGTCTCCCCAGGTGGCGGCCCAGATCGCCGCCGGCGAGGTCATCCTGCGCCCCGCCGCGGTGGTCAAGGAACTGGTGGAAAATTCTTTAGACGCCGCCGCACGGGCAGTGACCGTGGAGATCGAGGAAGGGGGCCGCCGGTTTCTCCGGGTCGCGGACGACGGCTGGGGCATGTCTCCTGCGGAGGCGGAACTGAGCCTTAAGCGCCACGCCACCAGCAAGCTAAGGGATGAAGCTGACCTCCTCAACATCCACACCCTGGGGTTCCGGGGCGAGGCCCTGCCGAGCATTGCGGCGGTAAGCCGCCTCACCCTGTTAACCTGCCCGCCGGGGGGCGCCGGCCACCGGCTGGTGGTGGTGGCCGGAGAGCTCAAAGAGTCTTCTCCCTGGGCCGCGGCTCCGGGCACCTCGGTTTCGGCGGCCGAACTCTTTTTCAACACCCCGGCCCGGCGCAAATTCCTGAAGAGCAAAGACGCCGAACAGGCCCAGATCCTCGAAACCATGCGCCACCTGGCCCTGGGGTATCCTTCGGTCCACTTCACCCTGAAGACCCCGGCCCGGGTCCTGCTGAGCGCCCCGCCTACCTCCGACCTGGCGGCCCGGGTGGCTGCCCTCTTTGGTCCGGAGATGGCGGCCAGGCTGCTGCCGGTGGCCTTCTCCGCCGGCTCCTGGCAGGTGACCGGTTTGCTCAGCGACCCGGAGTTCTCCCTGGCCAGCTCCCGCTTCCAGGTCTTCCTGGTGAACCGCCGGGTGGTGCAGGACCGGGTCTTGGGGGCGGTGCTGAAGGCGACCTTTGCCGGCCTCCTGCCCCGGGGGCGCCATCCTGCGGCAGTGCTGCACCTGACGCTGCCCGCGGCGGATGTGGACGTCAACGTCCATCCCGCCAAGGCCGAGGTGCGCTTCCAGGAC
This sequence comes from Deltaproteobacteria bacterium, assembly GCA_023381945.1. The sequence continues at coordinate 10,898 of JAMCQY010000418.1, forward strand.
CCCGGCCGGGTCTACAGCTTTCTGTTGGCGGCCTTGCGCCAGGCCCTGGGGCCGCTCTCCGGCGCGGGAACACCCAGCTATACCGTCACCCTCCAACCTGACCCCCCCCGGGCGGCGGAGGCTTCATGGCTTTCTCCAGTCCCCTCCACTGCTCCTTCAACTTGGGAAGCGCCACCCTCCTGGCCCCAGACGGCCCCTGCTCCCGTACCCACGGCGGCCCCGCCCCTGGCCCCCCGGTCCTGGCGCTTCCAGGATTTAGCCGTTATCGGTCAGCTAAAAAACACCTACATCCTGGCCCAAGCCCCCGAGGGCCTGGTGCTGATCGACCAGCATGCCGCCCATGAGAGGGTCCTCTACGAGTCCCTCAAGGCGGGCGAGACCGCGGCGGCCCGGCAGGCCTTGCTGTTTCCCCGGGTGGTGGAGGTGCCGATCGTCCAGGCCGATTGGGTCCGGGAGAATCTGGAGGTCTTGGCTCAGACCGGCCTGGAGCTCTCTCATTTTGGCGGGGCCAGCTTTCTCATCACCGCCGCGCCGGCCTTCCTGGCCGCCTGCGACCTGGAGGCGGTGGTGACCGAGGCCATAGAGATCCTATCCCCGCTGAAAAGCGGCGCCTCCCCCCAGACCGTGCACGAGCAGGCCCGCCAGTTTATGGCCTGCCGGGGAGCGATCAAGGCGGGCGAGTTCCTGAAAGAAGAGGCCATCTTAGCCTTGCTGGTCCAACTGGATGAGATCCCGGTTTCCAGCCACTGCCCCCACGGCCGGCCCTTATGGCGTCTCATTCCGTTTAGTGAGATCCACCAGAGCTTCCGGCGACCAAAATAAAGAGGCAAAGAGGCGAAAATACCAGCCTGCAAATTTCGCCTTTGCCCTTTTCGCTCAGTTGACTTAAATCGGATATAATTTTATTGATGGCGGATTCGATTAAT
>JAMCQY010000418.1:11833-20648 GCA_023381945.1 Deltaproteobacteria bacterium
CAGTTTGAGCTGGCCCGGGCGCCCCACCACCTGATCGATGTGGCCGCACCCACAGAAATCTACGACGCCGATCGTTACGGGTGCGAGGGCAGGGCCGTGCTGGCTGACCTGCACCACCGCCAGGTGCCGCCGCTGGTGGCGGGCGGCACTGGCCTCTATCTCAAGGCCCTGCTCCACGGCCTGTTCGAGGAAGGCGCCCCCAATCCTACGATTCGCGCCCGCCTGCGCCGGGAGTTGCATGATTTGGGGCTCCCGGGACTTTACCAGCGCCTGGCCGAACTCGACCCGGTCACCGCCGGCCGCCTCCACCCCCATGACACTTACCGCATTCTCAGGGCCCTGGAGGTGATAGAGGCCACCGGCCAACCTTTATCCGAGCTGCTCGAAGCCCACCGTTTTCGGAATTGCCCTTTTCAGGTCCTAAAACTGGGTCTGACGCGGCCGAGAGCCGAATTAAATGAGCGGATCGACCGGCGGGTGGAGGCCATGTTGGCCCAGGGCTTATTAAGCGAAGTGGAAGTGCTGCTCTCGCGCTATTCCCCGGACCTGAAACCCCTGCAGTCTCTGGGTTACCGGCACCTGATCAACTTCTTAAAGGGAGAATGGTCCTGGGATGAGGCCATCGAGCTTTTAAAACGGGATACCCGGCGCTATGCCAAACGCCAGCTCACCTGGTTCAGGGCCGACCCTGAGGTCAGGTGGTTCCATCCCGATCAAATCGATGACCTGACCGCGGCCTTGCAGGAATTCTTTGGAGGCTAGGCTAACCCTGGCGGTCAACAGATGAGATTGGGCCGGCCTTTAACGCTGAAAGTCTTGATAGCCCGGCCATTTGATTTTCCCGAGCCCTGGCCGGCCAGGTCGTCGGCCAGGAGCAGAATGGTTTCAGCCTGGCCTTCCAGATTCTCCAGCAGGGTCGGCTGGCAGTACCAGTAATAGATGCCGCCACTGCGGCTGCGGATGGGTAGTTCAAAGCCCCGCTGGTTTCCCCGGGCCGCCACCAGGCCCAATTTGGCTTGCGCCCAGTCCCGTTTCTCGCGGTCCACCAATAGTTGGACAAAGTCCAAACCCAAGACTTCGTGGCGCTGCCAGCCTGAGAGCAGTTCGGCTCCCCGGTTAAATTCGAGGATGGTGCACTCGAGGTCCAAAATAACCACCACCTTCTTGGTGCGGTGGAACAAGTTGGGCCAGAGATTTTCTGCGGGCTTGGGGGGTTCCGGAACCGGCGCGCCGGGGTCGACGCCCCCCAAGGTACGCGCCACCGCCGCCGCGAGCTGTGAGAGCTGGTTTTTGGGGACCCAATCCGCCGCGCCCTGCTTCAAGCCGGCCTCGGCTAATTCCGGGCTCATGGCCCCTGATACAAAAATGAAGGGAGCTTCCGGACATTTTTCTTGAGCCAGGGCCAGGGCCGTCAGCCCGTCGAAGGCCGGCAAGCGGTAATCCGCCAAGATCAACCCCGGGCGGAATTCTTCCAGGGCCTTTAAGAACTCCTCCCTGGTCACCACCCGCCGTAAGCTGAGAGGTACCTTTAACTTTTCTAACTCGTACTCGATGAGCACCGCATCGAAATCGGCATCTTCCAGAATGAGGACCTTCATTCCCTGATCCATGAAACCACCCTTCTTTGTTAAAAAATATGAAGAGTTAGCCATCCTGGCTCAGGCTCAGCAACAATTTTCTAAGTAGGAGCGATCCATGCAATGGAGCAAGTTGGCTGTTCGTTTTGGTACCTCATTTTATCATAAGATCATTTTTTGCTAATTCAATTTAAAATCACTATATTTCAAAAGTAAATATGTTTTTATTTTTTCTTTCTTGATCACTAACTTTTCTTTGGACTGGCCAAAGCAAGGCGCCGGGCCAGCGTCAGAAATTCCTGGAGTCAAGACCATGACCAGCAAGCTGCTGCTGATCTTCTGGCTTTCCCTGGGGCTGGGGGGGGGACTCCCGGCCTCCGGCCTCTCTCAACCCCCGCCGGATTTCGCCCAAGCCCGCCGGGACATGGTAAACCACCAACTTAAGGAGCGGGGCATTAATGATCCCCGGGTATTGGCGGCCATGGGCCGGGTCCCAAGGCACCGCTTTGTGCCTGCGGGCCAGGCGGCCCTGGCCTACGGCGATTTTCCCCTGCCCATCGGCCAGAACCAGACCATCTCCCAGCCCTACATCGTCGCCCTGATGAGCCAGTGGGCCGAAATAAAGTCCGGCGATAAGGTGCTGGAGGTGGGAACCGGCTCCGGTTACCAGGCCGCGGTCCTGGCGGAACTTACCGAGCCGGTCTTTACCATAGAGATCAAGCCGGACCTGGCTCGAGTGGCCGCGGCCCACCTCCGGGAATTGGGATACCATCGCGTGCAGGTGCGCACCGGGGACGGCTACCTGGGCTGGCCCGAAGCCGCCCCCTTTAACGCCATCCTGGTCACCGCCGCCGCGCCCAAGGTGCCGTCGGCTTTAGCAGCGCAGCTCAAGGAGGGCGGCCGGTTGGTCATCCCGCTGGGCGAGACCGGCGGGGAGCAGAATTTGCTGCGGCTGCGGAAAATCAAGGGGGAGCTGAAAGAGGAGGAGAGGGTACCGGTGCGCTTTGTGCCGTTGGTGAGAAAGTGAGCAGTGAGCAGAAAAAGAGAATGATCTCACGCAAAGACGCCAAGGCGCAAGAATAAAGAGATTTATTCAGTCGTCGCACCGACCTCGAAGACGTCAGCTACGGGGAAGCTAGTTATAATTTTACTTGCCGCGGCCAGGTGCGCTGGTACATGAACGAGAAAATCAATGAGAAGTCTTTGCACTTGTTCTCGACTGAGCAAATCCGGGCTTGAATAGAATTTGTGCAATCTTTCGAGATCGGTTAGCCAATCCGTCAGATGGAAGGCAACATCCCCTATTTTTTCTGGCTCTAAATTTCCGAAGTCTTCAAGAGCAACCTTAATGGCACTCTCGATTTGAGCTTTGCCGTAAGCCATATAAGGTCCCACCTATTAAAGCGAAATAAGGTCGTACTGCTCACTGCTTACTGCTCACTGCTCACTTGAAATGGCCCTGTCCTTCCTGCAGCGCGCAGCAGTTTGGTGAGAAAGTCGTTGACCGGCGTCGGCACCCCCAGGGCCGCGCCGCGCGCGACCACCTGGCCGTTGAGGGCCTCGATCTCGGTGGGCCGGCCCGCCAGGACGTCCTGGAGCATGGATGCGCGGTTGGCCGCGGTGGCCGTGCAGACCTGGCGCAGGCGCGCCTCCGGATCGACCGTCAGGTCCACCCCCGCGGCCCGCGCCACGGCCAGGGCCTCGGTGGCCGCGGCCACCGCCAAAACCCAGGCCTCGCCCAACTGCGGCAGCGCCCCGTTGGTCACCCTGAGCAGGGCCGTCAGGGGATTAATGCCCACGTTGATCAGAAGTTTTTCCCACAAAAGCGCCTCGACGTCCGCCGCTTGCCGGCACGTAAGTCCCGCCCGGCGCAGCACCTCTACCAGCCGCTTTAGTTCCGCCGGGGAAACCAGAGAACCCGCCGGGATGCCGATAATGACGGCCCCCGGCCCGGCCAGGATGATGTCGCCTTCCGCCTGCCGGGTGACACCCAGCAGCGCGACGCCAGCCAACAGTCGTTCGGGTCCCACTGCGCCGGCCAGGATTTCCAGATTCCCCAGCCCGTTTTGCAGGGTAAGAGCCAGTCCTCCCCCGGTGAGCAACCGCGGCAAATCCCGGGCTGCCACACTGGTCTGATGGGCCTTGACCGCCACCATGGCCACCTCCGCCGGGCCGACTTCCTGAGGCAGGCCAATGGGAACTTTGACCTGCCGCTCGCCGCGGGCCTGCGTGCGGAGCCTTATGCCCTGACGGCCCAGCAGCGCCACCCGCTCGGGACGGTAATCAACCAGCCAGGCGTCTTCTCCGGCCTCAACCAGAAGGGCTGCCAGCAAACAGCCCAGGGCTCCCGGTCCGATTATGGCAATTTTCATGGGATGATTCTTCTTATTGACATAAAATTCTTTTAGATGATTATCTTTTTAGACAATTTATAGTAATATTACTATTGAGAAATTCAGGAAAGAGGTTGGCAATGGCTACTCCCATGAAGATGGCCCGGCAGTTCGATCAGGAATTGGAACATCTCAAGCAGGATCTGTTGCGGATGGCGAGCCTGGCCGAAGCGGCCGTGAATAAAAGCATGATCTCGGTGACCACCCGGAACTCCGACCTGGCCCGGGAAGTTATCACCGAAGACATTTCCCTGAACCGCATGGAGTTAGCCATTGAAGAACAGGCCTTCCGGCTGCTGGCCTTGCGCCAGCCCCTGGCTACGGACTTGCGCCTGACCACGGCGGCCATGCGCATCGCCACTGAACTTGAGCGCATCGGCGACCAGGCGGTGAATATCGCCGAACGGGCCCTGGAGCTCAACAGCAATCCGCCCTTGCAAATCCCCATCGATCTCAAGGTTATGGCCGACATGGCCTTGGGCATGGTGAATACCAGCATCGACGCCTTTGTCCACCAGGACCCCAAGCTGGCCATCAAGGTCTGTCAGCGGGACGTGGAAGTAGATCTGCTGGATGATGAATACGTCCAGAAAATTCTGGGGTGCATGATTAAGGAATCCCGCTGGGTGACGCGGCTGCACCACTTTCTGATCATCGTCCGGAATCTGGAGCGCATCGCCGACCTGGCCACCAATATCGCCGAAGACATCGTCTTCATCGTGGAAGGCCGGGTAATCAAGCATCAGTGCGAAGAGTGGATGCTCGTTTCGACCCCGACCTGACCTGGGCCTGGGCCAGTTTTTCCTCCAGCAACTGCACTTCCTTATCCAACCGCTGATTACTCTTGCGCTCCTGTTCCAGGGTTTGCAAGGCATGCACCACGGAGGCGTGGCTCCGTTGAAAGAGCCGCCCGAGCTCGGCCACGGTCTTGCGAGTATAGAGGCGGGCGAAATAGAAGCCCAACTGCCGGGCCCGCACCAGCCGTTTCTGGCGGGAACGCCCCAGAAGCTCCGTCAGCTTCACCCCGTAATAGTCGCAGACAATCTTTTGAATCTCCGGGATGCTCACCCGGGTGGCCACTGCCTGCATATCCTGGAGCACCTCCTGGGCAATATGCAGGCTAAACGGTTGATTCAGCAAGTCGGCCCGGGCCAACAGGCAATCCAGGGCGCTCTCCAGGCGGCGGACGTCCTCAGTGACATATTCCGCCAGGTATTCCAGGATCTTCACCGAGACTTGCACCCCCCGGCTCTCGGCCTTGTTGGCCAGGATGCTTACCCGGGTAGAGAAGTCCGGTGGGCCGATGGGAGTGATGACCCCGCCGGTGAACCGGGAACGCAGTTCCCGGGAAAGATGGCTGATTTCTCCGGGAAGATAGCAACTGGTCAGGACCAATCGTTTGCGGCAGCTCAAAAGGCTATCCAGGGTATAGCAGACTTCGGCCTGGATTTTATCCTTGCCGCTCAGAAACTGGACTTCTTCGAGCAGCAAGACGTCGCAGTCGTCCCGGAAGCGTTCTTTAAAATCGGCCATGCGGCCGTTCTTCAAAGCTCCCACCATCTCGTTGGCGAAACTTTCCGCCGTGAGGTAGAGGACCCTGCCCCGGGGGGCCATCCCGGCGACGAAATTGCCCACCGCCTGGGACAGGTGACTTTTCCCCAGGCCAGGGTTGGAGGTGATAAACAGCAGGCGGTTGAAAAAGGTGTCGTTGCGAGCCAGGGCCTGGGAAGCCTGGTAGGCCAGACGATTGGAGGCCCCCACCACAAAGTTGTCGAAGGTGAAGGACTGGTTCAGGCCGTTTCGAGCTGCCTGCGGAGCCATCCGGGGCAGGACCGGCTGCACCGGCGGCAGCAAGGCCGCAGGCTTTGCCGGGGCGTCAAGCAATTTTAGCTGCACCGCAGGCGGCGCCTCCCCCAGGTTTTGCAGGGTCTGCCGGATCAGCGGCAGATAGTGCGCCTGTACCCACCGCAAGGAAAACGGATTGGGACAGGCCAGCAACAGCTCGCCTCCGGGTCCCTGTTCCACCTGGAGTGGTTCGATCCACAGGTGAAAAGTGGCGGAGGGCATCTCAACTTTGATTGCCTCTTTGACCGCTTCCCAAACGTGTGCCATATTCCCCCTGGTGTTCCCCCTTTTGTGGGGCTTATGGTAACCCCACGAGCCATTCCCGGTCAAAGGCGATGGGCCGAAATGAACCTTAGCTCATCTCCCTTAAGCCCATATCTAGGGATGATGTAAAAAGCAATAGGGATGCGGGCCTGCTGGTAAATATTTTTTACATAATAATATCAATATATTATATGGCTTGTAACATCTGCCTTAGAGGGCTTGTGAGGGCTTCGGGGCTATTTTCCAAAATGGCGAGGCTCGCGTTTTCTACTATTTCCAACGATTTTCATAAGGAACATTTAGCACTTCCTACAAAAATCGCTATCTCTGCTTGATGTATATATAAAAACCTCTAAAAAATATATTAACTCATTATTTCAGAAGGTTATCCGAAAAACGGCTGTATCTGTGATTCTCAGACCTGTCTAGATTCACGGCCGGGATTGGCGGCATCTTGCTTTCAGTTTCCTTGACAAATTTAAAGGGTCGGTTATCCTTTTTAATATTCCTGAAAATTTTTGAGGGTAAAATGATCAATTACAGCGCCTACCGCAAGTTCATCTCCCTGAAAAACGGACAACGGGTGATGTTCAGATTCCTCAATGAAGAGGATCGAGAGGGGTTGATCCAGCTGTTCCAGGAAGCTCCCGAAGAGGACCTGCGGTTTCTGAAGCAGGACGTTAAGGACCGGAATCTCATCAATTACTGGCTGGATTATCTCAATTACGGCAAGGTGTTGCCCCTGGTGGCGGTGGATCTGAACAGTAACAAGCTCGTAGCCGATGCCACCCTGCATCGAGGTAAACATGCGGCCAAGCACATCGGCGAGATCCGGATTTTCGTATCCCGCTTCTACCGGAACCTGGGGTTGGGCTCTTTGATGCTGGAGGAAATGATCAACCTGGCTTTTCAGGAAAACCTGCAGTGGCTCAAGGCCGAGATTATCGCGGACCACAAGAAGGTGATTAAGGCTTTTAGGGCTCACGGTTTTGAGCAAAAGGCACTGCTGGACGACTATTTTCTCCGCAAGGACGGGGTAACCCATGACGTGGTGTTGATGCTGCGCCCGGTGATCAAAAAAGAAGAAGCGGAATTTTAAATTCAGGCAATTATTGAATCATGCTAAAGTAGGGGCGGGTTTTTAAACCCGCCTTTTTTTCTTGCTCTGAGCAATTAGCAGTTAGCAGGAGCAAAAGAAATACCTTTCTGCCCTTCCTGACTGCTAATTGCTAATCGCTCATTGCTATTCTTCGGAGATGCTATGCCTCGGGTGCAAACCGGTTTAGAATCCCTCCTGCAAGCCCCCCCAGCCTGGGCGCAGCAGGCCCGCTTGGGTCTCCTCAGCCATCCGGCCGCGGTGGGGCCTGATCTCACCAGCGCCCGGGAACTCATCGCGGCCCGTTTTCCAGGACAGCTCAAAGTCCTGTTCAGCCCCCAGCACGGCCTGCTGGGCGAAAAGCAGGACAATATGATCGCCTCGGCCGATTTTGTTGATCCCGTCCTGAATCTGCCGGTAGTCAGCCTTTACGGCCCGCGCCTGGCACCGCCCGCAGACAGCCTGACGGCAGTGGACGCCGTTCTGGTGGACATGCAGGACGTCGGCACCCGGGTTTACACCTTTGCCGCCACCTTAGCCAAGATGATGGAGACCGCAGGTCCCTTGGGCAAGAAAGTGGTGGTCCTGGACCGCCCCGACCCCATCGGCGGCGAAGCAGTGGAAGGCAATCTGCTGCGGCCGGAATGGTCCTCGTTTGTGGGGCCGTACCCCTTGCCCATGCGCCACGGCTTCACCCTGGGGGAGTTGGCCAGCTATTACCGGGACACTCAAAAGATTGACTGCGACCTGGAAGTTATACCGCTTCAGGGCTGGCGGCGGGGGGACTATTTCGACGCCACCGGCCTGCCCTGGGTGCTGCCTTCCCCCAATCTCCCCACCCTGGAGGGCTGTCTGGTCTATCCCGGCCAGGTCTTACTGGAAGGCACCAATCTTTCGGAAGGCCGGGGCACCACCAGGCCGTTTGAGCTCTTTGGCGCGCCGTTCCTGGACCCGCGGCGGATCAAGGCCGTCTTGCCGGAACTTCCCGGCGTCATCCTGCGGGAGGCCCACTTCGAGCCCACCTTCCACAAGTGGGCCGGAGAAATGTGCCAGGGCTTCCAACTGCATGGGGGTGGACCCGGGAAGGTCAAACCATATTACACCACCCTGGCCCTGTTAATCGCCATCCGGGAGCTCTATCCGGACCAGTTCGCCTGGCGCCGGCCGCCCTACGAATACGAAACAGCGCGGCTGCCCATCGATCTCTTGACCGGGGATGATGCTATACGATTAGGTTTGGAACAGGGTTCGAGCGCGGCCGAGTTGGAAGATGCCTGGCAAGGAGACTTGGCGCGGTTCCTGGAAGTGAGGCAGGAATTTTTGTTGTACCTGGAGTGAAAAAATAGATGGGGCGGCCGTCCCCGGCCGCCAAATTAAGGGTGGGCGCAGAGGCCCGCCCCACCTTTTTTATTATTTAATGCACCAGCGCCAAAGCGCTTCGCAGGGCGGCCTTCGGAGGCACCATCTCGGGTTCATTGGTTAGGCCCCGTCTGGCTTTCTGCAGCCAGTCGAAGATAGTGGGCCGGGCCGCAGGTATTTCCACCCGGTTGGGCGGTTCCAGGCCCGAAAGGATCTCGTTGATGAGCTTCAGGGCGGCGTCGTTCTGCCGCCGGTCCACCATGTCATAGGCTGCCTGAATC
>JAMCQY010000010.1 GCA_023381945.1 Deltaproteobacteria bacterium
GAGAGACTTCATAATCCCAGATGTCCTGGGCGCTGTTGGAGGCCCAGTCCTGGCCCAGGCGCCTGGCCAGCTCCTTGAAGATCCACCAGTTGGGCTTGGCCTGCCCCGGCGGCTGGGAGACCTTGCGCACCCGGCTGACCCGGCGCTCGGAGTTGCTAAAGGTGCCGTCGTCTTCGCTCCAGGCCGCGGCCGGGAGAACGACGTCCGCGAAACGGGTGGTTTCGGTGGGAAAAATGTCATGGCAGACCATGAATTCCGCCGATTCCAGGCAATGCTCCACGTGCCGGATATCGGGCTCGGTATTAGCCAAATTTTCCCCGAAGACATAGAAGAACTTGATCTTGCCGTCAACCAGGCCGTCCATCATCTGCGGCATCATCAGGCCGTTCTTTTCCGGGAGCTTCACGCCCCAGGCCGCCTCGAACTTGGCCCGGGCCGCCGGGTCTTCCACCTTTTGATAGCCGGGGAAGACATTGGGCAGCGCCCCCATGTCGCAGGCGCCCTGGACATTGTTCTGGCCGCGCAGCGGATTGACCCCGCCGCACTCGAAGCCGACGTTGCCCAGAAGCATTTGCAGGTTGGCGCAGCTCATGACGTTATTGACGCCGCAGGTATGCTCGGTGATCCCGAGGGTATAGATGAGCATCAGGGGATGGACCGAAGCCAGGCGCCGGGCCACGTCAATGAGCATCTTTTCGCTGATCCCGGCGATGGGCGCCACCCGCTCCGGCGGATACTCCATGACCTTGGCCTTGAGGGCCTCGAAGCCGGTGCAGCAGCGTTCCACGTAATCGTGATCGTAAAGGTCTTCTTTGATCAGGACATGCATCAAACCATTCAGGTAAGCCACGTCGGAGCCGACTTTAATGGGCACATGAACATCGGCGAACTCGGTCAGCTTGGTGCGCCGCGGGTCGCTCACGATAAGCTTGGCCCCATTCTTCACCGCGTTTTTCAAAAAGGTCGCGGCCACGGGATGGGCCTCAGTCATATTCGAGCCGATCACAAAAAACATCTTGGCCTTGGCAAAATCGGCGAAGGAATTGGTCATTGCTCCGGAACCGAAGGAAGCCGCCAGCCCGGCGACTGTGGGAGCGTGTCAGGTTCGGGCGCAGTGATCGATGTTGTTCGTCCCGATCACGGCGCGGAAAAGTTTTTGCATCTGGTACGAATCTTCATTGATACTGCGGGCGCAGCTGACGCCGGCGATCGAATCCGGCCCGTGCTTCTTGATGGTCTCCTTGAGCTTATTCGCCACCAGGTCCAGGGCCTCGCCCCAGGAGGCTTCCCGGAATTGGCCGTTTTCTTTGATCAGCGGTGTCGTCAGCCGTTCGGGGGAATAGATGAAGTCATAACCGAAGCGGCCTTTCACGCAGAGGCGGCCTTTATTGGGCGCGGCCCCCTCCACCCCGGTCACCTTGACGATCTTGCCACCCTTGACATGCAGCCACAACTGGCAGCCCACACCGCAGTAGGGACAGGTGGTGCGGACCTTCCGGGTTTCCCACGACCGGGCCTGGCCCATGGCCTTCAGCTCCAGCAGCGCCCCCACCGGACAGTCCTGCACGCACTGGCCGCAAAAGACGCAGTCCGAGTCGCTATAGGCGTTGTCCGACCGGGTGACGATATTATTGTCCGTCCCGCGGTAGCCGATACTGATGGCCTGATTCACCTGTTTCTCATTGCAGGCCCTGACGCACCGGCCGCACATGATGCACTTGGAGAAATCCCGGCGGATCAGGTTCTTATCATCTTCCAGATAATAGGGCCGGTCCGGGGGATAGGCGAAAATCGGGGTTGGCACCTGATAGCGATAGGCCAGGGACTGCAACTCGCAGACGCCGTTGGCTTCGCAGACCAGGCAATTATGGTTGCCCGAGGCCAAGAGCAGTTCGAGCACCATCTTCCGGGAGGCGTCCACCCGCTTTGATTCGGTGTGGATCACCATGCCCGGCACGGCCTCCGAGGCACAGGCCGGCAACAGGGTCCGCGCCCCCTCCACCTCCACCATGCACATGCGGCATGATCCGGTGGCCGTGGTGTCTTTAAGGTAGCACAGGGTGGGAATGGTATAGATTCCTGCCGACCGGGCGACCTCCAGGATGGTTTGCCCGCGCTGGAAATCTACCCTCACCCCATCGATGTTCAAGGTGGCCTTGCTCATGCGCTTTCTATCCTCCATCTCGCGTAGGGTGGTTTAGTTGCGAAAGTTCTCTTAAGATGCGCTATTCTATAAGTAGGATACCGGTTTCCAAAAAATAGCATCTGTACTTCTTTTATGCCTCTTGATCTTTGAGCCATTCCTGGAATTTGCCGGCCAGTTCCCAAAATTGGCTGATGGCGGCCTCACCTTTAGGGGTGAGCCAGGCCTTGCCGCCGTTACGGCCCCCGAAGGAACGGCACACCAGTTCTTCCCCGGCCAACTCGTTCATGTTAGCCACCAGGGTCCAGGCATGGCTGTAAGCCATCTTCATGGCGCGGGCGGCTGCGGCGATGGAGCCGGTTTCACGGATCTGTTCCAGCAGGGCTACCCGGCCCCAGCTCAAAAAGATCTCCCCTTGCCTTTCAATCCAGAGCCGGCCCTTGATCTGAGTCCCCTGAATTTCCTGGCTTTCGGCCAGAGCGGTCCCCCGCCCGTGATCTGGTTTCTTGCCCTTCATAGCGGTATTTCAAAAGAAGAATAGCCAAGTAAAAACAAAAAAACAACAATTTTTTCAAGTTAATTCGCTTGGGACGAAAAACCTGAATGGGTTTAACCGGCCGTCAACTTTTATTGCTCCCAGACAACCTTGCCGCAATCTTTCAGATCATAACCGCCCAGAGCTGTCGCAGCCTCCTTGAATTCGGGGGAGCGGATAACCTCGAGAAGTGTCTGAAAGCGCGAGTACCGTCCCCGTCCTTGAAAGTAAGCCCTAAGCTTAGTTGCCGAGGCTTTTGTTTCAGCGACGGACGCGCAAGTGAGCTTGCGGTTGAAGGAAGGCTCCATTGCAGAGGTACATCACCATGAGTAAGATTTTGGATATTGCCAATGATATGGCGCGCGACTTGTTTAAGGCCGGGGCCATGGACGAAATTACTATGCGCAAGGTTAAGGCACTCTGTTTGCCGCCCAAACGAGAGTTTCGGCCCGAGGATATTCGGCGTATTCGCTTGGCGAACCATGTCAGCCAGGCCGTGTTTGCGGCAATCCTTGGTACCGGCAAGACCACGGTGCAACAGTGGGAACAAGGGCAGAAAAAGCCGAGCGGACCGGCACAACGGCTTCTTGATCTCATCGACCGAAAGGGATTGGTTGCACTCGGCTAAGCCCGTGTGCTCAAAGGTGGGGGAGACCGTATATATTCCCGACAATAACTAGTTCTCATCCAGAAAGGATATCTGGCTGAAATAATTTAATAAAGGGTAATTTATCCATCGCGGTTTAACTCGGAAAGTGTTATCAACAGGTTGATTTGATTTATAGACCTTGACCTTGGCGACGGTGTAGCCGTTTTCTTCATTAGGGAAGGTGATTCTTTCGATTTGCCCCTGGAGGTTGGCGAGCATGGTTTGAAACCCGGATTACCGGCGGTTATGGGAATCCTTATACCATAAAAAGGCGCTGGATAGAGGCCGGGATTTCGTTCCGTGGGCAGGGCGCAGACACCGTCTAAGATTATCTTTTATGGTGCCGAAGGCGGGAGTTGAACCGTCCTTCGGTGTCGATTAACGGTCTTCGGGGCTACTTTGGGGCTAACTTTCAGATCCTTATCTTGATTTATTTATTAATTAAACCAATAGCTTAAATGGCGGAGGGGGTGGGATTCGAACCCACGTGGGAGTGATTAGCCCCCAAGTCGATTTCGAGTCGACCCCGTTACGGCCTCTTCGGTACCCCTCCTCATTAGCAGTCAGTTCCCAGTTGTTAGTCGTCAGTTGTCAGTAAAGGCAAAAACCATAGGGCTACGGGACCGGATATTTTGCCTGTCCCCCGTCCCCGGTCTTCCGTCTCCGGTCATCTCTCTCCCGCCAGCAGCCGGCGGGCAGCGTTGGCGGCCCGTCAGCGCCTATCGCGAAAAAACTCTTGCAAGAGTCCCCGGCACTCCGCCTCCCGGACCCCGCCTGTCACCTCAATCCGGTGATTCAGGCGGCTATCCTCGGGGAGGCGGTAAAGGGACACGCAGGCGCCGGCCTTGGGGTCGGCCGCGCCGAAAACCAGCCGACCTACCCGGGCGGCAATTGCAGCCCCCACGCACATCAGGCAAGGTTCAATGGTAACATAAAGGCTCACCCCGGGCAACCGGTAATTCCCCGCCAACTCCGCGGCCTGCCGCAAGGCCAGCACCTCGGCATGGG
>JAMCQY010000026.1 GCA_023381945.1 Deltaproteobacteria bacterium
AGATCGGCGCCACCCTCACCTCTTACTTTCGAGGCCCGGGCATCAGGATGGCGTTTGTCCCCTTGCCTCTTCTCGGGGCGGGATTGGTAATTTACAGTTTGATGACGGGACACCATTTCAAGTAAACCGATGGTGAGTCCATGAAGATACTGTTTTGCAGTGATGGCACCGTTCAAGCGGAAAAGGCAGCGTGGTACGGGGTGATAATCGCCGCCGCTTATCGGGCCGATGTCTCGATCCTGGGGATCGTTAGAAAAGCCGGCGATGAGAAAAACTTCCATAAGGATCTCAAGGCCACCCTGAATATTTTCAAAGAAAAGGACCTCGGCGTCGAGTTGATTACCAAAGTGGGCAAACCGGTCCACGAAATCATCAAACACACCAGGGAAACCCACTATGACCTGATGATAATCGGCGCGGTGCGCAAAAATCCTATCAGCGCCTTTCTGAACCCCTTATGGCGGCGAGTTTCAGCCCTTGGCGTACCGGCCTATAAAATCATCGCGGCTGCCGAGCTTCCTGTGCTGATGGTTATTGGTAATTATCCGGAACTGCGTCGTTTTTTAATATGCTCGGCCGGGGACCCCAATTTGGACCAGGCCGTGGAATTCGCCGGTGAGATCGCCAAGGCCGTTAAAGCGGAGGTGGACCTGTTTCATGTTATGCAGGAACCCCCGGCGGTATATGCTGAGCTGATCAGAATTGAGGAGGCCGCCGAACGCTTGCTGGAGTCAAATTCAAAGCTTGGCCGGACTTTGCGCCGCCAAAAAGATTTGCTGGAGAAGATCGGCGTCTTCGGCAAGTTGCTGCTGACCCACGGATCGGTGGTGCAGGAATTGCAGAAAGAATTGCACCAGACCGCATACGATATGTTAGTCCTCGGTTCCTCCTCGAGTAAAGGAAGGTTAAGCAAATTAGCGATGGGTGACCTCACCCGGGAGATCGTGGAGCAAAGCGAACTGCCCGTATTAGTAATGCAGAGCCAAAAGAAAAGCAGTCTTGTTTCCTTTCTTAGAGAACTTCCGGGCCGGCTGCGTTCCCTAAAATCCACCGAGGACGAGAAGGAAGACGGAAAAAGCGAGTGAAAGATCTTAAGAGAAAACTCGCCTCGTTGTTCTCCTTCCTGCTGGAACTGATAGTATACTCCGGCTTTGTGGCGGCTTACTTCCTAATAGTTATTCATTTCCTGGGCGGCTGGATAAAACATATTTATCTTGGTAACAAAACCCATTACGCTCTCGTGGCAGTAGGCCTTATCGCGGCGCAGGGTGTCTTACTCGAAAGACTGACTGCCATCCTTTTATGGCTGGTTGAGTGCCTGAAAAATATAATTCCGGTATTGTACCGCATGACCAGGCCGTATGAAAGCATCGCCAGACCGGAAGATGCCCCGGATTTATTGGTTTACCGGTTTGCCGGGCCTCTCTATTACTTTAACGCCGCTTATTTCGCTTCTCGGGTGCAGGAGATGATCGACTCCTCCGATGAGCCGGTAAAAGTTTTCCTCCTTAATGCCGAGGCCATCGTCGACATGGATATGAATGGGGTAGAGGTTCTGGAACAGGTGTACTATGATTTGAAAGTTCAAGGCATAGTTCTGGCTCTGTGCGAAGCGAAGGGCGATTTTCGTAAGGTTTTGCAGAGTAGCCGTTTACGCCAGCGGGCCGGCTTCAAAATATATCGTTCGGTGGCGGAGGCGGAGCAGGAATTGATCAAGAAATCGCCTAAGAAAACTGAAACAAGATAAATAGCCATTCTCCCGGCGTGCTTGGGCGATTTCTTTCCTTTAAGTCCGTTGAACCCCGCTTTCCTAAATCCTCTGAGGCGTTGGCCGCAGCAGGAATTCCATAATTTTTTCCAGTTACCTTGTTTCTGCGAATTTTCCTCCTTATTTTAAGGCTGTCGAAACAGCATTAAGACATGAACCCGGCCCCTATACCATCGAATTCAGATCTTATGGGCCGATAATTTCTTCGTAGTAAGGAGGGCGGTGACTCATGGTTTTAATGGCGGACCAGCCGGCCCAAAATATCTTCTGGTTTTCTGAGTATTTGGTGATGCCCCAGCCTACCGGCAAAAAGGCCATTAACCTCAGGGAACTGTTGCAGCATCTGCAGGAGATGAGTGAGCCGGTGTTGGAGTACCATCTCTGGCAATCCCGCCTGACCCTCACCCAAACCGCGGTAGAATATACCAATGACTTTGCCCTGTGGGCCGCCAAGGCCCTGAATGATCCTAATTTGGCGGAAAGGCTCAGCTCCCTTGATCCTTTCGAATATGAAGAGCCGGCTCAGATTCGAGAGGCCCTGGTTGACATGCTGGAGGAGTATCTCTGGGATTTTCCCTTTAATCCCGAGGTCCGGCCCGGCTTTGAGTTGTATTTTTGTGAGGCCTCCTCCGTAATCATGCCTTCTGGAATTTCCGCCCAAACCCTGAGGCAGTTCTGCGCCGCCATCCAGACTGTAGGCTTGGATTCGGTGTACTACCATTTCGTCGAGGCTCGCCGGCGGCTGCGGGACCGCAAGCTGGACGACTTTTCTCACTGGATTGAAACCAACTTTGATATGCCGGAGTTAGTCTCCGGCATGCGGGGTATCGATATCTTTTTCTATACCCTGTCGGAAATCCGGGATACCATCTTGTCCCTCATCAAAGAACATGTTGGAGAAACTTGTGACCAACCTGAATGAATATGAGCCCATAGCCGGAACGGAAGTCGTCAGCCAGCTTTACCGGCTGGCGGAACGCCTGGCTCCCAGGAGGCTGTTGCACATCAATTCCACTCGCACCGGCGGTGGGGTGGCGGAATTGCTGCAAAGTGCGGTGCCGATCTGGAATCAGTTGGGCATCGGGACCGAGTGGGAGGTAATTCAGGGAGACCAGGCCTTCTTTGAGGTCACCAAGGCCATGCATAATGCCCTGCAAGGTCTGAAAGCGCGCCTCTCTCCGGCCATGCTGCAACACTACCGGGAGATCAACCGGGAGAATGCCCGCCGGTTCGACTGGGAGACCGACTTCGTGGTGGTGCACGATCCGCAACCGGCCTTTCTGATCGAGGATCTGCATCCCCGGGCCAAACATTGGATTTGGCGCTGTCACATTGATGCTTCCAGGCCGGACCGCCAAGTCTGGCGGTTTTTACGGGAAGCGGTGAGCCAATACGACGCCTCCATCTTCTCCATGGCTAATTTCTCTCAGAACCTGCCCCACCCGCAATATCTCATCTCCCCCTCCATCGACCCTTTGGCTGAAAAGAACCGAGACCTCTGCCCGGCGGAAATAAGCGAAGTACTGGAGCGCCTGGAGGTGGAGACTGACAAACCTATAATTTTACAAGTTTCCAGATTTGATTCCTTTAAAGACCCCCTGGGGGTCATCGAAGCCTTCCGGCTGGTGCGGCGCCAAACTCCCTGCAAGCTGGTGCTGGCCGGAGGAGAGGCCACCGATGATCCGGAAGGCTCCAGGATTTTCGCCGAGGTTCAGGAGGCGGCCCAAGGGGAGCCCGATATTCAACTCCTGCTCCTGCCTCCGGATAGCCACCACGATATCAACGCCTTACAGCGGGCCGCGGATATCATCGTGCAGAAATCCGTCCGGGAAGGCTTCGGACTGACCGTGACCGAGGCCATGTGGAAAGGTAAACCGGTGATTGGCGGGGCGGTGGGCGGCATCGTTATGCAGATCCAGGATTATAATACCGGGTTCCTGGTGCACTCCCCCGAGGGTTGCGCTTTCCGCATCCGATACTTGCTCCACCGGCCAGAAATAGCGCGGCACCTGGGACAGAAGGCCCGGGAGTTTGTCCGCCAGCACTTCCTCATAACCCGGGATATTAGGGACTACTTGAACCTGATGATCCTGTGCGAAAACCCCGGCCAGCGGATTATAGAATTTTAACCTGAAGGAGGCCAACCTTAATGCGTTCCATCAACCTGGGAGCCTTTCCCCTGGAAGATGGCCGCGTTCACTTCAAGGTGTGGGCGCCCAAGGCCGAAACCCTGGAAGTCCGGCTGGTCTCGCCTATGGAGCGGATACAGCCGTTAACCAAAGGTAATGACGGCTATTTTTATGGCATATGCGGCGGCGCGGCCCCGGGCAGCCGCTATTTTTACCGGCTGGACGGCGGCAAAGAACGCCCCGATCCGGCCTCCCGCTTTCAACCGGAAGGGGTCCACGGCCCTTCTCAAGTCATTTCTCCTGCCTTTTCCTGGACCGATGGGGGCTGGGGAGGACTGAGCCTGACAAATTATGTCATCTATGAACTCCACGTCGGCGCCTTTACCCCGGCCGGAACCTTCGACGCCGTCATAGACCATCT
>JAMCQY010000397.1 GCA_023381945.1 Deltaproteobacteria bacterium
CGTCCGAGCCGATCTGGATGCGGGCCTCCTGGTTGTTGGCCGCCATAATCTGGGGACAGGCCAGGATTTCGGCCTTTCCTTCCGCTGCCAGCAGATTAACGACACCTTTCAGCTTGTTGACCGTGTCGAGAGCCACTAAAGTCAGGCCTCCAGTTTGGCTAAAGGCGGCCGAGGCTCCGGTTTGGACCGTTAATCCGGGAGTTCCGGCGGGTGTTGCGACCGTAGCGGTGGTTGTGGGACTGGTCTGCGAGGCAACCAAAGCGCCTGTGAGGGCGGAAGCAGTTGTGCTGCTGCCGGTTGCTGTTGAGGTGGCCGTGGTGGAAGGCTGGGCTCCAATTAAAAATTCAAGGCCGTATTTTAATTGGTCCGTAAGGACAATATCGGCGATGAGGACCTCACACAAAACCTGCCGGGGCATGACGTCCAATTGCCGCAGGATTCTGGAGATAATGTTCCATTCATAAGGCGGGGCCACGACCACCAGCAGATTATTCTCTTCATCGGGAATCACGCGCACCCCTTCCTTGAGCGCCGCGCCTTCAGCTCCGGCGCCGGCGGCCCGCTCCTTCAGGGGCGCACCTGCCGCCAGGCCGCCGGGCCCACCGGCGGCGGTACCGCCAAGAGCGCCCAAGCCGAAGGCGCCGGCGGCGCCGCCGCCGCCACCGGCCCCGGTCAGGCCCATGCTGCCGCTCACGGTCCCAGCCGTGGCGCCCGACGGCTGGGCGCCCCCGGCACCGGCCGCGCCGCCCGGAGCGCCCAGACCTCCGGCTGCGCCCAGACCTCCGGCTGTGCCACCGGCGCCGCCAAAGGCGGCGCCTCCGGGCTGAATGCCCAATCCGGGCTTGACCTCCGTGACGGTGGGCGCGGCAGCGGTGCCGCCGTAAACCTGGGTCAGGATGTTGGCCAGGTTCTTGGCCTTGTAATTCTCCACGTTATAGACGTGAATGTTAGCCATCATATCGGTCTTGGCATCCAACTGGCGCACCCAATAAAGGGCCCGTTCCATCAAGGACCGGGAGGTGGCCAGGATCATTACGCCGTTGAGGCGTCCAACCGGCAGGAAGCTCACCCCGAATTGCGCCTTTTCCTTGCCGGCCAGGGTGCCATAAGCCCCAAAGATGGTTTCCAATTCACTGATAACTTCTTTGGGCGCACTGTTGTGCACTTTGACGATGCGCACCATGGTATGAGCCAAGGACCGGGTATCCACCAGGTGGATCAATTGCAGAATCTTATCCATGTTGTCCGGGGTGTCCACCACGATCAAGGAATTGTGGGAGGCTTCCCCGATACTCCCGGCGGTGGAAAGGAGAGGTTTCAACACCGCCACCATTTCCTTGACGGGAGTCTGCTCCAAAAAGACCACCTGAGCCCGCATGCCTGGAGGCACAGCGCCCCGGCTGTACACCGGCAGGCCCCGGGCTGCGGCCTTATCCATGGGCACGATCCGGTAGACTCCATCCGGTCCCTTGATCATGGTGGCCCCATTAATGGTCAACAAGCTTTCCATGATGGACAAAAGCTCACTTTGGCTCAGTTTGCCGGTGGCCCGGACATTAACGGTTCCCTTGACCTTGGGGTCGATGGAATAGTTGATCCCCATGGTTTCGGCCAGGACGCGGACAGCCTCAACCAGGTCAGCGTTTTTCAAGTTGAGGTCGATGGGATATACCTTCTCCCCTTTCCTCGGAGTGCGCCGAAGGGCAGAGGGAAGCTTTTTCAGGCGGGCAGAATAAGATTCTAGTCCCCGGTCGCCGATGTCGCCGCTAAATGGTTCCTCTTTGGGGGGTTTCTCCTTCTTGACATACGGGCGTGGCGGAGGGGCCGGGGATTGATAGACCTTCACCGGCACCTTCCGAGCTTCGGAAGGGGCGGGAGGCGGGGTTACCTGAGAAGGGGCCGCACAGCCCGCGAGGCCGATGACCAGAAAGGAAGTCAGGAAACCTTGAAACCACCCAGCCATGGGGTGTTTTCTCACTACACCGGAGGAACTGCGCATCATGTTCACGCTGGAGCCTCTATTCTGGGAAGGTTAGGGTTTTTTTGCCTTCTTTTCCTTGGAACACCACCGCTTGAGTAGTTATTTCCGCCACTTTCAAGCCATCATAGACTTCGCCCTGGCGCACCACGTCCACTTGCGCCGCCTGTTGACCGGAGACGGGTTTTTGCTTGTTGCTGATCAGGGCGACCCGGTCAGAGCCGATCATCATGATTCCCATGAGTTGCCGGCCCTCCAGGGTGGCCTGGCCATTGCTGTGCAGCTCCTCAGGGCCGGCACGGTCCTGGCTGAACAAGTCCTTGGCCGCCACAAGCCGGAAGGCGCTCAAGGGCTGCCGGTCCCGCACTAAGGGATTTTTCGGCAATTCTGGTCCCTTGCCATGCCGGACGGCAACCGGGGCGCCGCCGCCTCCCCACCAGATGTTTAAGACGGCCAGGAGGAGGAGGCCGTTAATCGCCACCATGATAATATGCCACAGATTGAAGCCCCGGCGCCAGTTCAACTGGAGATCCCCACACTTTTTTTAATCACCCCGGAGATCACCAGATTGACCTGCAAGGTGGCGCTGCCCTTCGCCCCCGCAGCCCAACGAGGAGCGTTGACCTCCAGTTCCGGGATGAACAAGAGCTTCTTGTGGTGCTCCAATTGGTAGAGAATAGTGAGCAACTGCCCGGTGGTGCAGGATAACTGCACCTGTACCGGCACCTCCAGATAGGGGCCGGCCTCCTTGGGTTGCAGGACCTTGGCGCTGGTCATCAAGACCCCGTTATCCTGGGTCAATCTTTTCACGATTTCCTGGAGATCGGCGGAGGCTACCGCGGAGTTGCCCCCGGTAAGAAACTGGCTCTCCGCTTGGGCCAGGGCCTCTTTCATGGCCTTGTTGCCCTGTTCAACTCTGGACTTGCTGGCCACGAGACTCTGGTATTTCTCCAGCAACTGCCGCTTCTGCGCCAGTTCCTGGGACCAACTGTCATGCAGGGCCCACAAGGGGCTGATCACCACCAGATAGATCAGGACCAGCAGCAAACCGCCGCCGGCGATCAAGGCCAGGCGTCGCTGTTGGGGATTCAGCCGCGCGAAATAACGGCTCGAATCACTTAAAATCTGCTTTAATTTTAAAATGTTCTTGTTTTGTGGCATCGGTCACAATGGGTGAAGCGAATTCGGTTTTGGTTAACCAGCCGGATTTTTCCAGCAGAGGGATTAAATCGGAAGCCGATTTGGAAACTCCGCTGATATCGAGATTCTGCCGGCTAAGGCGCATATTGAAGAGCCAGGTGTTGTCGGGGATTAGCTGGGTCAGGTCTTTCAGAACCCTAAGCTTATCGGGAGTGCTGCCCATCTTGCGGAAGTTTTCCATCTGTTTTGCCAGGGCCCGGCTCTCCTCCAACTGACGCGCGACCGCCCGGGCCTCCGGCTCCAATTTGGCGATTTGGCTGTTCATCTGGTAGAGCACCACTCTGGAATGGATAAAGTCGCTGCCGGCCCAGAGGCAGCAAAGCCCCAGGAAGATCAGGAGCATCAGGCCATTGAAGTTAAAGCGGCCCAGATGCACGGTGGCCCGCTCCGAGACCGGCAGCAGGTTCCCCTGCTGGGAGGCCTTTCCCAGGCTTCGGAGGGCCGCCCCCACTGCGGCCAGGGCTCCGTCCTGCTCCGTTTCCGCCGGCAGATTCTGGATGGTTAGATGGCTGGGATAGACCAGGTTCAGGTTTTGGGATTCACTCAAAGCGGTGGCCTGGAACCCCAAACCGCTCCGGCCATACAGGCACAGGGTTTTAAACTGAGGTCCCGCGGCCTTAAGGCGCTCGATTTCGCCGCCCAAGAGCTGGGTGAGGTCGGCCCCAAGGGCGGTGCGTCCCTGCCTAAAGGCCCGGATCCCCTGGCCCTGAATATGCGCCAACTCAAAGGCCCCCGGCTCCAGGTGCAGCAGCAGCCAGGAAGACGGCAGCTTGGCGGTCATCTGGGTGAAGACGGCGGCCACCGCGGCGGGCGCCAACTCCATAGCCATGGGCCGTAACCCGGCCTGGGACAGGAGGTCGAGGCAGACGTTCACCGTTTCCCGGGGCAGGGCCATCAACATGAGGCGAATTTCCGTGTCCGTCTCTTCCAATATTTGATAATCGTAATAGAGGCGTTCGGCCGGCAGGGGCAAAAACCGGTCCAGTTCGTAGGCCACCACCTGGGCCAGGTTCTCGGCCGCGGCCTGAGGCAGGGCCGCCGGACGCAGGAAACCCAAGTCCCGGCTCACCGCCAGGCTTACCGGGCAACCTTCCAGCCCCCATTGGGTCATAGT
>JAMCQY010000233.1 GCA_023381945.1 Deltaproteobacteria bacterium
CATCAGGCCGTCCAGGGACCGCTCCAGGCGTTCATCCGTCTCGCCGTTCCTGGGCAAACCGACATTGCGCAAAAAGACTTCTTTGACGGCCATCACGGCGGCCTTCCGGGCTTCGGCGGGCAAGTTCTGCAGCTCCGCCTCCAGTTCGCCTTCGCCCTTAAGAAACTTCACCGCCAACTGGCGGCCCTGGTCCTGATACTGCGCCACGGCCATCTCCTCTTTGGAGGCCTTGCCATAGCGCTCGGCCTTTTCCAGGGCCAGCTCCAGGGCACTCTTAATCTCAGCCAACTGTGGCTTCCTTTCTCTCCCCACCGGGGAGGATCAGCATTTGGGGCCTCACTTGAACTTCTTGGCGGGAGCCGCGGGCTCAGCCGGCTTGGCCTCACTGCTTTTCTGCGCCGAATCCGTGGCATCGGCGGGCTTGCTCGCCTCAGCGGCGCTGCTGGACGCGGCGCCGCTGCGGCTGCCGCTATAATCCGTCACATACCAACCGCTCCCCTTCAAATGAAAGGAGCAGTTACTGATGAGCTTGCTGAGACTGCCGCCACAAGCGGGACAGGTGCTGAGGGGGTCTTCGGAAACCTTTTGCCATTTTTCCACCACCTGGCCGCAGGCGGCGCATTGATACTCGTAAATCGGCATGCTGCCAAACCTCCTTGCCAATCTAATTATAATAACGAATTACCGCGGGTAAGTCGAGGTAATTTAAAGGTTGCAGGATTTTTTGCGTCAATCGGTGCACCCTCGCCTCCTCTCGGCCCTTTTCCTCCTCCGCCGCCTCGAACAGGGCCAGAAACTGGCTGAAGCGGATGACATGCACCAGTTCGTGGGTGACAATATAGAGCAACAGAGGGAACAGAGAAAGCTCGGGGCTGGCCTCCAGGGTTTTGAGGATGTTGTGGTCCTGGAGACAGACCCGGTAAAAGTCGAAATAGGCCGACTGCAGCGAAGAGTTGGGGGGACAGCCCTTGTATTTGGCCACCAGGGCGTGGGCGTGCGGCGAAATCTCCTCCAGGTTCAAGCCCTCCAGGGTCAGGATGTCGTAGCGGGCCCGGCGCCAATGCGCCAAGCTGAGCTTGAAATAGTCAAAAGTCATCTCCTCGGCAATGACCGCCGCTTCGCGCAAAAGCTCTTTATGCTGCGGATGAAACTGGCGCTGACCCATGGCGCTATCGTCCTTTATCTGGTTAAAATTAGCACTATAACTGGATTTGTCAATCCAGAAATAGACCAGTTTTTTAGAAAGTGGTCGGTGGCGAGATCAGTGGTTTAAGGCGGGATGCGCTTCGCTTTCCCGCCCTACGGCTGATTATGTTTTCCGTTTTCCGTTTTCCGAATTTCTTGTTATCATTTTAGTGATGGGATAGAAAAGCTGGATTATTTTCTAAGAGCCGTAGCTATTAAAAACCAAGGTTTTAACTGACTACTGACTACTGTCTACTGGCTACTGGCCACTGCCTCTATGAAACTGCCCAGACAACTGGAAACCCTGGCCAAGATGTTGGCCTACATATTGGGCCGCCACCCCGACGAATTCGGCCTGGTGCTCGATGCCGACGGTTTTGTCCCCCTCAAACAATTCCAGCAGGCCCTGATCCATGAACCGGGCTGGGGTTTCGTGCGGCGCCACCATCTGGACCAGGTGGTCATGCTCATGCAGCCGCCGGCCTTCGAGATCACAAACGAGAAAATCCGCTGCCTCACGCCACCGACCACTTTCCAGCGGCATCCCGGCGAATCCCCCCCTCCCCTGCTCTACCTGGCCATTCCGCCCAAGGCCCACGAGCGGGTCTGGCAGGAGGGCCTCAGGCCCCCGGGCGGCGGCGAACTGATGCTGGCGCGCAGTAAAGATATCGCCCTGAAGTTGGGTAGGCGCCGGGCCCAGTATCCCATTATGGTCACCATCCAGGCCCAGGCCGCTACCCGGCAGGGTAGCGAATTTACCGGTTACGGCGAGGACTTTTTTCTGACTCAGAGCATTCCCCGCGACTTTCTGCAACTGCCCGCGCCGCTGATTCAGGAGGAAAAACCGAAAATTCCCAAGGCTGCCCCGGCTCCGCCCACTCCCGGAACTTTCCTGGTGGATCTGGCCAGAGCGGGTGAGAAGCCGCCGCGGCGCCGCGGCAAGCATGAGGAACCGGCCTGGAAGGCAGGGGCCCGGGCCCTGCGGAAACTAAAGAAAAAGAGGGAACAAGGGGAAAGGGCAAAATGGTTAAGCACTGGTGCGGGTATGTACGTGTGCGCCTAAAATTGGGCGGACACGTGGGTCCGCCCCTACAAAAGAAAATTGAATTCTGCTTTATTGAAACCAGGTTGTCTTATAGCTTCATGGTGCCTAACGTATTGCAATGGTCTTTCTAAAAGGCTGAATTATTCGAAAGGCGGTTCGGGCTGGTCCGTGCCGGGGTGACAGATTCAGAATATGTCCATTTTTCAAATTTTATTATTGGCCTTGGTACAAGGCGCGGCAGAACTGCTGCCGGTCTCCAGTTCGGCGCACGTCATCGTGGCGGAGAAATTAATGGGCCTCGATCCCACCCGGCCCGAGATGACCATGCTGCTGGTGATGCTGCACACCGGCACGATGGTGGCGGTGATTCTCTATTTCTGGCGTTCCTGGCGGGAAAACTATTTCTCGTCCCGCCGGGAATCGTGGAATTTCGCCCAACGGGTGGCCGTGGCTACGGTGATCACCGGTATTATCGGCCTGGCTCTGAAATTCGTGATCGAAAAAGTCGCGCTCCGGAATGTGCCGCATGCCGAAATTGAACTGATCTTCGGCAACCTTGCCCTGATCGGCGTCTCCCTGGGGGTGGTGGGCCTGTTGATCATTTATGCCGGCCTGCGGGCCGAGCGCCCGGAGCACCCTGACCGCCAGGCCTTGCAAGGCTCTGCCCTGATCGGCGCGGTGCAGGGCCTTTGTCTGCCCTTTCGGGGCTTTTCCCGATCCGGCGCCACCATTTCCACCGGGTTGATCCTGGGGATCAATAAGGAGCGGGTGGAGGAATTCAGCTTCGCTCTGGCCGTGGTGCTGACTCCGCCGGTTATACTGCGGGAAGTCATGCGATTATGGAAGGCCCAGGCGGCGTCTGCCGCCCAGGGGGCCGGTATATTCAGCCTCTTTTTGCCCAGTCTCCTGGGCATGGTGTTCAGTTGCCTGGCCGGCCTGCTGGCCCTCCGCTGGCTCTCCCGCTGGCTGGAGCAAGGCCGCTGGCAGTTTTTCGGCATCTACTGTCTGGCGGCTTCGGCCACTGTTCTGTGGCTGTATAAATTAGGTTATTAATCCAGTGTTAATGGAGAACAGCCGCCCCCGGCTGTCCCTTGCAGGCGAGGGCGCCTGCTCTCCATTTTGAAGAATAAAGACGGAAATGGACCGAATTAAGAATCAGTCTTTTCGCCTTTTCCCTTTTTCCCCTTTTCGCCCTTCGCCATCTCCTCCTTCACCTTTTGATTGCCTGATCGTCTTGGGGGCCCGCCTCAATCCCCTGGGAGAGCCCGGACGGGTGGCCCAGCTCCGCCTGCGCCATGCCTTGCAGATCTGGCGGGAGCACTATCCCGGCTGCCGCATCCTGCTCACTGGCGCCAGACGGCCGGGCACCGCCACTTCGGAGGCCCAAGCCATGGCCGCCTGGTCTCTCGACTGGACCCAGAAAAATTGGGGCATAGACGCCCGACACCGGTTGGCGGACTGCCTGGTCCTGGAGGAAGCCAGCCACAACACCGCGGCCTCGGCTACCAACACCCTGGTCCTGGTGCAAGGCCCAGAGGTCAAAGCGGTGGGGCTGGTGAGCGACAGCCTGCATATCCGCCGGGCCCATTACCTCTTCCGGCGACGCTTCGCCCGGCACGGCATCACGGTCCATCCTCTGGCCGCCCGGGGCCTGCTCCGCCATTACTGGCGGCAGCGCCGCTACCTGTGGTTAAGCAAGATGGTCCTTAGAGAAGGCGGCGCCTGGCTGAAGGTTTTGGGGAGCCTGGCTTTCGGCCGGCAGCGCCATCAGCAGCAATAACCAGTTGCAGTATCCCGAGATTCAACTCCAGGCAGGCAAGGAGGCCTGCCCCACCGAACCTCTTCCTCGCCTTATTCTGCCATAAACATTGCGCTATATTTCACCAGGTTAATCCAAAAACCCGAAACTCAAAACTCAAATTCAAAAAATGCTTGACACTGATGCTGAATGGGATTAAAAAAGTCGGGAGTTAAAGAAATTCTTCACAAGAAACCTAACGGGATCAATCATGCTGGAGATCAAACGCCCCGTCAGCGCCCCTTTAAGC
>JAMCQY010000207.1 GCA_023381945.1 Deltaproteobacteria bacterium
TATCCTTTCCACCCTCCTGGATGAACTCATGGCCCACGCCATCTGGCATTTCGCCGGCCCGGGCCTCACTCTCAGCATGGAGGTGCGCTTTCACGCCCCCCTGAAACCGGATGAGCCCATCCGGGTCCGGGGCGTCATGCATACCCCCAACGGCAGCCGCCGCCACGCCGAGGGCGAAATCGTCCGGATTGCCGACGGCCTGCGTATTGCCTCGGGCAAGAGCCGTTTTCTGCTCCTGCCTGCAGAAGCCTCGGAACTTTAGTTCGACTAAAATTAAAAAATTGAAGCCGCAGGCTTTGGTCTGCGGCTTTATTTTTTTGCCGGCAATTTTTTTAAAGCACCTATCGGAAGCGGTTTCGTGCCGCCCTAGAAGCTTCGGTTATGCTACTTTATTGAAAGGAAGTCAATAGTTTATGGGATTCGGCGCGCTCCGAGATAGCCGCTTTTTTGTTGCAGCGCCGGCAAAAGGGTTGACCTGTTGGGTCAATTTCCGGAGGATAGACAGAAAGTCCTTTGCCGTTGGCGTGGTGAAAGCTTTAGGATAACTTGATAGTTCCTAGTTTGATTTATTTGTCGGAGTTCGCTCAGGCAGGGTCTGGGGTTCAAAGAACTGTATCGAGGAGTTGTTTTTTACGAATAATTTTTTTTCACATGATGAGAATAATCATTCAAAATGGCCATGGCAATGACCTTGATCTGGAAAAAAAACGGAAGTCTTTAAATGGCCTTTTGCCTAAGCTGGGATAAGAGTTCTGGTGGCTGATTCTGGTCTTCATGGGAACATCTTCTAACTTTTCCCAACCCCTCAAGGCGAACCTCGAGAGGACCGGTTTTTCCGGGAACATCCAAAAATAACTGCAATAGAACTACAGACGACAATTGTGTTCCGAACAAAATTCCCATTAGAATCATTTTATATTTAAGTACCTCCCTAATTTTTTGTGATGGCATTTTGAAAAATAACTTGACAAAACAAATCCGACATAATAATGATGCAAAAAAATCCCAAATTTTGAGGACCTTAGGGATTAGTTAAATTTTAAGTAAGAAATTATAATTATAAAAGGAGGTTTGCAGGGTGAAAACCAAAGCAACCCGGTGGGGGAGGTGGTTGCTTGCCTTGGGGTTGGTGTTGAGCGTTGCCGGGGGAGACAGCGCTTTCGGAGCCGACCTGCTGGAGCGGGTGAAGAGTCAGGAGATCACCCAGGTATTGCGCCTCCGGGTAGGCCACTCCAAGGTATTGCGAAGCACCTTTGCAATAACCCGTATCTCCGTAGCTGATCCGGAGATTGCCGACATTATCTTAATCTCGGAGAAAGAAGTCTACGTTAACGGTCTGGCCCCGGGGGTGACTAACCTGAGCCTGTGGGGCAAATCCCGCTTCACTACGGCCACTGTGACGGTGGAGGCTGACGTTAGCCTCTTGAAGGAAAAGCTGCATCAAATTCTACCCAAAGAGAAGATCGGGGTGGAGGCCGCGGGCGACTCCGTGGTGCTTTCAGGGGAAGTCACGGGTCCGATAGCCCAGGATACCGCCATCTCGCTGGCCTTACCCTTTGCCGGGGGCAAGAGGGATAAGGTAATTAATCTGATGCACGTGGGCGGAGTGCAGCAGGTCATGGTGGAAGTGCGCCTGGCGGAAATCGCCCGGACCGTCCTGGATCGCATGGGCGTCAACCTGAATGTCATCAGTCCCTCGGGCAATTTCGGCGTCCAACAGATTGGCGGACTGGCGTCCGTGGCCAATCTGGTCCGCTCCTTTACCAGCACCACTTTTACCGTCGCCCAAAGCGCCAACCTCACGGCGCTGGCAGGATTTAAGGGGGGCGGTCTTCTGTGGTCAATGTTCTTCGATGTTCTTAAGCAGAAGAATTTAGGCCGGATATTGGCGGAGCCTAATTTGGTGACCACCAGCGGCACGGAGGCTACCTTCCTGGCCGGCGGCGAATATCCCATTCCCGTACCCCAAAGCGGGGTGGGCGGCGGCACCACCATCACCATCGACTATAAGAAATTCGGGGTTATGCTGAGCTTCACCCCCACGGTGCTGGACGAGGGCAAGATTGCCATGAAGGTGAGCCCCGAGGTCTCGGATTTGGACTTCGCCAACGCCATAACCACCTCTAACTTTGTAATTCCAGCCCTTACCACCCGGCGCATGTCCACACACCTGGAGGTCAAAGACGGGCAGACCTTTTGCATGGCCGGGCTTCTCAAAGACCAAGACCGCAATGTCGTCAACAAGTTTCCGGTGGTGGGAGATGTGCCCGTCCTGGGGAACTTGTTCCGGTCTTCCAGCTGGCAGTCGCAGCAGACCGAACTGGTGGTTTTGGTGACCCCGCATATCGCCAAACCCCTGGCCCCAAATTCGGCGCGGCTGCCCACCGACAAGTGGGCTACGCCCACCGACGCCGAGAAGTATCTCCTGGGGCTGGATCAGAGTCGTCCGGGGGTAACGGCGCCGGCCCAGGCCACGCCACCCTCCCAGGGGTTGCCGCAAGGCTTTGGGATGCAGAAAGCGGAATAGCGTCACTAACCGCCAGAAAATTTAATGGGGAAAAGGCCAGACAACCTTCTCCCCCGGAAAGATAGGTATAAATCGATGAAAACCAAGAATCCCAAGAGGCAAATTGTCAGGATAATCCTGTGCCTGACCGGGGTTTTGTGGGTGGCAGGCTGCTTTGGTCCCAGCGCCATCGAATTGGACTATGGCAACTCGGTACGGAACAACCTGGCCCAGACGGTGCTCGACCCCCAGGCTGGCCAGACCAACACCCCGGCCACCGGGTTAACCCCCGGCGCCGCGGTGAACGAGAAGGAATTGTATGATAAGGGCTTCAAGGGTGAAGAAAAGAAATCCCCGCAATTGCAGTTAAGTTACTAATCGCGACCTTAATGCCAGGGAGTGGCAGGGAGGTTATGGATCATGGCAGCGACAAGGCTCAGCCGGCATTGGATGGTTGGGTGCCGGCGATGGCTAATGGCCGGCTCAGTAAATAAAACCCCAACTGGTGTCTTGACATCTATTCGCCGGAGCGGCGTCGCCACGCTTTTGGCCACTGCGGCCTTTGCGGGAATGCTTCTGGTGGGCGCGGGATGCCACACGGGGAATTATCCATCGCAAATCAGGCCAGCCGTCTCGGAAACCTCCCGGCTACTCAGCAACGCCCATTATTATAAATTGATGGGCCGGCCGGATGCGGCCTTGAAGGAAATGGAAGAGGCGCACCTGGCGGACCCCGATAATGTCAAAATCGCCGATGCCCTGGCCCAAAATTATCAGGAGCTGGGGCAATTCCAGCGGGCCCAGGAGATCTATCAGGAAGTCCTGGCCCGCCATGGCTCCAATCGGGCCTTGCAAAACAATCTCTGTTTCTCCTTTTATCTCCAAGGAAATCTGACCAAAGCAGAATCTTGCTTTAAGGAGGCCCTGGAGCGCGATCCGGGAAATCAGGCCGCTCGCAATAATCTTGGTCTGGTCTGGTGCCGCCAGGGCAAACTGGCGGAAGCACAAAAGCTTTGGGAGGAAGCCGAAGGGGTGGCGGGAGCGCAAGCTCGCCTGAATCAAGCCTTGACTTTTTTGGGAATGAAGGCACCCGCCAATTATGCCAAAATGCCTGAAGCAAAGTCACAATCTCCCCAGGCAGCAGTCTCGTCAAAACCGGCGCCCCCGGCGATTGCCGCTTCCCTGGCCAAACCCGAGTTAGCGGCGGCGGTAGTCGCGGAAAAGACTCCGGCCCTGGCCGGTTCCCCGGCTCCAGCGCCAATGGCGGATCAAAAGGTGGCGGCCAAACCGGTGGAGGCTGAACCGGCTCCACAGCCCCCGGCGGCAGTAGCTCCTCAGGTTAAACACGAATTGGCGGCGGCGCTAACTCCGGAAAGGGCTCCGGCCTCGGTGCCGCCCTCAACCACGACCTCCAAAGTGGATCAACAATTAGCAGCCCAAGCCGCGGAGGTTAAACCGGCCCTGCAATCTGCAGCGGCCGCGCCCCCAAGACCCGCGGCGGTGGCAGCAGCGCCCCCGGCCAAGCCTGAAGTGGCCGCGGCGCCTGCCCCGGCAAAGGCTTCGCACCCAGCTCCGGCTCTCGCTCCCATGGCGGATCAAAAGGTGGCGGCCAAACAGGCGGAGCCCAAACTGACTCGGCAACCCCCAGCGGCTGCCCCGCTAAAGCTTGCAACTCCGACGCCGGTGCGTCTCCCGGTTAGACCGGTAAAAATGGCTGCGGCGGCAACCGTGAATCCTCCAACCCCTGCTTCGTCCGCCGCGGTTA
>JAMCQY010000136.1 GCA_023381945.1 Deltaproteobacteria bacterium
TAGGCCACATCCGAGGCGAAGTAGGTGGTGGCGCCGTTGCTGCGCCGCACCACCCGGTCTTTTTCATCGCCGAACTCGGTGGCCTTGAACCACAGGGCGCCGTCCTGCTCATAGAGGAAGCCATGTTCTCTTAAGAGCTCAAAGCTCTTTTCAACCAGACCCTGGCGATAGAGTTCGGTTTCGCTGAACCAGACGTCGAAGCGCACCCCGAAGTCCTCCAGATCCTGTTTGATTTCGGCCAGGATGGCGTCCCCGGCATAGCGGCCCAACTCCCGCAGGTCGTCTTCCTGCGCCGGGATTGGCGGGGCGGGATGGCCCTGGGCCAGGTATTCCCTGGCCAGGTCCTTCATGTAGCCCCCCTGGTAGCCGTCCTCGGGAAACTCGATGACCTCGCCCAGGTGTTCCCGCAGGCGGAAGTAGAGGGATTTCCCCAGGGTAAGGATCTGGTTGCCCACGTCGTTGATGTAATATTCGCGCACCACCTCATGCCCGGTGGCGGCGAGCAGATTGGCCAGGGCGTCCCCCAGGGCCGCGCCGCGGCCGTGGCCGATATGCAGGGGACCGGTGGGATTGGCGCTGACGAATTCCACCTGGATTTTTTGTCCGGCCCCGAGCTCGCTGTTGCCGTAAGCGGGACCCAATTCGTAAATCTCCGGGATTACCCGGTACCAGAAGGCGTCGGCGATGAAGAAGTTGATAAACCCCGGCCCGGCAATTTCCACCTTGGCCAGCATACCCTCCGGGGCGCTGAGGTTTTTAATAATGGTTTCGGCCACCTTCCGGGGCGGCTGCTTGGCCTGCTTCGCCAGGACCAGGGCCAGGTTGGTGGCCAGGTCGCCGTGGCCGGCCTGCTTCGGAGCCTCCACTTCGAAGGCGGGCAGGGTGTCATAAGTGAGCCCGCCCGCGTTCCGGGCGGTTTCTACCGCTTGGGTAATTAAGTCACGTAAGGTTTTTTTGAGTCGCATTGAGTAACTTTCGAGGGTTATTAATGTAGAGGCGACCTGCTGGGTCGCCCTTTACTTAGGTGGAACAGGCCGTTAGCTCTGAAGGACAAAGTCTAGAAGCCTGTGCCTTATGAATCCGTATTCAGTGGCGGGACCGCCCGCCCTAGATTGGCGCAGGCTAAAGCCTGCGGCTGCATTTCAAGCCTTTACCGATCACTTCTTCTCTTCCTTCTTCGGCGCCTCGCCCACCGGCTTCGCCTTCAGGGTCAGATCCCGGGTGAACTCCAGGCAATGCTGGCCGGTGAAGGAATACTTCTTGACGCAATTCTCCCGCCAGGCGCAGACCAGGCAGATGCTGGGCTCGGTAGTATCCGGTTTTCTTTCCATCTCAGGCCCCTTTGTAGCGTCTCAGGTTGGCGGCGCCGAGTTGGCAGTAGACCTCATAGCTGATAGTGTCGGCCCAGGCCGCCAGATCATCGGCGCTGATGCGCTCGCCCCCGTCCCGGCCCATCAGTGTGACCAGGTCGCCCTCTTTGACGCCGGGAATGCCGGTCACCTCGGCCATGGTCAGGTTCATGCAGACCCGGCCGCGGATCGGGGCCCGGCGGCCCTGCACCAAAATCTCGCCCCGGTTGGACAGCAGGCGGTTATAGCCGTTGCAGTAACCGACAGGCAGCACCGCCAGGTCACACCAGTCGGAAGTGGTGTGGGTGCAGCCGTAACTGATGCTGCTCCCGGGCGGCAGGCGCTTCACCTGGAGAACCTGCGTGGTCAGGCTCATCACCGGCTTGAGTTGCACCGGCGGCGGCCGGTCAGGGGCCGGGGGCGAACCGTAGAGCATCAGCCCCGGCCGCACCAGCCCGAAATGGGCCTCTTGGTGTTCCCAGAGGGCGGCGCTATTGCTGATGTGGCTCAGCGGCGTGGCCCAGCCTTGGGCTCGAACCGTGGCCAGCAGACTGGTAAACTCCTGCAATTGTCTTAAAGTATATGTCTTATCTTCCTGATCCGCCACTGCCAGGTGGGAAACGAGTCCTAAAATTTCCAGCTGGCGGAATTCCTTCAGACCGGCGAGAAACTCCGGGGTTTCGCCGGGAAGCAGGCCCAGACGGCCCATGCCGGTGTCCACCTTCAGGTGCGCCTTGGCCTTTTTCATCTGGCTGCGGGCTGCCGCAGCCAAGGCCTGTGCCACGTCCTGGCGGAAGACGACCACTTCCAGGTCCGCGGCCACGGCCCGCTCCGCCTCCCGGGGCAGGATGCCCAGCAGCAGCAGGATCGGCAGGGTCATGCCCACCTGGCGCAAGGTCAGGCCTTCCTCCAGGGAACCCACCCCCAGGTAATCCACTCCTGCCCGAACCAAAGTCCGGGCAACCGGCAGCAGTCCATGGCCGTAGGCATCCGCCTTGACCACCGCCAGCAGCTTGACCTGGGGCTCGCACAGGCCGCGTAACTGGCGGTAGTTGTACTCCAGGGCGCCCAGGTCGATGCTCAGGTTCACCATGGATGAAACGATCATGTTCCTGCCCCCCTCCCGATGGCCAGGAGAAAATTTACTCTTGGCTGCGGAATTCTTCGGGGATCTGCTCCGCCTGCCGGGCCACCTGGCGCTCTAGTTCCTGTTTGTGCTGGGCCAGGACTTCCTGTAAACGGGGATCGCCCAAGGCGAGGATTTGGGCGGCAAAAATGGCGGCGTTCCGGGCCCCGGCCTTGCCGATGGCCATGGTAGCGACAGGCACCCCCGGAGGCATCTGCACCGTGGATAACAGGCTGTCCAGCCCTTTAAGAGGGGAGGCGGCCATGGGCACGCCGATGACCGGCAAAGAGGTTTCTGCCGCCAGGAGCCCGGCCAGGTGCGCCGCCATGCCAGCCGCGGCAATAATGACCTTTAGTCCCCGGCCCGCAGCCCCCTGGGCATAGGCTTGAACCTTACGGGGCGCCCGGTGAGCCGAAGCCACCACTACTTCGCAGGGAATCCCCCATTCCTGCAACAACCGCACCGCCGGCTCCACTTCGGGCCAATCCGAGGCGCTCCCCAGAACAATGCCCACTGCTACCGTCATGTCAGCCCCTTTTGGTCAGTAGGTGAGAAAGAAACTCAGTCTGTGATCAGTGGTCAGTTTTAAAACGAAGGCGAAAGCCTTTACAGGACACTGGCAACTGACAACTGGCTACTGCTCTTGCCACCTCAATACCAGCTGGCCAGGGTGAGTATCGTGTCCGCGTAAGCGTCGGAGTAATTATAACTAAGCACGGCCCGGCGCCAGGAAGACCGGTTCTGCTGCTTAAAGCCGCTCTTTTTCAGGTAGCAGGCGATGGAAAAAATCGCGTCGTCGTGGGTGAACAGGTCCACCGGCCCCTTACCGCTGGCCGAGACGCCGCAACTTTTCAGGCTGGAGGGCAGAAATTGGCAAAAGCCCATGGCGCCGGCCCAGGAGCCGCAATAGGAGAAGGGGTCCAGATGGCGGGCGGCGCAGTATTCCAGAAAGACCTGGAGTTCCCGCCTGGCCCAGGCAGCCTTCTTTTTCAGGCGGTCCCGCCCCGCCGCAGCCAGGTCCAACCCCTCGATAATCTCGGGTTTATCCATCACCGCCAGAGAGGCGAAGACATTGAATACCGGATACTTGCCGGTGTTGCTGCCCAGGCCGCTTTCCACCGTCAGGATGCCGACGATCACTTCCGGGGCTACGCCGTATTGGGCTTCGGCCCGGCTCAGAGTGGCCCGGTGGGTCTGCATGTAGGCCCGGCCCTGGCCCACCACTGCCGGCGTCAGGAATTTACTGTAAATATCTTTCGATTCTTTGCGCAGAAAGGTGATCTTGCGAACCACGTCGGGCAGAAAACTGTCGCGGGGGTCATCAAACGTGCGAAAGACAAAGCCCTTATCCAGGCCGTGCCGCACCAAATCATATTTCAGACCCACATAGGCCACCGGCGGGGCCTCGGCCGATACCGGCGCCACCACCCCTGCCAGGAGCAGCATAATAACCCCTGAAACTATCCCCCAAAAACGTTTCTGCGCCATGCCATTCCCCCTGATTTACTGCGTTCACGGTACCTTTTTCGCTTAGCCTTGTCAAGGCGGGACGGGTGGGGGTAGTGGGAACCAGCTGCTTGCAGCTTTACAAAAAACCAGTGTTAGCGATTAGTTGCAATTACCGATAGCTTTAGGTTGAAGTTTTCATTTTCAACCGGCCATCTTCCCTATATGATTTAGCCAGAATGGCTAACGCGATTGTTGACAAGCCTGCTTCAATAAGCTGGTCTGGCGTCCGAGGCCCGGTCTACGCCGATC
The DNA here is from genome assembly GCA_023381945.1 of Deltaproteobacteria bacterium. The sequence goes on from JAMCQY010000136.1 coordinate 4,234, forward strand.
ACCCCCTTGCCCCTCTGACCACCTGGAAGATCGGCGGGCCGGCCCGGTATCTGGCCATGCCGCAAGGGTTGGAGGAGGTCTACAATCTCATGGCCCTGGCTTATGACCGGGGCTGGCCCCTGTGGTTCCTGGGCCGGGGCTCCAATATCCTCATTGATGATGCGGGGCTGCCGGGGATAACCCTGCACCTGGCCCGGAGTCTTACGACCCTGACGCGGCGGGGCGACACCCTGCGGGCCGGGGCCGGAGTGTCGCTGCCGCGCCTGGCCAATGCTGCGGCTGGCCTCGGCTTTGCCGGCTTCGAATTCCTGGCGGGCATTCCTGGCACGGTGGGCGCCGCGGTGCGTCTGAACGCCGGGGCCGACGGCCGGGACCTGGCTTCGGTGCTGAACCGGATCTGGGTGGTCACCCCGCAATTGCAACTGCGGGAATTTCAGGCCGGGGAACTGGGGCTGGGCTACCGCTCTTCCCTGCTTCTCAATTTCCCTCACTGGCTGGTGGCGGAGGCCGAATTCAGCCTGAACACTCCGGCCGCACCGGAGACGATCAGGCAGCGCCTGCATGAATTACAAATGGCCCGCCGGGCCCGGCAGCCCGCCAACTCTCGCAACTGCGGCAGCGTATTTAAAAATCCAGCCGGGACTCCGGGTGCGGGTTTCCTCATCGAACAATCCGGCCTCAAAGGCCACCGCTGTGGTGCGGCCCAAGTTTCCCGCAAGCACGCCAATTTTATCCTCAACCAGGGCCAGGCCACCGGGGCCCAGGTGAAGGCCCTCGTCAGCGAGATTCAAGAGCAGGTCTGGCGCCGGCAGGGGGTCGCCCTGGAACGGGAAGTGATCTTTTTGCCTGAGGACGTTAAAGTAAAAATAATTTAGACATAAAATAATTTAGAAGTTGCCAGGGCCAGCAATTTAAGGCATTCCCAAGGCAGTGAGGAAGCCCTCCAGGGCTATGTTCACCGGTCCCGGGGCCTCGAGCATCAGGAAATGGCCTGTGTTAGGAATTACCTTTATCTTGACTGAGGGAACATGCCGGCGCACAAACTCCATCCAGGGAGAGATCTCTCCCGGCTCAAGGGGTATTCGCACCTTGTCATCCACGAATTTAGTGCTTTGAAGAAGAAGCAAAGGCACCCGCAATCCAGATAAGGCTTCTTCCAAGTATTGGGCATCCCAGCCTCCGTGGTCAATCCACAGCGTTCGGCCGGCCTCTTCCGGGAAGGCCAAAGAGCGATCCACAATCTCCCGTACCAATCTTGGACTGCTACGCGGAAGGAACATGGCGGCAAACCCTTGCTGCAAGAAGGCTTTATATCCCACGGCCTCGATCTGGCGGGTTGCGGACTCTTTTCCAGCTTCAGGCGTTTCTCCGGGCATCTTGCTGCCTTCCATCAGCACTAAAGCCGCGATGCGATCAGCAGCTTCCAGGTAGGTCTGGAGAACCACACGACAAGCAATGCTGTGGCCTATGAGTACCGAATCCTTTAAATTCAGGGCTTTCAGCAAAGCCTGAAGATCATCGGCGCAATTTTTAATGGTACAGGAAGAGGGAAGATCGCAAGAGGAGCGTCCATGACATCGCAAATCCGGGGCTATTACCCGATGGCTCTTCTGGAAATAATCCAGTTGATAGCGCCAGTCCTCATGGCTGCAGGTGAAGCCGTGAACCATAACCAGGGGTGGGCTATTTGTTCCCCTGGTTTCATAAAATAAATTGGTTCCAGGCAGTTCCAGGTATACCATAGCTGGTTCACGCCGGTCCGCGGGCTGTGTGTATATTAGCCGTTGCCAATTGCAAAGTTACCCGTTATGCTTCGGTTATCCGGTGTCAGGTAAGTATTGACTAATATATATAAACACTCGGTAGTTCAACTGCAAAAAGAGGTGAGGAAAATGATCCGCAGAGAAACCTTATATTTTGACAAAGTGGGGGCCGAGAACACCCCGGCCTGTCAGGACCTTTTGGAGAAAGCGGTGGCTGGAGGCTGGCGCCACGCCGTAGTGGCCTCCACTACCGGCGCCAGCGGCGCCGAGGCCGCCCGGCGCCTGGCGGGCAAAGGCGTCAACCTGGTGGTGGTGGGCCACTCCGTGGGCTTTAAGGGGCCCAATATCGATGAATTTCTCCCGGAGCATTATCAGGAGATCACCCGCCTGGGGGGCAAGGTCCTCAAAGCCACCATCCTCACGCATTCCTTGGAAACCGCGGTCGCCGACCAGTTCAAAGGCAGCGGCCCCAGCCTGCTCATTGCCAACACTCTCCGGCGTCTGGGACAGGGCCTCAAGGTCTGCTGTGAGATCGTCATGGAGGCGGTGGACGCCGGCCTCGTCCCGGAAGGCGAAGAAGTCGTGGCCATCGGCGGCACCGCCCGGGGTTGGGATGCCGTGGCCATCATCCGCGCGGCTGCTTCCAAACGTTTTTTGCAACTTTCCGTCCTGGAAATCTGGGCCAAACCGCGGGTATGAGTTCAGGAGGCGGCCACCACTTTTTAAACAACCTGTGGAGATTTTTCTGTATATCAACAGATAAACATTCCCTTGACTGGCTAATAAACAGGTTCTATAAAGGGACTTAGCATCTTGAGTTTCGAGTTTTTAGTTTAAAGGCTTCTCCCTTGTCCCTCTCACCCGTTAGTAATTCAGCTTGCGAACGGATGGCACAGGATAGAAAGCTGTGCCGCCAAATCCCGAGATCCTTCGCGGCGCTCAGGATGACAACCCCCAGCAGTTCACTAACCCTCCTCTGATCCGAAAATTTACCCCGAACTAGTAAAGTCACTAGCAAACCACCGGCGAAATCTATCTAATTATCAGGAGCGCAAAATTTGCCGCTTGGATTGAAAAAATTCTGCTTGGAGCCAAATATGAAAAAGCTGTTCAACATCTTGCTTTTGACCATCATGCTGGCCGGAGTCGCCCTCGCCGGCCTGCCCGGACCGTCCAGTGCCCAGGTTTATCCGCCCCCCACTGTGCAGCCTGTCGCCACCCCTTGGGTCGGGCCCAATACTCCCTGGGTTTATTACAACGGTGACTGGTTCCGGAATGGGGTCCTGCAATACTTTTTCGGCCCCCAATATGGCTGGGCCCCGTATTATGCGTACCCCCGAACCTACATTGTCAGACCCAATAACTGGTACGGACCCAGGTGGCATGATTGGTACCGGGCCCATCCGTCTTACTGGAATAATTTTCATCGCAGTTACCCCTATTGGCGCAACCACCAGGTCGGCCACCATTACGACCAGCGGTTCTATGAGCAATATCATCGTGGCCATGGCGGTGGCTGGCATCATGGCTGGCATGGGGAACACTAAGCAAACACAGTTGATCTGAAGTCAAATCCCGAGGAGGGTCAGAAACTTGGATCCTCCTCGGTAGTTTTGGCACCCCGGATATGATCTCAGTAAAGTTTGGAAAACCAGGAAGAATTGCCCTGGGCTTGGCCGGGATGCTGGCCGCTCTGATTTTCGACGCGGGCTGTGGCCCATATCCGCTGCCGGCGTCCCAGATGCGAGCGTATCCGCCGCCGGTCTGGGGCCGCCCCGCGGCTTCGGTCCAGCCCTGGTCCCCGGGCTCAAGGCATCTCGGAGACGTGGAAGAGCGGATCTGGCGCTTCACCAACGCGGTGCGCAGGCAATACGGTCTCCCCCCCGTGGCTGAGTCCGGCGCGCTCTCCAGGGTTTCCCAGGCCTATTCCGATGACATGATAGTCCGCCATTTTTTCAGCCATACCAACCCCGAGGGTCAGACCGCCGGCGAACGTCTGAAGCCCTTTTACTCCGGACCCATTTACGGCTGGGGAGAAAACATCTGGGAGGGTTCTAACGTGTCCGCCGCCAATCCTGACGCCCTGGCCCGGCGCATTATGGATTCCTGGATGTCAAGCTCCGGCCATCGGCAAAACATTCTCAGCCCGAACTATACCCACCTGGGCGTTGGCGTCGCCGCCCGCGGCCCGGAAATCCGCGCCACCCAACTGTTCGCCACGCTGCGGCGCTAGGCCGGGCATTATAAAACTGATCGAAGAGCGAATACCGGCATCCCTCCTCTGGTAGAGGCGCCCTCTCCGAAAGATCCTTTTCTTCTTTTTACAATCCCTGCTTCTGGCGGATCTCTCCTTATATGTCAATCATCTTATCTGAACTTTCTTTTAAACAACTTTATGCTATATTCCCGCCAGAAGCAGGGATTGTAAAAAAAGTTATGCCGGCCGCCCCGGCACCAGGGCCGGGAAAAGGAGGAGGGTTGGCTAACCGTCTGGAAGATTACCGGGAGCAATACGAGCAGCTTTTCAAGGATTGCCAAATTATCGGCGCCGGCAAACAGCAGCAGGTGGACAAAGCCATTGCCGCCATGCAGGCCCATCAGGCCAGGTATGCCGCCCTGGCAGACCAACTGGGCATCCCCTGGTATTTCATCGCCGTGGTGCACCAGCGGGAGGCATCAGGGAATTTCAGCCGCAGCATGCGTGACGGCCATCGCTTGCCGGCCGGCCTCAGCAGTGCGGCGGCTGGCACAACTGGAGCCTGGCCGGCCTGCTCTATCGCCTGGAAGCTTACAACGGCTTCGGCTACCGTAAATATCAGATTAGCTCGCCCTATCTCTGGAGTTTTGCCGCTTGCTACACCAGGGGCAAGTTCGTGGCGGACGGCAAATTCGATCCCGTTAAGATAGATGAACAGCCCGGAGGTGCAGTCATCCTGCACCGCATGGCGGCGCAGGGACTGATCACTATCCAGGGGGCCGCCTCCCCCGCCCCGCAGACTCCGGTCACTTCCTCCTCAGGCCGCACCTACGTGGTGCAGCCCGGCGAAACCCTGTCGGCCATCGCCGCGACTCATGGTCTAGACTGGCGGGACTTGTGGGAAGCCAACCGGGCCCTGATTCCCAATCCGGACATCGTCCATCCCGGCCAGGAACTCTTCATTCCGGGCGCCGCCCCGAGTGGCGCACCCGGCGAGTCGCCCCCGAAACCTGGAGCGCCGACCACGGTTTATACCGTCAAGGCTGGCGACACTTTAGGGCGGATTGCCCAGGATCATGGCCTGACCCTGTCCCGCCTGATTGAGCTCAACCCCAACCTGATTCAAGCCGGGATGCAGCTTAAGGTGCCGGCGCCGGCGGCTGCGACACCGGGATCAAAACCGGACGCGGGGGAGGCGCCAGCCTGGCTGGTGATCGCCCGGGAGGAGGAAAGCCGCAAGATTCACGAATTTCCGGGGCAATGGCGGGATAATCCGCGGATCATCGAGTATCTTAAATCCACCAGCTATGACGGGACGCTTCACGACGAAGTCCCCTGGTGCTCGGCCTTCGTCAATTGGTGCATCACGCAGGCCGGGCTGAAAGGCACGGGCAGCGCCGCCGCCTCTTCGTGGCGTAACTGGGGTCAAAAACTGACGCAGCCCCGACTCGGTTGCATCGTGGTCCTGAACCATCACGTCGGGTTTTACGCCGGGGCTGCTGGAGACCAGATAGTCTTGCTCGGAGGTAATCAGAGCAACACGATCAATACGGAGAAGAAAGATTCAGGCGAAGTATTGGCCTATCGCTGGCCGTCCAATGCCTGAATCAAAGCTGTAAAGTAAGGGCGGTTCTGGGACCGCCCTTACAGCATGAACTCATTTCCTCGCTGTGGCCGCCAGTTTTTCCAGACCTTCCCGGTTTTCTACATTGAAGAAACTTTCCTTGGGCTCTTCCGGCAAAATCTTGCGCACCAGCCCGGTAAGGACGTTTTTGGGTCCCACCTCCACCCAGGTGTCGATGCCGGCGGCCTTGAGATTGAGGATCAGTTCAGCCCAACGCACCGGCGAAGTGAGCTGTCCGGACATGCGCTGGCGCAAAAGCTCCGGGTTGGTTTCCGGCGCCGCGGTGGCATTGAGATAAATGGGGAGTTGGGGAGGCTTAAAAGACAGATCGGCAAGGCAGGCAGTGAAATCCGCCGTGGCTCCTTCCATCAGCGGCGAATGCCAGGCGCCCGAGACTTTCAGCGGCACCACCCGGCCGCCCTCAGCCTTGGCCAGATTGCCGGCCTTGGCCACCAGTTCCGGGGTCCCTGAAACCACGGTCTGCTCCCGGGTGTTGAAGTTCGCCAACCCAACGGGGCCTTCTTTGGTCAGGGGGTGCACCAGACCCTTCAGTTTCTCCGAGGTCAGGCCGATAACCGCCGCCATGGCCCCAGGATATTTTTGGGCTTCCCGGTGCATCAGGCGGCCCCGTTCCCGCACCGCCGCCAGGGTGTCCGCCGCGTTCAGCACCCCGGCGGCGTGCAGGGCGCTGTATTCCCCCAGGCTGTGGCCGCAGACTGCCCGTGGAGTGATCCCGGCCTGCTGCAAGGCCTGATAAATACAGAGATTGACCACGGTGATGGCCGGTTGCAGGTTCACCGTCTCGGTGAGCTCTTCCATGGGCCCCTGAAAAATCAGGCGCTTTAAGGGCAGGCCGGTGGTCTTCTCGGCTAAATCAAATAAATCCCGCGCTTTGGAATCCGTCTCATACAAATCTTTTCCCATGCCCATGTACTGGGACCCCTGGCCGGGAAAAATGAAGGCGATCTGGGACATGCTGCACCTCGATCAAAGATTTTATGTAGTTGCCAAAAGTTCTTTTGGATACGTAATTTATTGGTAGGGGCACGGCGTGCCGTGCCCTCAGTTTGCTGTAATAACCCTAATTTATCTCACGGCTACGGCGGTTATGCAATCGTTGCGGCAGCCAAAGCTTTTAACGACTGTTCAGGAGCAGAAGGCGGGCATGGAGGCCCGCCCCACCTAGTGGGAGAGAATCGCCTCCCTCAAGGCCCGGGCCGCGGCGCGGACATCCGGGGCGGCGGTGACGGCGCTCATCACCGCCGGGTGACGGGCTCCCCGGGGGACCACCTGGGCGATGTTGCTCTGATTGATGCCGCCCATGGTGCTCCAGGGAATCTTAAGGTGCGGAGCAATATGAGAAATGGCCTCCACTCCCAGGGAAACTGCCTGAGGCTTGGTGGCGGTGGGAAAAATCGGCCCGATATTGACGTAACTCGCCCCGGCCTCCTGGGCCGCCAGGGCCTCCTCCAGCGAATGGCTGGACGCGCCGATAAGCAAATCCGAGGCGATTCTCCGGGCCGCGGCCACCGGCAGGTCGTTCTGACCCAGGTGGACCCCGTCAGCTCCCGCGGCCAGGGCGATGTCCACCCGGTCGTCGATAATCAGTAAGGCCCCGGCGGCGGAAGTTAGCCGGCGGAATTTTCCCGCCAGCTCATACATTTCGCAGCCAAACAGGTCCTTTTCCCGGAGTTGCACAATCCCTACCCCGGCCTCCAGAACCCTGGCCAACACCTCCAGAGCGGTACGGCCGGCGCAAAAGGATTCGGTGATGACCACATAGAGGTCGGCTCGCTCAAATGCAACTAGACGTTGGGCCAAATCCATCAGCCTCCTCCCACCAGGCGCACCAGTTCCAGGACGTCGCCTTCGGTCAACCGCGTGTCCCGGAAGGCCTCCCGGTCCACGATCTCCCGGTTGCGTTCCACCACGGTGGCCTGGGGGTGCAGGCCCAGTTCTTCCAGCAGGTCCAATATGGTTCGCGCCTCCACTTCCCGGTCCTGGCCGTTGATGATCAATTTCACGACAACTGCTCCTAAAGTCTTTATCTCACGCAAAGGCGCAAAGTCGCAAAGAAAGACGCCAAAGAATTATTTTTATTAAAACTCTTGCGTCTTGGCGTCTTGGCGTCTTTGCGTGAGAAATTTTTATTCCACAAAAGCTTTGTCAAAATCCTTCCACACCGGGTCGTAGCCGGCCCGGCGGATGGCTGCCGCCACTTCCTCCGGGCTGCGGCGGTCTTCGATCTCGAACTGCTCCAACGCGGCGTCGTTGTCCAGGTGGGCGTAACCTCCGGGCCGGGTGGAGGAGCCGGCGCTCATCATGGTCACCCCCAGGGGGATCAGGCGGTCACGGAGCGCGGCGCTCTCCCGGGTCGAGAGGTTGAACCCCACCTCCGGCAGAAAGAGCCTAAGAGCCAGCATCAACTGCACCAGCTCCCGGTCGGATGGGAGGTGCTGCACCTGGAAGCGCTCCGGGGCGTGGCGCAGCCGCGGAAAGGAGATGGAGACCGCGCTCTGCCAGCACTCCTTCTGGAGCTGGCGGGCGTGCAGTCCCATCCAGAAGCCATCGGCCCACCAGTGATAGAGGCCCAAAAGCGCCCCGATGCTGAGCCGCCGCACCCCTGCCCGGCCCGCCCGGGTGACGGCCTCCAGGCGGTAGTCATAATCGCGCTTGCGGCCGCGGTGGTGCACCGCGGCGTAGGTCTCCCGGTGGTAGGTCTCCATGTAGAGGGTGACGCCTTCCAAGCCGCGGTCCACCAAGGCGCGGTAGCCCGCCTCCTCCAGGGCGTAAATCTCCACGGCTACGGAGACGAAATATTCCCGGGCGATGGCTACGGCCTGGGCCAAGTACTCCAGCGGCGCCACCTTGGGGGCCTCGCCGGTGAGCAGCAGGATGTTTTGGAAGCCATAGCCGGCGAGGATAGCGCATTCGGCGCGGATTTCTTCCATGGTTAGGGTGCGCCTCTCGCCCCGGCTCCCGGAGTGCAGGGCGTAGCCGCAATAGAGGCAGTCGGAGTGGCAGATATTGGAGAGATAAATGGGGGCGTAGAGCCCGATGGTGCGTCCGAAGTGTTGCCGGGTGAGATGGTGCGCCGCCTGGGCCATGTCCTCCAGGAAAGGCGCGGCCGCAGGCGACAGCAGCGCTGCCAGGTCCTCTGGAAACAACTGCTCCCGGCGCAAGGCCCGCTTCACGTCCTCGGCCCCGGCCCGGTTCATGAGTTCGCGCAGGCGAACCTCAGGCCAGCTATCCAAAATTTTGGCAAAGGAAGAATATTTTGATGCGGTTTTCATTAGCAAAATCTTGGTAGCGCAGGCTTCCAGCCTGTGCCTTTTGCAGGCTAGGCTGCGGCTACAATTTGCTTCCCTTTCGCAAGCCGGGCTTATTTCCGTGGAGTTTAAGGTCACGCCTCATTTAATCCCACGATCTCATAAAGGTTATATTTACCGCTTTTGCCGGGCAGTTTCAGCCGGACCTGGCGGCCCAAACTTACCCGGTCTTTCACCAGGGCGTAAGTATCTTCGGAGATGAGAAACTGGGTGCCGGCTTCCTTGTTGGCAGTCTCGACGCGGCTGGCGAGATTCACCGCATCCCCGATGACCGTCACCTTTTTATGGCCGGGGGAGCCGACCTTACCCGCCACTACCTGGCCGTAATGGAGACCGACGCGAATCTGAAAACTCTGATGATATAAACCCTCCAGATAAGGCTTGAGGCTCCGGACCGCCTCAATCAACTCCAAGCCCGCCTGGACCGCCCGTAAGGCCCCCTCGGATGAATCGTCGGCCTCAAAGAGCGCCATGAAACCATCGCCCATGTAGTTATTGATAGTCCCGCCATGGCGTTCAATCACCTTACCCGCTTGCTGGAAGTAGAGGTTCAGGACATGAATGACATCGTAATGCAGCAGATTTTCGGCAAACGGGGTGAATCCACGAATATCGGCAAAGAGGATCAAGATATACTTCTCGACCCCGATGGAACAAGGCTCAGCCCCTTCGATGTAAAGGCTGTCCACATCCACATCTTCAAGAATATCGGTCACCAGGCGGCGAAGTTTGACCTTGCCGGTAACCACGGTCTGGCAAGCCAGCCGCACCTGCGGCTCCAGCCGCAACATCTCGGCAATGGCCTGCTCTTCAGGATTGCGCGGGGCACAATTTCCCAAACCCTCAAGCACAACCACGCGGCAGGTGGAGCACCGGGCGCTGCCCCCACAAAAAGAAGCATGCGGGATACCGGCTCGGAGCCCGGCCTGGAGAATCGTCTCACCTTCGTGGGCATTAATTTTTTGGTTATCCGGCAGGAAATGAATTAGAGGCATATTAACCCCCTGTTCAATGAACTACTCCAAAAACCCCGTCAACGGCGAAGAAGCCGCCGCGGTTTCCCGCTCCGGCCCCAGGCCGGAGAGATAAGCCAGGCGGCCGGCTTCGACACCCAGGGCGAAGGCCTTGGCCATGGCGGCGTGATCTGCCGCGTCGGCCAGGGCGGTGTTCACCAGGACCGCGTCGGCCCCCAGTTCCATGGCCTCAGCCGCGTGGGAGGGTGCGCCCAGGCCGGCGTCCACCACCACCGGTACCGCGGCCTGCTCGATGATGATGCGGATCAGGTCACGGGTGCGGACCCCGCGGTTGCTGCCGATGGGCGCACCCAGCGGCATGACCGTGGCCGTGCCCGCCTCCTCCAGGCGCTTAGCCAGGATGGGGTCGGCCTGGATGTAGGGCAGGACTACAAAGCCTTCTTTGATCAGTAGTTCGGCGGCCTTCAAAGTCTCAATGGGGTCCGGCAGCAGGTACTTGGGCTCGGGGGTGAGCTCCAGCTTCACCCAGTTGGGCAAGCCCATGGCCCGGGCCATTATGGCCAGGCGCACGGCCTCTTCAGCATTACGCGCTCCCGAGGTGTTGGGCAGGATCAGGTGCCTTTTAGGGTCCAGCACCGACATAATGCTGTCGGCTTGCGGCTGCCCCAGGTCCACGCGGCGCAGGGCCACGGTGACGATCTCGGCGTCGGAGGCCTCCAGGGCCGCCTTCAGGGCCGCGGCCGAGGGGAACTTCCCGGTGCCCACCATGAGGCGGGAGCGGAAGGTGCGGCCGGCGATGACTAAAGGGTCGTTTGACATATCGAGCCCATTAAAAAGAATACCTCACGCCAAGGCGCAAAGACGCAAAGAAAGTCGCAAGATTAATCATTTTTCACTAAATTCTTATGTCTTTGGCGCCTTGGCGCCTTTGCGTGAGATTTATTTTTTGGCCCGGCATAGTGGGCAGTCCGGCCTTTTCACGCGGAACAGGGATTGGAATCTGCCCTGGAGACCGTCATAGGCCAGCAATTTGTGGGTCAGGTCGGATTCCCGGCCCAGGAGCATTTTTAAGGTTTCCACCGCCTGGAGGCAGCCCATGGTTCCGGCCACCGCGCCCAGGATGCCCGCTTCGCTGGAAGGCGGCACCGCCTCAGCCGAAGGTGCTTCCGGGAACAGGCAGCGGAAACAGGGATTCGCGGCGTCGCGGACCTGCACCAGCAATTGGCCTTGCCAGCCGGTGGCTGCCGCGGAGACCAGGGGAAGCCACTGCTGCCAGCAATAATCCGCCAATAAGAAACGGGTGGCGAAATTGTCGCTGGCGTCCACTACCACCTCAAAGCTCCGTGCGACTTCCCGGATATTGGCTGCGTCCAGGCGCAGATCGAAGGTTTCCACCCGGCAATGGGGGTTCAGGGCCGCTAAGGACTCTTCAGCCGACGCCGCCTTGCGCCTTCCTAAATCAGCCGAGACGTGGAGGATCTGGCGCTGGAGATTGGATAATTCCACCGCGTCGCCGTCCACTATCCCCAGCCGGCCGACCCCAGCCGCGGCGAGATACAACAGGGCGGCGGACCCCAGGCCCCCGGCGCCCACCACTAATACCTTCCCGTCCCGCCACCGGCCCTGGCCTTTCCAGCCTACCGCGGCCAGCAGGGCGTTGCGAGAGTAGCGGTGAGATTCTTCGTCTGAGAAGCCCGGCGGTTTGGTCTGCATCGACTAGCGAACCTTAGGCCACAGAGGCCGGGATAAATTTACTATTCTAAGTATCTTATTAGAATTATAAACTTCCGCAAGTGATCAAACAACTTCAGGTGCTTCGGATCATTTGGCGGGAGGGGCGCACCTGCCGTTCGGCGAATCCCTTGGGTCACACCCCTTTGAGGCCTTTCCTTGACAGATTTTCGCCATTTGGGTAACCTTTTTAAACCCAGGAGGAAGCCAGTGGAATACGAGGCCGTCATCGGGCTGGAAATTCACGCCGAACTGCTCACATCCAGTAAGATTTTCTGTGGTTGCGCCACCGCCTTCGGGGCCCCGCCCAATACCCAGGTTTGCGAAGTCTGCCTGGGCATGCCGGGCTCGCTGCCGGTGCTGAATAAGAAGGCGGTGGAATACGCCCTGAAGATGGCCCTGGCCACCGGCTGCCGGATCAATGCGGAGTCGGTCTTCGCCCGGAAGAATTATTTCTATCCCGACCTGCCCAAGGGCTACCAGATTTCCCAATACGAACTGCCGCTGGCGGAACACGGCCACTTGGATATTAAAGTTGACGGCCAGACCAAACGCATCGGCATCACCCGCATTCATCTGGAAGAGGACGCGGGGAAGCTGGTACACAGCGAGTCGAGGCCGGTGAGCCTGGTGGACTTCAACCGCACCGGGGTGCCGCTGATTGAGATCGTCAGCGAGCCGGATATGCGCTCGCCCGAAGAGGCGGTGGAATATTTTAAGGGGTTGCGCAACATCCTGCTCTACCTGGAGGTCTGCGACGGCAACATGGAGGAGGGGTCGCTGCGCTGCGACGCTAATATTTCCCTTAGGCCCAGAGGCGCTCAGGAATTCGGGGTCAAGGTCGAGCTCAAGAACATGAACTCCTTCCGCTTCGTCAAGGCGGCCCTGGAGTTCGAGATCAAGCGGCAGCGGGCCAATTTGGCGGCAGGGCGGGAGATCATCCAGGAGACCCGTCTGTGGGATACCGCCTCGAACCAGACCGTATCTATGCGGGGGAAAGAAGAGGCGCACGACTACCGCTATTTCCCTGACCCGGACCTGGTCCCGGTGAAAGTTTCGGACGAATGGCAGGAAGGAATCAGCAAAAGTTTGCCGGAGTTGCCGCAAGCGCGGCTGGCCCGGTTTCAGGCGGAATACCGCCTGCCGGAATATGACGCCGAGGTATTGACCAGTGACAAGGCCCTGGCGGATTATTTTGAGGCCGCGGTGAAGGAGTTTCCCCAGGCCAAGCAGGTAAGCAACTGGATCATGTGCGAGGTCTTGCGGGAGGCGAAAAAATATCCAGACGGCGTTGCCGCCCTAAAGATTACCCCCGCGGCTTTTGCTGCCCTGGTAAAGTTGATAGATAGTGGCGCCATCAGCGGCAAACAGGGTAAAATGGTCTTCGAGGAGATGGTGGCCAGCGGCAGGGACCCCGAATCTATCATTAAAGAAAAAGGCCTGGCGCAGATCAGCGACAGCGGGGCGCTGGAGGCCGCGGCCCAGGAGATCATTGCCGCCAATCCCAAGGAGGCCGCGGATTATAAGGCTGGTAAAACCAAAGTGTTGGGCTTCTTCGTGGGTCAATTGATGAAGAAGACCAAGGGCCAGGCCAATCCGCAGTTGGCCAACGAAATATTTCAGCGTCTATTACAAAAATAAATTCTCACGTCAAGGCGCAAAGACGCAGGAGTTCAAATGATTCCATACTGCAGCATCTGCTGGGATATCGACAAGGTTAAGCTGCTGGATCAGCGCCAGCTGCCCCGGGAAGAGATTTATCTGGACATCAGGGACTACCGCGAAATCATCGAGGCTATTAAAACGTTGGCCATCCGGGGGGCGCCCGCCATCGGGGTGGCCGCGGCCATGGGCGCCGCCCTGGGGGCCCTGGAGATTCATACGGATGATAAAACCGAATTCCTCCAGAGGTTCGAAGTCATCTGCAAAGAGATAGCCGCGGCCCGGCCCACCGCAGTGAACCTCTTTTGGGCCTTAGACCGGGTTCAGCGTCTGGTGCAGGCCCATGCGGATGAGCCGGTGCCGGCCCTCAAAGATTACCTGGTGATCGAGGCCCAGGCCATGTTAAAGGAAGACGAGTCCATCAACCGGCGGATGGGCCAGGCTGGTCAGGTCGTCATCACAGAGGGCATGCGGGTTTTGACCCATTGCAACACCGGGGCCCTGGCCACCGGCGCCTACGGCACCGCCCTGGGGGTTCTGCGGGCCGCCTGGGAGGCCGGCAAACGCTTCTCCGTCTGGGTGGACGAGACCCGCCCGCTGCTCCAGGGCGCCCGCCTCACTACCTGGGAATTGGGCAAGTTGGAGATTCCCTACACGCTGATTCCCGACGGCGCCGCGGCCACCCTGATGCACCAGGGGCGGGTGGACCTGGTGATCCTGGGGGCCGACCGCATCGCCGCCAACGGCGACACCGCCAATAAGATCGGCACCTACAGCGTGGCGGTGCTGGCTTACCACCACGGTATTCCGTTCTACGTGGCCGCGCCCTTGTCCACTGTCGATTTTGCCATTCCTGACGGCACCCAAATCCCGGTGGAAGAACGCGCCGGTGACGAAGTGACGCACCTCAGAGGTGAGCCGGTGGCCCCCCTGGGCGCCCCGGCCCTGAACCTGGCCTTCGATGTTACCCCCAGCGACATGATTTCGGGTATAATTACTGAGAAGGGGGTGCTGAGGCCGCCTTACAACTCCAGCTTAAAACCTTATAGGCCCCATCAGGAGTAGTTATGCGCAAAACGATAATACCCGTGGCATTGCTAATCATCTTCAGCCTGGCGCTGCCGGCCTGGTCCGGTGGGCCTCATAATGTCCGCCTGCCAGCCAGCCAGAGCGGCATCGACCCCCAGGCCGTGACTGTGGTTGGCTCGCCGCAACATCATATGACTAGAAAGGGCGAGGACCTTCTAGACGTGGCGCGGAAATATGACCTGGGGTGGACGGAAATCGGCGCCATGTATCGTCAATGGGACCCGTTCCTGCCGCCGCCGGGCGTCGATATGCTCATCCCCACCATGTGGATCGTGCCCACCGGGCGGGCCGCCCAGATCGTGGTGAATACTGGCGAAATGCGGCTGTTTTATTTCGTCAACAACGGCACCCAGGTCTATACTTATCCCATCGGCATGGGGGTCTTGGATTATAAGACGCCCACCGGCAACTTTCACGTCAATCAGAAGAAGGTAAACCCGGACTGGCATATCCCCAAGCAACTGCAGGCTAAATACCAGATGTCAGTAATGCCCGCTGGGCCGGATAACCCCATGGGCGCCTTTAAGCTGGGCCTGAACTGGGGCGACTACGGCATCCATGGCTGCAATCTGCCCTGGGCCGTGGGACGGCTGGTGAGCCACGGCTGCACCCGCCTTTATCCCGAGGACATCAAAAAATTATTTGCCATGGTGCCCATGGGCACCAAGGTGGAATACATCTATGAGCCGGCCAAAATCGGCTTCCGGAACGGCCGCATCTTCTTGTCGGTGCATGACGACGTTTATTTCAAGATTCGCTCCATGCTCTTACACGTCCTCGGCATGATTGAGCGCCAGGGATTGACGGACCAGGTGGATACGCGGAAGGTGCTGCAAACGGTGGAAGAGCAGACCGGCATGCCTATGGATATTACCGGAGGGGCGGATGGCGGGGGCATGACTATGAGCCAGTCTAATTATTAAGTGCTGATTGCCGGGGAATTTGTTCCGGGGCGGCGAACGAGCCGCTCCTTTTTTTTTCGGCTCTGCCTTCTGCGGCCACGAGACGCTTTATAGGAATTTACCGCGGCCGGCATTTGCGATTATCCCAGCATCTTGCCTGCCGGTGGAGACATTCAGGGCGGAAAAGAGGGGAAAGGAAGAACATTTGGGGTAAAGCCACCACGTCAGATAATTGCTGAAAGAAGAGCCTCTTGCAAAAAGCATTTTTGTCATCCTGAGCGAAGCGAAGGATCTCGTATTTTCCCTTAATTATTCGAGATTCTTCGGTCGCTTCGTTCCCTCAGAATGACAGGAAAGGAGACTTTTGCAAGAGGCTCAGAAGTTTTAGATTAAGCCTAAAGAGGACAGATCAATAAACCCCTGCCAGCAAAAAAGCTCGCAAGTCCCATGTGGTTAAGGCGATCCCTGATAGATCGAGAAGTGACTTGGGGACGCTGCTGCCAAACAAATTCCCGCAAAAGACAGAAGGTGTGGCGGGCATTGAAGCCCGATCCACACCCTCTTCTTAAAACTGGGGTATAAACCCCAAATAACTACTGATGAATTACATAGCCTTTTTGGCTTTCGCCTTTTTGGCACGCTTATGGGCTTTGTGCTTCTTGCCCATTCTCATGGTTCCAACTTTGGCACAGCACTTTTCTGCCGCGTCTTCGGCCCTTGCGGCGGCCGCTTCAGCCTTGTTGGCTGCGGCGGAGGCGCGCGGGGCGGGGACTTTGGCATCTTGTGCGGCCGCTTCAGCCTTTACTACCGACGCGGCTGCCCGATCTGCAGAAG
>JAMCQY010000411.1 GCA_023381945.1 Deltaproteobacteria bacterium
TTCACCGCCACCTCCAGCCAGGGACTGCTTTACGGGATGGAGATGCTTTACGCCACGGCGGGGTGGCGCGCCCCCTTCGTGCTGGTCAACGTCTCCCGGGGGCTGGCCTCCCCCATTACGCTGGAGCCGGATCATAACGACATCCTGGCGGCAAGGGATAGCGGTTTTTTGCAAATTCACTGCGCCACCTGCCAGGAGGTCCTGGACAGCATTATCATGGCCTTCCGCCTGGCCGAGGACCGGCAGGTGCGCCTCCCGGTCATAGTCAACCTGGACGGCTTCTATCTCTCTTTTACCCGGGAACCGGTGGAGATACCGGACGAAGCCGCGGTTCAGGAGTTTGTCGGGCCCTTTGACCCCGAAAATATCCGCTTCCGGGCGAGCCGCCCCATCAGCCAAGCGGTGGCCGTGCTGGGCGGCACGCCGTACTCTTATTTCCGTTATGAAACCCACCTGGCGGCGCTCAACGGCTTGCCGGTCTACGACGAAATTGCCGCGGCCTTCGCCGGAATCTTCGGCCGCAACTATGAGGCAGTGGAAACTTACCGCACAGAAGGTGCGGACCTGGTCTTTTTTATGATCGGCTCCTTTGCCACCAAGGCCCGTGATGCCGTAGACCGGCTGAGGGAAGTGGGCTGGAAGATCGGGTTGGTGCGCCCGCGGCTGCTGCGGCCCTATCCGGAAGCCCGTCTGCGGCAGATTTTGGCGGGTAAGCGGGGCGTGGCGGTTATTGACCAGAACCTGTCTATGGGCAAAGGCGGGGTGCTGTTTGCGGAGTTAGCTTCGGCCCTTTACGGCTTACCCAAACCCCCGGTCCTGGTCAGTTTCATCGGCGGTCTGGGCGGCCGGGACATCAGCCCGGAAGAGTTTTACGAGATGGCCGCGGTCACCCGCCAAGCGGCCGAGACCGGCCAGGTCCCGCCGCCGCGCCTCCTTTACACGGAAGACGAACTGAGGGAAGTTAGGAAATTGCAGGCCATTGCCCATGCGGAGCGAGAGAAATTATCATAGAAGCCATGAAAGCAACTTTCACAGTCTGCAATTCAATGAAGTGTTTGTTTAACGTTAGAGCTAGCCATGCCAGAAGTTTGGAAAAAATTGACTTCTCAGGTAATTTTAAGCTATCATTCTTCCTATGAGAAGGGTTGGCATGGGAAAAAGTGTTGGGGTTAAAAAACGTGGAAAACATTCTCCAAACCAACGATTTTGGACAGACAAAGTTGAGGATGCACCATAATCTAGGTTAAGCTGAGGAGAAGCCATGTCTATTCATGCGATTACAAGAGAATCAGCCTCCGGCTGGCAGCAAGACCATACTTTAATCGAAATTATTCATCAAGAGGTCTTGGAAATATGTTGGCCAATTTCTGTTGATATTAGTATTACTCGATTTCTGTCCGACATTATCCTGGAATCATTGTTGTTTAGGAAGGAGGAGTGGCGGCTTAAAGCAGGTGAACCGTCTCAGATAAATGAGAACGAGGTTATCAGGCTTATCCGTCCCAGCTTGGTCACACTTCTCTCCGAAGCAAAAACGGGATCGCAAAATAAAGGAAGAGAACATTTACTGCTAATAGATGTCCTGTCGGCAATTCACAAGCTTTATTGTAGGATTTGGCCCCTCTGTGAGTGATTCCAATGCCCGAAGATGAATAGAATCGTCTGTTAAAGTCCGTAGATTTAGCGTTGGAATTCACCAAACAGCAATCGACGTTTTGCGCGGTATTAGTCAGTCTCACTATTACTCTCAACTCGAATCTTGTCCCCAAAACTGCTGCTGTGAGCCGGGTATTGCTTTGGGTATCATGGATTATTTTGTTGTCTTCTATTATCATGGGATTACTAGTAATAGGCAGAGCATCTTTCGAGGTGGGAGATACAAGTAAAGAACTAGGTTCTCGAATAGATCGATTTCGGCTTTTCGGTCTCGGTCAATTCTTATTAATGATAGTGGGATTGATCCTCCTATTGGTCGCAGTAATCCCACATATAGGATACCCTTGAACCTCTTAAATCTGCATTCTTTCGTTCAATATTTTTCCACCCGATATAGCATATACCAACAAGCGTAAGGTGGGCACCGCTCACCTCAGTATGTATGATGAATTAGAGCGTAATTCATGAGGAAAAAGGGATGACGACAACAAAAGCATATCATCCCAAACCTCTTCCCTCCCTTCACCTACTGGGCGCGGGGACGCCCATGTGCGCTGGTTGCGGCGGGCTGGCCACGGTCCATGAGATCTACGACCTCCTGGGCGCCAAGACCGTATTTGTCAACGCCGCCGGCTGCCTGACCTTGCTGGCCACCTATCCCTTCACGCCTTTCCGGGGTTCCTGGCTCTATACCGCCATGGCCTCGGCGCCCGCCGGAGCGCAAGGG
Organism: Deltaproteobacteria bacterium; assembly: GCA_023381945.1. Next base: position 2,384 of record JAMCQY010000411.1, read on the forward strand.
GTGCGGGACGCCCTGGACGTGCTCCTGGCCAAGGGCCGCATCCCGCCCGCAGAGGACCTGGAGGTGGTGGTGCTCACCGGGGACGGCGCCGCCTATGGCATGGGGCTTTCGGCCACCTCCAGCGCCATCGAACGAGGCCTCAATTTTATCTATATCTGTTACGACAATGAGGGCTACGGCAACACCGGGCAGCAGTTCTCCGAGGCCACGCCCCACGCGGCCCGGACCGCCACCAGCCTGCTAGGCTTCCCGGGTTATAAGAAAGACCTGTTTGCCATTTGGACGGCCCACCAGCCGGTGTATGCCGCCACGGCCATAGCCGCCGAACCCCTGGATTTGGCTAAAAAAATTGAGAAGGCTAAAAATCTTAAGGGGCCGAGACTGATCTTGACCCTGGCGCCTTGCCCCCCGGGCTGGGACTTCGACCCGCAAGCTGCGGTGGAGATCGGCAAACTGGCGGTCAAAACCGGTCTCTGGCCTTTGAAGGAATATGTCAACGGCCAGGTGGTCCATACCAAGATCCCCCACCCGCGCCTGCCGGTGGCAGCTTATCTGGAAAAGCAGGGGCGCTTCGCCCACCTGTTCCAGCCGCAGCGGCAGGAAGCTCTGATCCGGGAAATTCAAGCCAAGGTCGATGCTTACTGGGCCGGGGTGTCAGCCTGAGTCAGGCCAATTGAATGCGGAACTTCTCCACCAGACGGTGGGGATGATAAGACATTTTGGCCATACGGAGCCCCGGCAGCCCCAGGTCCTGTTCCCGATTGATAAACGGCACTTCTGACCAGGAATGCCGGCAAAATTCCTGGTTGATCACCGCATAAATTCCCGGAATCGCGGGATTGGCCTTCTCAATATGGACCACTGCTGTCCCTCTATTGAGCAGCTCCCCCACGGTAAAGGCTTCCACTTTATCCTTAACCAGGATCACCCCACCCACTAAATTAAGCTCCTGGAAATTTCGTAATCCCTCCCTCACCGCCTGCCACTCCCCTTGCAGGCCCAAATCTTCGGCACATCTTTTCAAGGCGCACCATTCGGCCGCCAGCTCCAGGCAGGCCCCGAGATGCTTTGACTGGAGAGGCTCATAGGAAATCTGGTGAGAATGCTGAAATTGGTGCGTATGGGTACGCTGCGCTTGATATTTAGAGCCCGGGAGCTGAATGAGGTCTTGAGAGCGATAGACGTAATCGAAATGGTCCCGCAGCGGTGAGATCAGAAATCCGGCAGACTGGGCCAACTCCGTCACTAACCGATCGTCGGCGCGGGCAATGCAGGGAGGCGCCGTCCAATTTACTCCGGCCCATTTGAGCAACTTTCGGCAAACCGTCGCCCGTGGCGGAGGCCCGATGGGCGGCAAGGCCCAAGTGCCACCCGGGGAATTACTCACCATTAACAGCCAGTTACCCTCCAGGCACCAGGAAAACTGATAGAACTCTCTCCAGATAAACAGGTTGGTAAAGGTCAGCTCTGATGTTTCCGGTTGATAATCCCACAGAAGCCGCTGGAGGACGTCTCTGTCCTCCAGGCCGAGAGGCTTGAAGTCCGGAAATACCGGCGGTGGAGGAGATGAGTTTCCCATACCCTTTGGATACCGCGGCGCCTCAAGTCAATACCAGGAAACTAATCACTGCTGAGGGGATATCAAGAAAGAAGGCCTCCGAGCCGGTGAGCTGGAGGCCTCTCGAAGCCTGGCTGCCAGGTCTAATTATGGCCTGGGCCGCGCCCTGACGGTTCCTTCCGTTAGACTTCCACAGTCCTCCCAAAGGTAGGGATGATGACATTCTTACAGCCTAAATCATTGCGCAGACGGGCGGCCAGGGCCTCGGACCCCTCCGGCTCGCCATGCACCACAAAGATTTTTTCGGGACGTTTTTGAAAGC
>JAMCQY010000355.1 GCA_023381945.1 Deltaproteobacteria bacterium
CCAAAAGTTTTTTCCTATAGGGTATATCCTAAATCCCCCCTATCCCCCCTTTTTCAAAGGGGGGAACTTGGCGAAATTGCTTTGAAAGTCCCCCTTTGAAAAAGGGGGATTTAGGGGGATTTAAAAAACCAATAATCGGAAAGAAATTTTGGCAAACCCTATAATTCCTTGACAAAGCCTGGATTTTTAGATACTTAATATCATCAAAAATGAACAAGAGCTTTATGTCAATGATTACAGGGCAAGCTAATAATCCAACTTCCTGGCCGGGCGGGATTAACCGCGGCGACGAGGTCTGCTTATTGAGTGTAGTAGTAGGCGCCAGGACCTGTCTGTCGGGTTCGGCGGAGCGGCGGAGGTTTTTGCTGAATTAACCGTCTCCCTTTAACCGAAACTCCCAGGCAGGACCGCCGGCGGTCCTGCTTTTTTTTCGTCCGAGCCAAAGGCAGGGCGCAAATATAGGGAATTGCCAAAAATAATTTCATATTGTAGGAGCACAGCTTGCTATGCCCGTGGGCGGTGAGTGGGCACAGCAAGCTGTGCCCCTGCAAATCAATCTGGATGAATTTTTGCCAATCGCGATAAATCTACCATGAAGGAGGGCTTTTTATTCGACGGAGACGGCCTGCAATTGACAAATATCCCGCATTATTTTAGCATATTCTATTCAACCTTGAGAAAATCCAGCCAGAGGCCAAGCCATGGAGAAAGAAGATCTGGAACTGATAGAACAACTAACGGACAAAGACCCGGAATTGAAGAAATTCTGGGACGAACATCACGAATATGAGCGGCTGTTGGAGGAATTTAACCGGCGGCCGTACCTTACCGCGGCGGAGACCATGGAGCGCAAGCGACTGCAAAAACTGAAGCTGGCCGGCCGGGACCGAATGGAACAGATCCTGGAGAAATACCGCCGGAAGGAAAAATTGTCATGAAAATGACCGGAGCTCAAATCCTCCTGAAATGTTTAGAGCGGGAAGAGGTGAAGCACATCTTCGGCTACCCCGGGGGCGTGGTTCTGGATATCTATGACGAACTCACCCGGACGCCGCAGATCCAACATATCCTGGTGCGCCACGAGCAGGCCGCGGTCCATGCGGCTGACGGTTATGCCCGAGCCTCCCGCAAAGTGGGCGTGGCTCTGGTCACCTCCGGCCCCGGGGCCACCAATACGGTGACCGGCATCGCCTCGGCTTACATGGACTCCATCCCCATCGTGGTTATCACCGGGCAGGTGCCCACCGCCCTCATCGGCAACGACGCCTTTCAGGAAGTGGACATCGTCGGCATCACCCGGCCTTGCACCAAGCACAACTATCTGGTGAAGGACATCAACCAACTGGCCCACACCATCCACGAGGCCTTCCATATAGCCCGGTCCGGACGGCCCGGGCCGGTTTTGATCGATCTGCCCAAGGACGTGGTGCAGGCCGCGATAGTCCCCAAATTTCCCGAGGAAATCAAGATCAAGAGCTACAATCCCACCTACCACGCCAATCCCCGGCAGGTGAAACGGGCTCTGAATATGATTATGGGCGCCAAAAGGCCGGTGCTTTATACCGGGGGCGGCATCATCCTGTCGGATGCCAATGAGGAACTGACCCAGTTCGCCATCTCCCAACAGATCCCGGTGACCAGCACCCTCATGGGACTGGGCGGCTTCCCCGGGGACAACCCCCTGTGGATGGGCATGTTGGGAATGCACGGCACCTACTGCGCCAACATGGCGGTTTCCCAAGCTGACGTCCTGATCGCCGTGGGAGCCCGCTTCGACGACCGGGTCACCGGCAAGCTCTCGGAATTCGCCCCTAAGGCCAAGATCATCCATGTGGACATCGACCCGAGTTCCATCAGTAAGAATGTCTCGGTGGATGTGCCCATTGTCGGCGATTGCCGGGACACCTTGAAGCAGTTTAATGATCTGGTGCACGAACTGCCCCAGAAAGACTGGGCCGCAGCCCGGAGCGCCTGGTTGGAGACGGTGGCTGGTTGGGAGAAGGAACATCCCCTGACCTACACCTGGAGCGACACCAGCATTAAACCCCAATACGTCGTCGAAAAACTATACGAATTGACGGAGGGGGACGCCTTTATCACCACCGAAGTGGGGCAGAACCAGATGTGGGCGGCCCAGTTCTATAGGTTCAAGCAGCCTCGGCGGCTGATGACTTCCGGCGGGCTGGGCGTCATGGGTTACGGCTTCCCTGCGGCCATGGGGGTGCAGGTGGCCAAGCCGGACGCCATCGTCATCGACATCGCCGGCGACGGCAGCATTCAGATGAACATCCAGGAATTGATCACCGTGGTGGAAAACAACCTGCCGGTGAAAATCGCCATCTTGAACAACACCTTCCTGGGCATGGTGCGCCAATGGCAGCAACTTTTCTACGAGCGGCGCTACAGTTCCACACCCATGCGGGCCCCGGATTTCGTCAAGCTGGCCGAGGCTTATGGTGCGGTGGGTTTGCGCGCCACCAAACCCGAAGAGGTGGTGCCGGTCATCAAGGAGGCCTTGAACACGCCCAAACCGGTGATCATGGACTTCCGGGTGGAGCCCGAGGAATGCGTCATGCCCATGGTGCCCGCGGGTAAAGCCATGCACGAAATGTTGTTGGCCTAGGAGGGAAAATGGAGCCGAGACATACCATATCAGTCTGGGTGGATAATATTCCTGGAGTGCTCTCCCGGGTGACCGGCCTGTTTTCCGGCCGGGGCTTCAACATCGAGTCCCTGTGTGTGGCCGAGACCATGGACCCGGAAGTCTCCCGCATCACCATCGTCTCCACCGGCGATGAGCAGATCACCGAACAGATCGTCAAGCAACTGCATAAGCTGATCAACGTCATCACGGTGGTGGATCTGAGCGCCAAGGACCACGTGGAGCGGGAGATGGCCCTGGTGACGGTGAAGGCCGAAGGATCAAGCCGGGCCGAGGTGCTGCGCCTGGCCGATATCTTCCGTTGCCGGGTGGTGGACGTCAGCCCTAACACCTACAGCCTGGAAATCACCGGCAACCACGCCAAGATCGGGGCGGTGCTGGATAATCTCAAGGTGCACGGCATTTTGGATATCGTGCGCACCGGAACGCTGGCGATTCAACGGAGCAAGAAGGAATAAAGAAGCTATCAGCGGTCAGCTTTCAGCAGTCAGCTAAGGACCGAAAAGGTTTTGCTTGTTATCTTTTAAGGCGAGCACTATCTTTAGCTGAAAGTCGATAGCTTCCGGAATGAATTCACGCAAAGGACAAGCCATGACCGAAGTCAGCGCCAAGCTTATGGACAGCGTTAAGGCGGTAATTTTCCCGGAACTGGCTGCTATCCGGGAGACCCAGACTGCCATTCTCGGACGTCTGGACCATAAGCGCTTTGAAAACATTGATCAACGGTTCGCCGACCTCAGGTCAGATATGAACCAAAGGTTCGCTGAATTACGGTCCGATATCGATAAACGGATTTCAGATTTTCGGGCTGAAGTCGATAAACGACTGGAGGATCTGCGGGCCGATATGAATGCCCGGGCACAAGACCTGCGGGCCGATATAAACGCCCGGTTTGCCGAAGGCCGCGCCGATCTCAACAAGCGCCTGGATGACTTCCGGGAAGATATTAACCGACGCCTATTGCCGGCAGTAAAATCGTGGAGACTGTTCGACGACACGACGAATTGCTTGCGGAGGTGAATCGGTTACTGAATGAGACGCGCGAACGCATTCAGGCACTCGAACGGAAGTCCCTGAAAAAAATTTCTAAAAAAGTCGCTTAAGAAACTGGTCAACTTTCAGCAATCCGCGTTCATCTCAAGGTTTTTGTTTTTGCTGAAAGCTGACCGCTGAAAGCTGACAGCAATTCTTCAGGAAAGGAATCTCACACTCATGAAAATGTACTACGATGCAGATGCGGATTTGGGCCTGTTAAAGGGCAAAAAAGTGGCAATCATCGGCTTCGGTTCCCAGGGCCACGCCCAGGCGCTGAACCTTAGGGACAGCGGCGTGGAGGTGATCGTCTCCGACGTGCCCGAGTCGTCCAACTACGACCTGGCGGTGAAGTACGGCTTCAAGCCGGTGTCGGCTGCCGAAGCCGCGGCTAAGGCCCAGGTGGTGCAGATCCTGACCCAGGATCATGTTCAGGCCATGCTTTATGAAAATGAACTGAAGCCGCATATGACCAAGGGCAAAACTTTGCTTTTTTCCCACGGCTTCAACATTCATTTCGGCCAAATCGTGCCCAGCCCCGAGATCGACGTGATCATGGTGGCTCCCAAAGGCCCCGGCCACCTGGTGCGGAGCGAATACGAAAAGGGCGCCGGCGTCCCCTGCCTGGTGGCGGTGGAGCATAATTATACCGGTAAGGCGCTGGAGACGGCCCTGGCGTATGCCAAGGGCATCGGCGCCACCCGGGCCGGCGTCCTGCAGACCACCTTTCGGGAAGAAACGGAAACCGATCTGTTCGGCGAGCAGGCGGTGCTGTGCGGCGGCGTTTCCGAACTGGTCAAGGCCGGTTTCGACACCCTGGTGGAAGCGGGCTACGCTCCGGAAATCGCCTACTTCGAATGCTTTCACGAGTTGAAGCTGATCGTCGACCTCTTCTATCAGGGCGGCCTCAAATACATGCGCTATTCGGTGTCCGATACCGCCGAATACGGCGACTACACCCGGGGCCCGCGCATCATCACCGAAGAGACCCGGGACGAGATGCGCCAGATCCTCTATGAGGTGCAGAGCGGCGAATTCGCGAAGGAATGGATCTTGGAAAACCAGGCCAAACGGCCGGTGTTCAACGCCCTGCGGCGCCAGGATGCGGCCCACCCCATCGAAGAAGTGGGCGAAAAACTGCGCTCCATGATGGGCTGGCTGAAGAGAAAATAGAGGCGAAAAGGGCGAACGGCGAGAGACTTGTAGGGGCGGACCCATGTGACCGCCCTGATTGAGGGCGCACACGCGGGTGCGTCCCTACAAAACTCTCAAGTATTTTTCCCCCTTCGCCTTTCCATTGCCCCATTCATGGCAAATTTTATGGGCATGCAAGGTTTTAAGATAGCAACTCCCGGCTACCGTTTTTTGGCCGCCAGCGTGCTGCTGATTTTCTTCGGTTGGTTCCTGGGCTCAGGCGTGCTTGAAGTCCTGGGTCTGGTGGCCCTGGTTTTTTTTGGCTATTTCTTCCGGGACCCGGAGCGGCCCATTCCGGGGGGGCCGGAGGATGTCGTTTCCCCGGCGGACGGCAAGGTGGTCTTCATCGAGGAGGTCCAGGAGGAGCGTTATCTGAATGGACCGGCCCGCCGGGTGGCCATCTTCATGAACGTTTTTGATGTGCATGTGAACCGGGCTCCGGTGGCAGGAAGAATAGCCGAGTCCGAACACCGGGACGGCTGCTTCAAAGCAGCCTGGCGCGAGGATGCCTGCACGCTCAACGAGCAGCAGGCCCTGGTCCTGGAGTCAAACGGCGCCCGGATGCTGGTGGTGCAGATTGCCGGCTTGCTCGCCCGGCGCATCATCTCTTATGTACAACCGGGCCAATACCTCGACCGGGGCGAGCGTCTGGGGATGATCTGCTTTGGCTCCCGGGTGGACCTGTATCTGCCGCTCACGGCGGGGATTCTGGTCAAGGTGGGCGACCGGGTCAAGGCCGGCAGCAGTATTGTGGCCCGCTGGCCGTGAATGTTGTATAATAGCCCAGGCGGTGCGCGAAGCGCCCTGCCCTTACCGGCAGCCCTGGAATTTCGCCTGTGCTTTCAGCCGGATTGCGCCCTTACCTCGGGAGAGACGCCATGGCCTTTCGTAGACGACGCAGAAAAAGAGAACGGCGCCGTTTTCGGGGCGTCTTCCTGATTCCCAATCTCATCACCACCGCCAGCCTCTTTTCGGGTTTCTATGCCATCGTGGCCGCCATGGACGAACGCTTTCTTGCCGCAGCCTGGGCCATCTTCATTTCTCTGGTATTGGACGGCCTGGACGGCCGCATTGCGCGTTTGACCCATAGCACCTCCGGTTTCGGGGTGCAGTACGATTCTCTTGTCGACCTGGTGTCCTTCGGCGTGGCCCCATCGGTCCTGATCTATTTGTGGGCCTTGAAACCCTATCATCAATTCGGTTGGGTAGCGGCCTTTCTTTATATAGTATGCGGGGCGCTCAGATTGGCCCGTTTCAATGTACAGCAAGGCTCCATGGACCCGCGTTACTTCAACGGCCTCCCCATCCCGGCCGCGGCCATGCTGGTCGCAACTTCCGTGGCCTTTTATTACCAAATCGGCACATGGAGCAAAGAGAGCAACATCTATATCCTGGTGATGATCTATGTGCTCTCCTTCTTGATGGTGAGCAATGTCAAATATATCAGCTTTAAAAAGGTGGAACTTTTTCGCCGCCATCCCTTCAATACCTTGGTGGTCTTGGTACTGCTCTTTGTGGTCATCGCCGCGGCCCCCGAAATTATGGGATTTATCTTCATGGTTATTTACGCATCCTCCGGGGTCATCAGCACCATCGTCTATTACCGGCGGCCGGCCGCGGTCCTGACCGAAAAGGAGGAGGGCGATATCCCGACTCCAAAGCCTTCCAACCCGTGAGGCGCCGGCAAATGCTGGACGGCCCTGCCGGGGGAATATCTGGAAACCACCTTTAACCGGAACCGGTTCCATCCTCTTAATGCAGGTAATCAGCTCTTGAGGCGGAAGAGGAAGACCGGAAAACTCCTAACTTTCCATTTTTGCTCTTGCCTTTCAACAAACACGTGCATATAATTTTTTCAGTTAAAAATCCCGGGCAAGTTAAATGACTCATTCCCAAAACCAGCCGCACTTTAACCAGATCCTCCAGGGCCTGGCCCTGCTGTTATTGTTGCCTGCCTAGGCGGGCAAATATCTATTTCCAGCATATCAATTTAGCCAAAGATATTGTTTTAACTGCTTCTTTTTAATGGAGACAGTGGTATAATACCATTGCTCGAAGGTTTCCCTTTGGGGAAAGGAGAGCCAAATGTCCGAAAAAATCTTTATTTTTGATACTACTCTGCGGGATGGGGAGCAAACTCCCGGGGCCAATCTTAACGTCGACGAGAAACTGCAGATTGCCCGGCATCTGGAACTGCTCAACGTGGATATCATCGAGGCCGGATTTCCCTTTTCCTCGCCGGGTGACTTTGCCGCGGTGCAGGCCGTGGCCCGGGAGATTCGCGGGCCGCAAATCGCCGGGCTGGCCCGGGCTTTCGAGAAAGACATCGACGCCTGTTGGGAGGCGGTCAAAGAGGCGACCAATCCGCGGATTCATACTTTTATCTCTACTTCCGACATCCACCTGAAGTATCAGATGCGCCGGAGCCGGGATGAGGTCCTGGAGATGGCGGTGGCCGCGGTGAAGCACGCGGCGCGCTATACCTCCAATATCGAATTCTCGGCGATGGACGCTTCTCGCAGCGACCCGGCCTACGTTGCCCAGGTATTTACCGCGGTGATCGACGCCGGGGCCACCACGGTGAATTTTCCGGATACCGTGGGCTACGCCATCCCCTTTGAGTTCGGCGCCATGATCAAATACCTGATGGAGCATATCCCCAACATCCACAAGGCGATCATCTCGGTGCATTGCCACAACGACCTGGGGCTGGCGGTGGCCAACACCCTGGAGGCCATCCGTAACGGCGCCCGCCAGGCGGAAGTTACCATCAACGGCCTGGGGGAACGGGCCGGCAATGCGTCCCTGGAGGAGGTGGTCATGGCGCTGGCCACCCGGAAAGACCTGTTCGACTACCACACCGAGATCGTCACCCAGTACATCTCGCCGGCCAGCCGGCTCACCAGCAAGCTGTCCGGGGTATCGGTGCAGCCCAATAAGGCGATTGTCGGAGCCAACGCCTTTGCCCACGAGTCCGGCATTCACCAGGACGGCGTGCTCAAAGAGGCCAGCACCTTCGAGATCATGACCCCCAGCGCGGTGGGCATTAAGAAAAGCCTCCTGGTCCTGGGCAAGCTGTCCGGCCGGCACGCCTTCAAGAACAAGCTCCAGGAGATGGGCTTTTATCTGGCGGATGACGAACTGAACCGGGTCTTTGCCCGTTTCAAGGACCTGGCGGACCGCAAAAAGAAGGTCTTCGACGAAGACCTGGTGAGCCTGGTGGAGACCGAGGTCATCTATAAGTCGGTGCCCGAACATCTCCGGCTTCTGGATCTGGTGGTGCTCACCGGCACCATGGTCAAGCCCAACGCCACCGTGAAAATGGAAGTGGCCGGTGAGGTCAAGACCCATTCCGCCTTTGGAGACGGCCCCATTGACGCGGCCTTCCGGGCCATTACCGATGTGGCCAAGAGCAAGGCCAACCTGCAAAAATTCTCGGTGAGTTCCATCACCGGCGGCACCGAAGCCCTGGGCGAGGTGTCGGTGCGCCTGGAAGAAGACGGCAACGTGGTCACTGGCCAGGGAGTGGACCCCGACGTGGTCACCGCCAGCGCCCGGGCCTATATTAACGGCCTGAACCGGCTGCACTTCCTGAAGGAAGTGGGCGCCGGGCCGAAGGAGAATCCGGAGAAAGTCTAGTAACCAGTAACCAGTGATCAGCGGTCAGCTTTAAACCTTTGTATGGGGGCGGGTTTTAAACCCGCCCCTACGTCTCAATCAATATATTTGGTTCGGAGAGTTAAATGTCGAAACCTCAAACCATCACGCAGAAAATTCTGGCCGCGCATGCCGGCAAAGATTATGTTGAACCAGGGGAACTGATTCTGGCCAAGGTGGACATCGCCCTGGGCAATGATATTACCGCGCCCCTGGCCATTAAGGCCTTTCAGGAAGTCGGGGCTAAAAAGGTCTTTGACCGCGAGCGGGTGGTGCTGGTCTGCGACCATTTTGCGCCCAACAAGGACATTGCCTCAGCCATCCAGGTCCAGACCGTGCGCCAGTTCGCCCAGGAGCAGAACCTGCTCCATTTTTATGACGGCGGCGACATGGGGGTGGAGCACGCCCTGCTGCCGGAGAAGGGCATTGTGGGACCCGGCGACTTAATTGTCGGGGCCGACAGCCACACTTGCACCTACGGGGCCCTGGGGGCTTTCGCCAGCGGCGTGGGCTCCACCGACCTGGCCGCGGCCATGGTCACCGGCGAAGTCTGGCTCAAGGTGCCGGAATCCATCAAGTTCGTTTATCGCGGGCAACTCGGCCCCTGGGTCACCGGCAAGGATCTGATCCTTTATACCATCGGCGATATCGGGGTGGATGGGGCCAATTACCAAACCATGGAATTTACCGGCGAGGCCATAGGCCGCCTTCCCATGGCCGACCGCCTCTCCATGGCCAACATGGCGGTGGAGGCCGGGGCCAAGAACGGCATCATCGCACCGGATGAGGTGACGCTGGAGTATGTAAGTAATCGGGTTTTGCGGCCTTTTGACACCAAAGACCTTTACAGCGATAAAGACGCGGCTTACGCCCTGGTGAAAACTTATGACGTTGGGCAACTGGAGCCCCAGGTAGCCTGCCCGCCGTCGCCGGGCAATGTCAAACCTGTTTCTCAAGTGGGCCAGGTGAGCATTGATCAGGCAGTGATCGGCTCCTGCACCAACGGCCGGCTGGAAGACCTGCAAGTGGCGGCCAAGGTGCTCGCGGGCCGCAAGGTCGCCAAAGGCGTGCGCCTCATTATCATTCCCGCCACGCCGTTGATCTACCGGCAGGCCATGGATGAGGGCCTGCTGGCAACCTTCATGGAGGCCGGTGCGGTCATCGGCCCGCCCACCTGCGGCCCGTGCCTGGGCGGCCACATGGGCATCCTGGCTCCCGGCGAAGTCGCCGTTGCCACTACGAACCGGAATTTTACCGGCCGCATGGGCCATCCGCAGTCGAAGGTCTATTTAGCCAACCCGGCGGTAGCCGCCGCGTCTGCCGTCACCGGACGCATCAGTGGTCCGGCGGAATTGTAGAAAAGCAGCGCCGGCATTATTTTAATTGCTTTAGCAGCCCCCAACCAAAATGGGTTGGACAGGAAGCAGATATGCGCCGGGAGTCGCAGGTTTGGCTGGCAGCCGCACTGCGGTGCGACTGCTCCAGGATTTTAGCGGAAACCCCAAAAGACGGTTAGGCTGAAAGGTGGCGCCTGGACACCAACAGCAGGTGGAGTTCCTATGACCGGAACTCCACCAAGAAAGACGAATCTGTGATCATGTTAAAAACTGAGTCGTCTTTTTAGCGAGAATATAGCACTTTTGATAGGCGAGTAAGAAATGGCAGGAAAAAATTATTTATGGTTGATGGGTTTATGGTTGGCCTTGATATGGTTTATGGTTGGCTGCGCGGATCCCGGGGTTATTTATCAGAAACAGCGCGCCAACGGGGGGGGGCAGCGCCTGCGGATTGATGGCGGGGAGGATTGGGACGGCTACGACATCACCCCCCGGTATCAAAGCCAGAAACGCAAGGATCAGGATGGTTACAATATTATGCTGAAAAACGAGTCAACTTTTTAAACAGAACCTCGTTTTCCCCGCACTACCCGCTGAATCCCCAGATAATCCTTGACTGTCTCCAAGTGTTCATAAGCCCCTGTCTTACTTAGCATTTCCAGAACGCGTTGTGCCTGGCCGGCGCCGACTTCCAGAGCGATTGCGCCGCCGGGCTGTAAATACAGATGGGCCTGCCGGGTCAGGACCAGGATTAAATCCAAGCCGTCCTCGCCTCCCAGCAGCGCCTGCGTCGGTTCAAAATCCTTAATGTCCTTGGGGAGCTGCTCCCATTCGGTCCGGGGGACGTAGGGCAGGTTGGCCACCATCAGGGCGAATCTGGTTTTGGGCTGGAGCGCGGCAACCAGGTCGCCCCGGACCAGGCGCAGGCGCTCACTCACCCCGTGACGCCGGGCATTTTCCCGGGCCACGGCCAAGGCCGCGGGAGAAAGATCCACCGCCAGCCAGTTTAGCTGCGGCAGCTCCTTGGCCAGGGCAACTACCACCGCGCCGGAGCCCACGCCGATTTCTATTCCCCATAATTGAGGTTGCTTTTGGTGGCCTGTGGCCGTAGGGGCGGGTTTAAAACCCGCCCCTACAATATCATTCCGAACCGACTCGATGGCGGTAGTTACCAGGATCTCGGTCTCGGGCCGAGGAATCAAGACCCCGGGGGCCACCTGAAAATCCAGGGACCAGAACTCCTTGTGGCCAGTGAGATAGGCTACGGGTTCACCTACGCGGCGGCGCAATATTAAGGCCTTAAAGCGCGAGAGCTCGTCTGCAGTGAGGGGCTGGTCATAGCGCAGGTACAGCTCCAGGCGGCTGACGCCCAGGACGTGGGCCAGCAGCACCTCGGCCGAGGCCCTGGCCTCGGAAACCCCCTTTTCAAGAAAATAATCAGTGGTCCAGCGGAGGATTTTCAGGATAGTCCAGGTTTCTGGGGCGACCGCGGTCATTTAAGCCTGCGCCAGGGCCTGGGTGCGATAATAGGCGGTCAGCGCCTGGAGGAGTTCGTCCAGGTCACCGTCCAGGGCGGCTTCCATTTTGAGGCCATGAATCGACAGGCCGATACGATGATCGGTGATGCGGGATTGGGGGAAATTATAGGTGCGGATACGCTCGCTGCGGTCACCGGTGCCCACCTGGGACTTGCGCTCCTGGGCAATCTGCTGCTGCTGCTCCTGTTGCTTCATATCGAAAAGACGGGAACGCAGCACCTTCAGGCCCTTGGCCTTGTTTTTGTGCTGGGATTTTTCGTCCTGGCAGGAGACCACTAAGCCGGTGGGCAGGTGGGTGATCCGCACCGCCGAGTCCGTGGTGTTGACGCTCTGGCCGCCTGGGCCGGAGGACCGGAAGACATCGATGCGCAGATCTTCCGGGTTAATCTGGACGTCCACCTCCTCAGCTTCGGGCAGAACCGCTACGGTCACCGCCGAAGTATGGATGCGCCCTTGGGACTCGGTCTCCGGCACCCGCTGCACCCGATGCACGCCGCTTTCGTATTTGAGCAGGCTATAGACCTTGTGGCCGGAAATGGAGGCGATAATTTCCTTGAGGCCGCCCATGCCGGCGGTGGAGTGGCTCAGGACCTCCAGCTTCCAGCCTTGGCGCTCCGCCAGGCGGCTGTACATGCGGAAGAGATCGGCGGCGAACAGGGCCGCTTCCTCGCCGCCGGTGCCGGCCCGGATCTCCAGAAGCACGTTCTTTTCGTCATTGGGGTCTTTGGGGAGCAGCAGGAACTTCAGCTCTTCTTCCAGGGAGGCCGCCTGGTCCTTAAGGCTGGCGATCTCCTCCCGGGCCATGGCCTTCAACTCCTCGTCGGCCTCATCCTTGAGCAGACTTTGGCTGTCCGCCAGCTCTTTCTCCACCTGCTGATAGCGCCGGTAGTTCTGGATCAGGGGAGAGAGTTCGGCGTGCTCCTTACGATATTTCTGGTAAAGCTCCTGGTCCCGGATGACTTCGGGATCGCTGAGCTTACGCTCCAGGTCAACAAATTGTTTTTCAAGTTTTTCCAGTCTGGCGGCTAACATAAGTTATCTCGAACCGGTGCTTGGCTTGCGCCTTGGTTTCCGGCCCAGCATTATTCAATAAATTTTGATGGAAATAAAAATCGGGTGGGAATCCCCTTTTGCCCTCTTACTATCTAATTATAAAGGAAAAACCGCCGGAAGGCAATGAGGGGAGGATTCCGAACGGATAAAATCTTAACCGCAGAGACTCAAAGAGCACAGAGAGACACAGAGAAAAAATTATATAGCGGTTGCCGGAAACTTTTTCCGCAAGCAGGTTTCCTAAAATCCCCCCTAACCCCCCTTTAGAAAGGGGGGGAACTATAAGGAATTGCTAATAAAGTCCCCCTTTTTTAAAGGGGGATTTAGGGGGATTTTAAGATCTGTAATAGGCAATAATTTTTGACAAACGCTATAAAATGCTCTGTGTCCTCTGTGTCTCCGTGGTGAATCTTCTAATCTTCCGCCAGGCGGCGAATAATCTCCGGGATGGTGGCGGTGGCCAGGTGCGATAGCGAGCCGCCGCCCAGGACCACTTGCAGGGGGACCTGCAAAGCCGCGGCGTTGGCGATCATCAGGTCGCAAATCTGAAAATAGGCGTCTTCGGTGAGGCCGATGGAGCCGTAGTCCTCCTGGTGGGTGTCGAAGCCATAGTACCAGAGAAGCAGGTCGGGCGTAAATTGCGAAACCTGCGGCAGGTGCTGGCGGACCAGTTCGATATATTGGGCGTCGGGGTCGCCCCCGGAAAGGCGGTGAACGTTGACGTCGATCTTGGTGCCGTCGGGAGATTGGAAACTGGCGCCGCAGAAACAGAGGTGGAACACCTCCGGGTCATCCCGGATGAGCTGACGGGTGCCGTCGCCGTGATGAGCGTCGGTGTCCACCATGGCAAGGCGTCTAATCGGGCTGAGCTCGCGGACATGTTTCAGGGCGATGACTACGTCGTTGAAGCAGCAGGCCCCCCAGAATTGGCGGTAACCGGCGTGGTGGCCGCCGGCGCCAATGAAGCAGAAGGCCCGCTCAATCTCGCCATTGGCTAAAGCCTCCATGCCGGCCACCACCGAGCCCACGGACTCGTAGGCGGTGGAGCAGAAGCCGTCCCGGGCCACCATCTCCAGCATCTCCGGGTCGTGCACCTTAAGGATAAGGTCTTTCGAGACCCGAGGAGCCTCAAACAGCCGGACGTTGGGTTTTTGCAGCAGGGGCTCCAGGGCCTCGGGAAAATCCCGCAGCCGGTTGCCGATGGTCATGTAGCTCTTGCGGCTGAAAGAGGGATGGTAGAAGACGCCGACGCTTTTCATGTCAAGTCTTTATGTCTTTTCTGTCAGCCTGAGCGAAGCGACGGATCTCAAGCAATAAAAATGAGGTTCTTCGCTGCGCTCAGAATAACTTTTGCAGATCACATTTTCATTTAGCTGATTTATCTTTAGACAGCCCTTGCAGCCACAATCTCTCCCAATCGGCGTATTTGGGATAAAAGAGGTAGAAGTATAATAGAGAGATGACCATGAAAATAAAAAAGTCGTTGGCCTGGCCCGTTAAGAAAAAGATAACGAGGCCGTAGATACTGACTGCTTCGCATAAGGCAAAGGTGATGATGGCCGCGGGAGGCAGGTAGGCCGCGGATTTCATCGAGAACTTCTGGAAAAATTTGATAATGAAGTAATGCAAGATTGCCAGGGCCAGGAGAAGATATTTGATGGTGGTGAAAGTGCCGATATTCCTGCCCGGCTGCGCTTTATAAGGAAGGTAGCCTTTATCAATACTCAGCACGATGATGGCATAAATGAAGACCGAGGCGATCATCGCCAGGCCGATGTAGTTAATGGTTTTGAATTGCTGTTGTAAGGTTGCTTGCGGAATCTTGGCCACCGATAAAATCCTTAAAAAGAAATAACAGCAGGGCGCGCTTATGGCGCACCCTGCGAGGGAATGTGAGATTTTTTTTACATCTCCGGGGAATTCAGCTTTTCCTGCAGGATGCTCGCCAGCATTTCGGCGTCGTCCTTACTCAGGTTCTGAATGGCCTGCTCAAAGCGGCCCAGCCGCTCTTTCTCTTCCAGAAAAAATTGAATATCCCCGGCCAACCGGACGGCCTCTTCCAGGTTGCCATGCAAATCCAGCATTTGGGGAAGGGTGGAGGGCGCCCGTTCCACCTGCTGGATGGCATCGCCCAGACGCTTGAATTCCGCCAACCATTCCAGGAAATCATTCTCCTTCTGGGTGAACCCGGCGGCATCGCCGACGATCCACATCCGCACGAGGTCCTTCTCTTCAGCGCCCAGAGGCTGGTTTTGGCGCAATTTGGCAATAATCGGCTGCATGGCCCGGGCCGTCATTTGCTGGAGCTCTTCCCTGATTGCCTTCCTGGCCTTGACCAGGGCCACACCGGCCTCACTGAATTTGTCGGCCGAAGGATAGGAAGCCGCTTCATCGAAGACCCGGCTGATGCCCGTTAATGACTCCATTTACTCTCCTCCGTGAAAAGTAGGGTGCACCTGCGTGTGGGTTCTCACGAAGGACGGATTTCCGGGTCCGCCCCGTAAGAAACCTCAGGAGCCGAATTTCTCACCCACTTCGGGCTTCCTGGCCGCGATAAAATCAGGGGCCTTCACCTTTCCCAATTCCTTGGTGCGCAACCGGGCAATGAGAACAGCGCCGCCATTGACCGCCACCTTGAGGCCCTTGTCGGTCACCTCCAGAATTTCTCCGACCGCAGCGTTGTGAGGCAAGCCCAGGAAGGCGGCATTATAGAATTTAACTTTTTCACCGCGAAACGTGGTGGTAGCCCCGGGCTGAGGATCGCAGCCCCGGATGAAGTTGAAGACCTGATGGCCTGCTTTGTTCCAATCCAGGCCGGCCACCCGTTCATCACACGGCGGATCATAAGTTGCTTTGGAGTGGTCCTGGGGAATCCGCGGGGCCTGGCCTTTATCAATCAGCGCCACCGCTTCCAGCACCGCGGCCACGCCTTGGGGATAGAGCTTATTGAAATAGACTTCTCCGGTGGTCTCATCAGGGCCGATTTCCACCATTTTTTGCAGCAGGATATCGCCGGTGTCGATCCCCTGGTCCACCCAGAAAATGGTAAGCCCGGTCTGGGCTTCGCCGTTGATCACCGCCCAATTGATGGCGCTGGAGCCCCGGTAACGGGGCAGGATGGAGGGATGGTAGCAGATGGAACCCAGCCGGGGGGCGTTGAAGACCCGGGGCGGGATGATGTCGATGACAAAGGCCAACACCCCGAGGTCGGCCTTAAGGGAGACCATGGCATCAAAAGCCTCCTGGTCCCGCATGTGGCCCGGCTGAAAAACCGGCAACCCTGCGGCCTGGGCTGCTTCTTTCAAGGGGTCCTGCTTGCTGCCCCGGTCCGGCGGGCAAAATACCCCCACGACCTCCTGACCTTGCTCCAGCAAACCTTTCAAGACATCCGCACCAAAAGCCGCTTGACCAATTAAGGCAATCCGCATGATACCCCTCCTATAGGCGTAGGTTGGAGTTCTTCAGGATGATTTCAAATAGTGTCCTCTGCGAAAAGCATGGAGAATAGCCCCCGGCTGTATATTGCAGGCGAGGGCGCCTGCTCTCCATCATATGGTGTTTCATGAGACCTTGTACTTATTGAAAGGGGGTTTCGCAGAGGTCTCAAATGAAACTGGTCAGAGGTTAAAAAAGGAAAAAATGACAATAAAGGGACTTTGCCTCTTCGCCTTACCCTTTTTCGCCCCAGCTTTTCGCCTAATCCTTGGCCAAGCTAAATTTTGCTTAATGATGGTGCTCGTCATGGGACTTTGCCGGTTCCAGGCTGGAGGCGTAGCAACAAACGCCGCAGGCCGCGAGCATAGCGGCCACGCTCACCAGGGGGCTAATACCCATAATAACTACGCCAAGGCAGGCAAAGACCACCAGGACCAGCAGGGCCTGTTTTTTGCGGTAACCCTGATTTGCTTCAGACATGTGCAAACCTCCTCAAGCTGCGTCGAATTATAAGCCGACTGGCGAAAATTTCCAGGAAATTTTATTGATCGCCCTCGGCAAAAACGAGGGCGTGCTCAATCCTTTTTAAAGTCTCCGGTTTCCCCAGGATATCGATAATCTCATAGAGCCCGGGGCTGGCGGTACGGCCGGTGAGGGCCAGGCGGACCGGCTGCGCCAGGTTTACCATCTTGAGTCCGGTTTCCGCGGCCAGGTCGTGAAAGAGTTGGTTCAGAGCCTCTTCATTAAACTCCGGCATAGCCTCCAGGCGAACGGCAACTTGGCGGAGAGTGAGGACGTTCGCCGGAGTCAGGAATTTTTTAGCGCCTTTTTCTTCATAAGGCCGGGGGTCCTGAAAATAGAAGCGGGCAGCCTCCGCCATTTCCGCCAGGGTGCGGCAGCGGGCGCTCAGAGTGGGCACCACGCGGGTGAGGTAACCCAGGTCCGGCTCTCCTATGCCTGCCTTCGCCAGGAACGGGGTCAACTGACGGGCCAATTCCGGGGCGGGTAGGGCCTTCAGATGCTGGCTGTTGATCCAGAGCAGCTTTTCTTCGTCAAAGACCCCGGGGGAACTGGTGGCGTGCTCCAGGGTAAAGTACTGCACCAGTTCGTCGCGGGTAAAGATCTCCTGGTCGCCGTGGGACCACCCTAACCGGGCCAGGTAGTTGCAGAGCGACTGGGGCAGAATGCCCTGTTCCCGGTAGTCCAGCACCGGCCGGGCGCCCCGGCGTTTGGAGAGCTTGCCGCGATCCGGAGCCAGCATCAGGGGCATGTGGGCGAAACGCGGCAGTTCGGCCCCCAGGGCTTGATAGATCAAGATTTGCCGGGGAGTGTTGGGAATGTGGTCCTCCCCCCGGATAATCTGGGTGACGCCCATGCTGAGGTCATCGACCACCACCGCGAAATTGTAAGTGGGCAGGCCGTCGGACCGGAGGATCACCAGGTCGTCCAACTCCTGATTATCGAAGGCGATGGGGCCCTTGATCAGATCGTCCCAGCGGGTGACGCCGGCGTCGGGGCCACGGAAGCGCACTACGGTATTCGGGCCTGGCCCCAGGTTCCGGCTCCGGCAGCGGCCGTCATATTTGGGTTTGTCCCCCCGGGCCAGGGCGGCTTCCCGGCGGGTCTTCAGGTCCTCTAGGGAGCAGTCGCAGTAATAGGCCGCGCCCTTGGCCAAAAGGCGGTCGATATATTCCCGGTAGATGGCCAGGCGCTCGGTCTGATAATAAGGGCCTTCGTCCCAATCGAGGCCCAGCCAGTGCATGGCCTCCAAAATTTCATCGACATACTCTTGCCTGGAGCGCTCCCTGTCGGTGTCTTCAATCCTGAGGATAAAGGCGCCGTGAAAATGGCGGGCGATGAGCCAATTGAACAGGGCGGTATGAGCGCCGCCCAGATGCAGCGAGCCGGTGGGGCTCGGGGAGAAACGAGTGCGTACTTCAAACATCTTAGCCACCTTTAAATAAAAATTGTTAACATAATTTGACTGTCAAGGCCAGGTTTTTCCCCGCTTAATTGATTGACAGCGAGGCCAGAGACCGGTATATTATGCACAAATGTTCATTAAAGAGGATGGAGGTTAGTATGTCTCAGGGATCATGGAAGCTAAAGGGCCCGGTAGAAGGCTGCGCCTGCGGCTGCGGCGGGCCGGGAGGCAAACTGCGCCACGCAGAGCCGCATACCTGTATCTGTTCGGCCTGCGGCCGGGAGGTAACCCATAATCCGGGAGATCCTTGCCGGGCGGGGATTTGCCCGTATTGCGGCGGCAAGATTCACCCCCAGGCGTAAATCCAAATTAGTGGAAATGCGCTAAGTTCCCCCCTTTAAAAAGGGGGGAAAGGGGGGATTTATCTTTTTGGGTTATTGCGTCATTTAGGAAAAAACTTTTAACATTCGCTATACGTCACGATTGCCGGAAGATCTCGGGAGTCTTCCGGCAATTTCGCTTCTGCTGATATGGCAAGAAGAGATTGTCCCGCCAGCCAAAAACTGTTAGAAATATTTTATCTTTTCCATTGTCAGCCTTCCTCTTGATGTGGTGACCCATGCCGGAAGCGCAGCCTGCCAAAAGACGGAAGCGGAACGACTGGTCCCGTTTCATTGTCCAACATACCCCCGGGGGAGTAATCACCACTGACGCCCAGGGCCGGATTACCGAGTTCAATCCCGCCGCCGAAAAACTCACTGGCTACCGCCGGGAAGAGGCCCTGGGCCAACCGATGGACCGTATTCTCATTTGTGAGGGAGCTGAGGGCGGAAGCCTGCTGGAGCGGGTGAGGCGCGGCATGGCGGAGGAGACCGAAGAACTGGTCCTGCGTAAACGGACCGGCGACAAGGTGCCGGTCATGGTGAGCTCCTTCGCCCTGCGGGATCGCCAAATGGAGTTATTGGGCGTGGCCGTCATCCTGCGGGATTTGACCATGGTTAAACGCCTGGAAACCGAGCGGCGGCATCTGGTAAACATGTTCGCCCACGATCTGAAGACACCGGTGGTGGGCATGGCCGGGCTCATCCGGCGCCTGGTTCAGGGCAAGGCAGGCCCGCTGACCCAGGAACAGAAAAATTACCTGGTAATCGTCCACCGGGAAATGAGCCGCCTGGAAAAGCTCATCACCAGTTTCCTGGAATTCGCCCGCCTGGATTTGCGCCTCCTCATCCCGCACCCCGAGGTCATTCAGGTGACTCAGGAATGCCGGGAGGTCATTGCCCTCCTGGCCCCGTTGGCCGAAGCCAAAGGAATGAGGCTGGAAACCAGCTTCCCGCCGAATCTCCCACCCCTGAGGGTGGACCCGCTGCTATTCCGACGCCTCCTGGAAAACCTCTTGGGCAATGCCATTAAGTTCAGCCCACCAGGCACCACCGTACTCCTTAAGGTCTGGCAGGAGAAGAGGGAATTGGGCTTCGCAGTCAAGGACCAGGGACCCGGCATCCCCCCGGAAGAATTGTCGCACCTCTTTCAGTTTTTCTATCGCGGCAAGGCCGGGGGCGGGCAGGAGGGTTTCGGATTGGGGCTGGCCACGGTGAAGCGCATTGTCGATTCTCAAGGCGGCCGCCTTTGGGTGGATTCCGCGCCCGGCCAAGGGTCCACCTTTAATTTTACCCTGCCGATAGAACAGTGATCAGTGGTCAGTCATGCCTATAAAGAATGGGAGCAGGCGCCCGCGCCTGCAAAGGAACTACCGACGGCGGCTGTTCCCCATAAGGACGATGAGATATTCCAGAATTAGAAAACTTCGTGAAATTCCGATTGACTGAGCGGCGGAAAGGTTGGTGGGCATTAGGGCGGTTCGACAACCGCCCCTGCGGAACATTTTTTCCAGTTGGGCAGGGCAAAATAGAAGGTGGCGCCTTCGCCTAACTTCCCTTCAGCCCAGATGCGGCCCCCGTGGCGCAGCAGGATGCGCTGCACGATGGCCAGGCCGACGCCGGTGCCTTCGAAATCGCCTTGGCCGTGCAGCCGCTGGAAAACCCCAAACAATTTATTCTGGTAGCGCATATCGAAGCCGACGCCGTTGTCCTTGACGTAGTAAATGTTTTCGCCGTCGGCGGACCAGCCCCCCACTTCGATGAGGGCCTCTTCCCTGGGTTTGGTGAACTTGAAGGCATTGGCCAGCAGATTTAACAACACCTGGCGCATCAGGGAAGGATCGCCATAAGCCGTAGGCAGATCTTTCAAGGTCAGGTCAACCAGGCGCCCGGGGTCCTGCTGCGCAATTTCGTGGAAGCCTGCGGCGCAAATATCCCCCAAGTCGAAGGTGGTCTTCCTGATCTCCCGGCGTCCCAGGCGAGAGAGGGCCAACAGGTCCTCAATAAGTTGGGCCATGTGCCCGGTGTTGTGGCGGATTACCTCCAACAGGCGCCAGGCTTCCGGGTCGAGCTGGGCA
>JAMCQY010000131.1:0-2386 GCA_023381945.1 Deltaproteobacteria bacterium
GAATCGGCATCGACATCAGGAGTTAAAGTTATGGGAATGGCCTTTCTCATCTCCGCCTCCTGACCAAAACGATAGCACAAAGCGGAGATTATTAGAAGCTAATTATGAATCAATACACTAGGTGCACAATTTGCACCCCGCATTTTACCCCTTCGCCTTCTTGGCCACCACCTCATAGGCCTGTTCCAGGGCCTGGGGGATGGCTGTCAGGTCCGGGCCGCCGGCCTGGGCCATGTCGGGGCGGCCGCCGCCGCTGCCACCCACCGCGGGGGCAATAGCCTTGATGATCTCCCCGGCGGGGAACTTTTTGGTCAGGTCTTTGGAAACCAGGGCGATGAGCATGGCTTTCTCCCCGGCCGCGGCGCCCAGCACCACGATGCCGCTCTGCAGGCGTTGCTGAAGCTTCACGGCAAAATCGCGCAGCGCCTTGGGGTCAGCGGCCTCCACCTTCAGGGCCAGGACCGGTACGCCTTCAACCTGACGCACCTGGTCCAGCAGGTCCCCGGCCTGGGCGGCAGCCAGCCTGCCCTTCAGGGCCTCCAGCTCTTTTTCCAGGTCACGCTGGCGCTTTAAGACCTTATCCAGGCGGGGGATCAGGTCGGTGCGGCTTCCCTTCATCAAGGCCGCAGCCTGGTCCAGTTCCCGGCCCAGTTCCTGGGTCAAAACAACGGCCTCCGGGCCGCAGACCGCCTCGATGCGCCGGATGCCCGCGGCCACTGAGGCCTCGGAGGTAATTTTACAAAATCCCAAATCACCGGTGCGCTCCACGTGGGTCCCCCCGCAGAGCTCCTGGCTCAGGCCCGGAATGGCCACCACCCGCACCTCTTCGCCGTATTTTTCCTCAAACAGGGCGGTGGCGCCCCGCTCCATGGCCTCGGCCATGGACAGCTTGTCGGTGAGCACCGGCAGATTTTCCGCCACTGCCTCATTCAGGTCCAGTTCGATCCGCTCCACTTCCTCAGGAGGAATGGCCTGAAAATGCGTGAAATCGAAGCGCATTCTCTCCGGTGTAACCAAAGAGCCCGATTGCTTGACGTGTTCGCCCAGATGCCGCCGCAGCACGGCTTGCATGATATGAGTGGCGGTGTGGTGCCGGGCGATATGGCGGCGTCGAGTCGAATCTACTTCCAGGTGGGCGGCGTCGTTGACTTTGACCGTGCCTTCCTCCACCACCCCTTGGTGGATGAATAGGTTATTGGGCAGGCGCTGGGTGTCGGTCACCCGGATGCGCCAGCCGTCGCCGCTGATGAGGCCGGTGTCGCCCACCTGGCCGCCGGACTCGCCATAAAATGGGGTGGCGGCGGTGATTACCTCCACCTCGTCGCCCGCTTCGGCCTGTTCGTGATGACCCTCATGGGTGATGAGCGCCAGAATGGTGCTGTCACCCTCGAGGGTGTCATAGCCCAGGAAGTGGGTGGCCGACCATTGGGCCAGTTCCTGGTAGACCGGCGGCACTTCCCCGGCAGCGCCGCCCCGCCAGGACTGGCGGGAGGCCTCGCGTTGGCGCATCATGTTATCTTCGAAGCCCTCCAGGTCGAGGACCAGGTTTTCTTCCCGCAGGGTGTCTTGCACCAGGTCCAAAGGAAATCCGTAAGTATCATAGAGTTTGAAGGCCACTTCGCCGGGAAGGATTTTGAGGTTGTGGGTCTTGAGATAGTCCAGCTCCTCGCCCAGGAGTTTCAGTCCGTGGTCCAGGGTGTCGGCAAAGCGCTCTTCCTCGCCGGTGATCACCTGGGCCATGAACTGCCGGGCCTCGACCAGCTCCGGATAAGCCTCCCGCATCAGCTCCACTACCCGTTCGCTGACCTGACTCATGAAGGGAGTAGGTAAATTGAGGAGGCGCCCGAAACGGATAGCCCGGCGCATGATGCGGCGCAGCACATAGCCCCGGCCTTCGTTGGAGGGCAGCACACCGTCGGCAATCAGGAAGGTGGTGGCCCGGGAGTGATCGGCAATCACCCGGAAGGCCACGTTTTCCTGCTCATTTTTGCCGCCATAGGCCCGGCTGGAGAGTTCCTCGACCCGGCCGATCACCGGCCGCAGCAAATCGCAATCGAAATTGCTATATACCCCTTGGATAACCGCGCACAGGCGCTCCAGGCCCATGCCGGTGTCGATGCTGGGTTTGGGCAACGGATGGAGCACGCCGTCCGGGGTGCGGTTATACTGCATAAAGACGTTGTTCCAGATTTCCAGATAGCGGTCGCAGTCGCATTTGCCGATGCCGCAATCCGGGCCGCAGGCCATGGCCTCGCCCTGATCTATCAGGATTTCGGAGCACGGCCCGCAGGGGCCGGTATCGCCCATGGCCCAAAAATTGTCCTTCTCCCCCAGCCGGACAATGCGATCAGCCGGCAGCCCGGCGATCTTCTCCCACAGCTTGGCC
>JAMCQY010000131.1:2396-4245 GCA_023381945.1 Deltaproteobacteria bacterium
AGGCGCTCCTTGGGGAGCTTATAGTGCTCGGTCAACAGTTCCCAGGCCATCTCGATGGCCTCTTCCTTGAAGTAATCGCCGAAGGAGAAGTTCCCCAGCATCTCGAAGAAGGTGTGGTGCCGGGCGGTGAAGCCCACGTTTTCCAGGTCGTTGTGCTTGCCCCCGGCCCGGACGCACTTCTGGGAGCTGGCGGCCCGGGTATAGGGCCGGGTCTCTTCACCCAGGAAGACTTTTTTGAACTGCACCATGCCGGCGTTGGTGAACAGCAACGTGGGGTCGCCGGCAGGCACCAGCGATGAGCTGGCCACGCGGGTATGGCCTTTGGAGGCGAAGAAGCTTAAAAACATCTCCCGGATTTCACGGCTGGTCATGGTTACGGCTGCTCCTGTGCGGCGGGCTCCGTCTTGGCCTCCATGCCATAATGGGCCCGAATCTGTTTATCGAGTTCGGCGGTCACCTCCGGATGCTCTTTGAGGTAGGTCTTGGCGTTCTCCCGGCCCTGGCCGATGCGCTCGGAGCCGTAGCTGAACCAGGCGCCGCTCTTGGCGACCAGGCCCTGGTCGGTAGCCAGGTCCAGCAGGTCGCCTTCCTTGGAAATCCCCTGGCCGAAGATGATGTCGAATTCAGCTTGCTGGAAGGGCGGGGCCAGCTTGTTCTTCACCACCTTGACCCGGACGTGGGAGCCGATGGTCTCGTCGCCCTGCTTGATGGCGCTGATACGGCGGATATCCAGGCGCATGGAGGCGTAGAACTTCAGGGCATTGCCGCCGGTGGTGGTTTCGGGGTTGCCGAACATCACCCCGATCTTCTGGCGGATCTGGTTGATGAAGATAACCGAGGTGAGCGACTTGCTGATCGAGCCGGTGAGCTTGCGCAGGGCCTGGGACATCAGGCGGGCTTGCGAACCCATCTGGGCGTCGCCCATGTCGCCTTCGATCTCGGAGCGGGGCACCAGGGCGGCCACCGAGTCCACCACCACCACGTCCACGGCGTTGGAGCGCACCAGGATTTCGGCGATCTCCAGGGCCTGCTCGCCGGAGTCCGGCTGGGAGATGAGCAGGTCCTCGGTGCGGACCCCCAGCTTGCGGGCGTAGACCACGTCCAGGGCGTGCTCGGCGTCGACAAAGGCCGCCACCCCGCCCGTTTTTTGGGCCTCGGCGATGACATGCAGGGCCAGGGTGGTCTTGCCGGAGGATTCCGGGCCGTAAATCTCGATGACCCGCCCCCGGGGGACGCCGCCGATCCCCAAGGCCATGTCCAGGGAGAGGCAGCCGCTGGAGATCACCGCCACGTCCAGCTTTTCGTCGGCTCCCAGGCGCATGATGGAGCCCTTGCCGTATTGCTTTTCGATGTGGCTTAACGCCTGGTCCAGGGCCTTGGTCTTATCCGCCGCAGTTTGGTCGCTCATGTTATATTCCTTTTCCTTTGATTTGGATTAACGGGTTTATTTAGCTGTCAGCTGTCAGCTGTCAGTGTTCAGCTTTCAGCCAAAGCAATAAAGCTCTTTACCTCGTTTAAGCTCCAGGTTGGGAACGCGCCTTGGTCCGAAGCTCATGCTTCGGTTTTTTGCCATCATTTTCGGCGGCCATAGGCCGCCTTATGGTTTTGGTGGCACAGGCGTCTCGCCTGTGCAGCGCAGGCTAAAGCTTGCGGCCCCTTGCTTTTCGCCGCCGGGGGCGGCGACGCTACATTTCCGAGCTCGCCTATGCCTTTTGTAGGGGCGGACCCATGTGTCCGCCCGCTTGAGGGCGCACACGCGGGTGCGCCCCTACTTTCCCTCCAACTTAATCACTTCCAACGGCGTATACGTCGACCCCTTAGGCGACAGCACGCTTTGAAATAGAATAAT
>JAMCQY010000395.1 GCA_023381945.1 Deltaproteobacteria bacterium
GAAAATGCTCCCGCAATATGGCGGTGGCCGCCAGGGATTCCATGGTAGGCACATCTCCGGCACAGGCCATCACCACGTCAGGTTCCATCCCCTGGTCATTGGAGGCCCATTCCCAGAGGCCGATGCCTTTGCTGCAATGGGCGATGGCCTCATCCATAGTCAAGTATTGCAGATGCAGCTGCTTGTCTGCCACGATGACATTAACGTAATTGGTGCTGCGCAGGCAATGGTCCGCCACCGATAACAGGCAGTTGGCGTCCGGGGGCAGATAGATGCGGACCACCTTGGAACTTTTGTTGGAAACCACATCCAGAAAACCCGGATCTTGATGGCTGAAGCCGTTGTGGTCCTGACGCCAGACGGTGGAAGTGAGCAGGATGTTCAGGGAAGATAGGGGAGGCCGCCAGGAAATCTCCTGGCATTTCTCCAGCCACTTGGCATGCTGATTAAACATGGAGTCAATGATGTGGATGAAGGCTTCGTAGGAGGCCAAAAAGCCGTGGCGGCCGGTCAAGAGATAGCCTTCCAGCCAACCTTCCAGGGTATGCTCGCTGAGTATTTCCATCACCCGCCCGTCCGGGGCGAGTTCGCCGCCGTCCGCATCCTCCGGCAAGGTCTCCGCCAGCCAGGTTTTTTGGGTGACTTCATAGACGTTAGTGAGTTTATTGGAGGCAAATTCGTCCGGCGAAAACAGCCTGAAATCTTCCATGTTTTCACGCATAACGTCCCGCAGGAAGGCGCCGAGGGCAGTCGTGGTTGCCACCATGCCCTGAGCCGCTCCCGCCACCTCGACGGCATAGCTGCGGAAATCCGGCAGGCGCAATGGTTTGCGGACCAGCCCGCCGTTCGCCAAAGGATTGGCGCTCATCCGGCGGGGGCCGCAGGGAGCCAGCTCCTTCAGTTCCGGAATCAGCTTCCCCGTTTCATCAAATAATTCCTCCGGCCGGTAGCTCTTCATCCAGGCTTCCAGCAGCTTAAGGTGATCCGGATTGTTGTGTACGTCAAAAGGTACTTGATGGGCCCGCCAGAAGCCCTCCACCTTGTGGCCGTCCACTTCTTTGGGACCGGTCCAGCCTTTGGGGGTGGCCAGCACGATCATCGGCCACTGGGGATACCGCCTAGCCCCTTTGGTCCTGGCCTCATGCTGGATGGCCTTGATTTCACTTATTGCTTTCTCCAGGGTTTGCGCCATCGCCTGATGCATGGCTGCCGGTTCGGAGCCCTCAACCAGATAAGGCTTGTAGCCGTAGCCTATGAAGAGGCTTTCCAACTGCCGCCGGCCGATCCGGGCCAACACCGTGGGATTAGCGATTTTGTAGCCGTTCAGATGCAGTATGGGCAGGACGGCGCCATCTCTGGCCGGATTGAGAAATTTGTTGGAATGCCAGGACGTAGCCAGGGGACCGGTCTCGGCTTCGCCGTCACCGACCACCGCGGCCACGATGAGGTCCGGGTTATCAAACGCCGCTCCAAAGGCGTGGGACAGGCTGTAGCCCAGCTCCCCGCCTTCATTGATCGAACCAGGCGTTTCGGGAGTGCAATGGCTGCCGATGCCGCCGGGGAAGGAAAACTGCTTGAAGAAAAGGCAAAGTCCCCGCTCGTCTTCGCTCTTCTCCGGATAGACTTCGGAATAGGTTCCCTCCAGATAGGTGTTCGCCAGCACGGCAGGCGCCCCATGTCCGGGGCCGGAAATATAGATCATGTTCAAATCGTATTTCTTGATCAGGCGATTCAGATGCACCCAGGTAAAGGCCTGACCGGGGTCGGACCCCCAATGGCCCAGGAGGCGTTTCTTCACCTGATCTATCTCCAGAGGCATTCTCAGTAAGGGATTTTCACGCAGATAGATCATGCCGATGCACAGATAGAGGGCCGCTCGCCAATAGGCGTCTATCTTCTTTAATTCTTCGGGGCTGAGAGGACCGTTCGTTAGAGTCTGTTCAGTCACTGAAGCAAACATAGGCTCCTTCCCTTGGCTAAGTCAGGTAGTAATTCTGATTTTTTGTGATCTGCTCTGGGACTTGTCAGCGCGGCCCAGTAAGGCGGCAGCCGGAGAGTTTGGGCAGGGTGCCATTAGGTTCTCTCGGATTCTCTGGGGGACCGCTTACCTTCCTGAGCCAGCCATATAAGGATATCTTTTAAGGATCATTTCTCCGATTATCAAGTTGACTGCCCACTTTTTATACCAAGTTGCGCTCATAGAAGTAAGAAAGTATCTTCCCGTAGGGGCGCACCCGCGTGTGCGCCCTCATCCTAGGGCGGACACATGGGTCCGCCCCTACAAAAGAATGTTACCTGTATGAGCGCAACTTGGTATGACAAGCCATTTCAAAACCGCCTTTTTTGTCACCGTGAGCGCAGCGAAGGGTCTAGGTGATTTGGAAAAACTAGATTCTTCAAAATACTTCAAAATGAGGTTTTGAAATGGCTTGCAGGAGTCAGGTGCAGTAAGCAGGAGGTGTTGGTTCTGCTGCAACCATTTCCGGTTTTAACTGTTCGCCAAATCATTCAACTCCCCGCAAAAATTTGGTAATTCTGCAAGGCTTCCATTACCCCGTGAAAGACCAATCCCATGCCAATAGCCGACACAAAAAAGCCGACGATTCTGGTGGCCGCGTCTATACCCCTTGGTCCGATCCGGCCCGTGAGTTGCCGGGCATAGGCGAGTGTCAGATAAGTAACGAACATCGCGGCAAAAATTGCCAGAGATATGCTTATCAAAGAGATTATATTTTGAATGGGATGCCTCACCAACGAAGACATGCCCAGGACGGTGGCCAGGACTCCCGGCCCGAACATGAGGGGCATGGCCAGAGGCACAAAGGCGATGTCTTGCGGATTTGCATCTCGCCCGGCGCTGGGGAACACCTTACTGGATGGGGAAGGCAAAAATAGACTGAAACCGATGCGCATCAGGATAATGCCGCCGACAATGCGAATCATGCTGAGCGGGACCGAAAAAATCCACAACATGGCGGTGCCGAACAGCAGAAAGAAAAAAATCAAGAGAGCGACGTAGCTGCAGGATAGGCGGGCAACCTTAAGGTGTGCCTGTTCATCCTGACCGTACAGAAGCTCAAGAAAGATCGGGAAGGACTCAAGTGGATTGATAACTGCCAATAATGTCGTGAAAGTTGTAATAAAAAGGGTCAGAGGATGCATCCAACTTCCTCCCGATCGATTAACCTGAATCGTTCGCAAGATTTGTCTGGTTCACTTGCGGGCGCGGCTAAAGCGCCCCTGTCTTCATCATCCGAGATCTAGATTGAAGGAGGATTAATACTTCTTACTAAAATATGAATTCCAACCGAAATATCAATGGGGGGGAAAATCGATTCGGATAGAAGAACTCTCAGGTGCGGTGCTGATAATTTATTGCCGGGCTGCACCTGCTTGTGCGCCCTCTTGAAGAGCGAACCCTTTGGGTCCGCCCTTGTTAGGCTCGACGCAGCCCCTCGCTTGCCCGCTGCGCCGGCCGCCGCCGCAGCCACCACTTGGCCGCCTCCACCACCGGCAGGATGAGAAGGCTCAGGATCACTGCCAGCAGCCAGTCCTGCCAGCGCAATGGCGTGGTATGGAACAGGAAGGACAGCGGATCCCATTCGATCACCATTACCATCATCACCAGGGAGATGACGATGGAGATAACCAGGAAGCGGTTTTTGAAGAGTCCCGCCTTAAAGGCCGAGAGGTAATCGGAGCGGCAGTTGAAGGCATTCACCAGTTCGGCCAGCACCAGGGTGATGAATACCATGGTCTGCGCCTCGATCAACACCTGCTCCGGGTCGCTAAGGCCCCAGGGGTTCACGTAGTAATAATAGGCGAACAGCGGGATGAGGATGCCGGTAAGGTACAAAGAGATCACCGCCAACAGGACGTTCACGTGCCGGGTAAAGACCCCCTCTTGCGGCGGCCGGGGCGGGCGCTGCATGATGTCGGGGGCCTTGGGGTCTACGCCCAGGGCCAGGGCCGGCAGGCCGTCAGTGGTAAGATTGACCCAGAGGATCTGGAGGGCGATGAGCGGCAACGGCAGGCCCAGAAAAAAGGTCCCGGTGAGCACCAGGATTTCGGCGATGTTGCAGCTCAGCAGGTAGATCAGGTACTTTTTGATATTGTCGAAGATGGCCCGGCCTTCCTCCACTGCGGCCACCAGGCTGGCGAAGTTGTCGTCCGCCAGGATCATGGCCGCGGTCTCCTTGGTGACTTCGGTGCCGGTGAGGCCCATGGCCACCCCGATATCGGCCCGCTTGAGGGCCGGGGCGTCATTGACCCCGTCGCCGGTCATGGCCACCACTTCGCCCTGGCCCTTGAGCAGGTCCACCAGCCGCAGCTTATGATCAGGGGCTACCCGGGCAAAAACCCGCACCTCCTTGAGGGCCTCCAGCAAGGCCTCATCACCCAGTTGGTTCAACTCTACCCCGGTTAGAACCACATGCTTTTTTTGATGGGAGGGCACTAATCCCACTTCCCGGGCGATGGCCGCGGCGGTTTCCGGGTGGTCGCCGGTAATCATGATGACCCGAATGCCGGCCTGATGGCAACGGCTTACGGCCTCCCGGGCCTCAGGCCGGGGCGGGTCCATCAACCCCACCAAACCCACCCAGACCAGGTCCGTTTCCGCGGCTTCGTGGGTAAGAGGGGGAATCTTTTTCAGCCGGCGGTAAGCCAAACCCAAAACCCGCAGGGCCGTGTGGGCCATTTTAGCCGCCTCGGCCATGATCTGCCGCCGGTCATCAGCAGTGATCGGCCTCTCGCCGCCGGCGGTCAAGACCCCGGCAGCCCGATGCAGCAAGCTCTCCGGAGCCCCTTTAATGCACATCAAAAATCCGGCGGGCATCTCGTGGAAGGTGCACATCCGCTTGGTTTCCGAGGAGAAGGGAATCTCCGCCAGGCGGCAGTACCGGTCCAATTCCTCCGAACTCAACCCTGCCTTCCGGGCCAGCACCAACAGCGCCCCTTCGGTGGGGTCGCCCCGCACCGTCCAGGTACCTTCGCTTTCCTCCAAAGCCGCATCGTTGCACAGCAGGGAGATACGAGCCGCCATGGAGAGGACTGGATCTTTTTCCGGCTCCACTTCATGCTGCCCCGCCAGAAATTTGCCCGTAGGCGTATACCCTGATCCGGTCACCTCAATTCCTTTGCCATCCAGAAAGAGCTTCCGGGCGGTCATCTCGTTTCTGGTGAGGGTGCCGGTCTTATCGGTGCAGATCACCGTGGTGCAGCCCATGGTCTCCACCGCCGGCAGGCGCTTGATGATGGCATGGCGCCGGGCCATCCGGGTGGTGCCGATGGCTAAAGACCCGGTTACCACCGCCGGCAGGGACTCCGGCACTGCCGCCACCGCCAGGCTGATGCTCCATATGAGCATCTCCAGCCAGCCATGGCCCCGCAGCACACCCAAAACGGCCGCCCCGGCGGCCACTGCCAGACAAATAATGCTCAAGGCCCGGCCAATGGTGACCATGCGCCTTTCCAGCGGCGTGTGTTCCTCTTCCACCTCGGCCAGCAGCCGGGCAATCCGGCCGAACTGGGTCTCCATGCCGGTGGCGGTGACCACTGCCTTGCCCCGGCCGTAGGTGATCACCGTTCCCCCGAAGACCATGCCGCGCTGATCAGCCACCACAGTTTGAGGAGCCGCCACGGCAGCCGGATCTTTAGCCGCCGCGGTGGACTCACCGGTGAGCAGCGCCTCATCCGCCTCCAGATTGACCGCCGAAAGTAAGCGGGCGTCCGCAGCCACCCGGTCGCCGGTATGGAGCACCAGCAAGTCGCCGGGCACCACCTCGCTGGCCGGCACCACCACCTCTTTGCCTTCCCGCAGCACCAATGCCTCCGGGGCCGCCAATTTCCTTAAGGCCGCGGCCGCTTTCTCGGCCCGATATTCCTGGATAAATCCCAAAACCACGCAAGCCAGGACAATGGCCAGGATGACCCAGGCATCCAGGCTCTCGCCCATGAGGAAGGAGATGGCCGTGGCAACAATCAGGATCGCGATGAGGAGATTTTGGAATTGCCGAAAGAGGATAAGCCAGGGGGAAATATGTTTTGCCGCGGCCAAAAGGTTGGGGCCGTAAAGATCGAGACGTTCTCCGGCCTCACTGTGACTCAAACCCTCTGCCCCGGTTCCCAACCGTTCCAGGACCTGCTCAGGGCTCAGCGTGTGCATCGCCGCGGTTTCTGGCGCCATAGCCGCTATTTTATCCTGTAAACTCGCGATATCCAAAAGGAAAAGAGCCGAAAACGCTTGCATCGATTTTGGATAATTCTTAACATCCTATTATCTTGCCCTGTTATATCGGCACACCGATCAGCGAAAGAAGGAAAGCCTATGGATTATGAAGCTGCCGCGGCCCAGTTGAAAATGGCCCTCCGTCTCAGGACCGAACCCTTTGGGGTCATCTTTTTGAAGGACGTCTCCTCCCTGCCCGAAAAAACCCGGCGACCGTCCCAGACCTTTGGCAAGCGGATCACCATCTGT
The DNA here is from genome assembly GCA_023381945.1 of Deltaproteobacteria bacterium. The sequence goes on from JAMCQY010000395.1 coordinate 6,479, forward strand.
CAGGGCGTTACCCTGTCCCGGGTTTACGGCTGGCCGGTGGGCCTGACCAGAGAAGACCTCATTTGTATACCGGGCATGCTGACCTTCGGCTTCACCCCGGCCACCGACCCCATCCTGGAACTGGGCCAGCTCTTTTGCGAGGTGGGGTTTCATCAGGGGATCGGGCCGGCCCTCAAAGAGGTGGAAGGACTGCCTCGTTTCGAACCCGGGGAGGTGGCGGCTATTTACCTCTGCCCCCTGCAGCGCCTGACCATAGCGCCTGACGTAGTCGCAGTCTACGGCAACCCGGCCCAACTGAACCGCCTTATCCAGGCGGCCACCTACAGCCTGGGAGAACGGGTCGGCGGTGAATTCGGCGGCAAGGTGGAGTGCGCCTCCTATCTCATAGGCCCTTACCGCCGCGGCGAGTTTATCGTGACCATTCCAGGGCAGGGAGACCGCATGTTCTCCATGACCCAGGACGATGAACTGGTACTGTCGTTCCCAGTTAAGTATCTGGAGGGGTTGATCCTCGGCTTGAAGGATGCGGCCCGCAAGATCGGGGCCCGCTATCCCATCACGGTATATCAGAACTTCACCCCTACCTTCCCCTCCCCATACCTGGAGCGGGCCAAGAAATGGGGGATTATTGAGGAGTGAATCTCGTAGGGACGGGTTTTAAACCCGCCCCTGCATCCCAACGCTGAAAGAGAAAGCATGGCCCTACCGCCCCCCATGGAATTCCGGCCCATCGCCCTGCGGGTCCTGCAAGAACGCTATCTCCGGCGGGACCCCGACGGCCGGATTATCGAGACGCCGGCAGAGCTGTTTCTCCGGGTGGCCAAATCAGTGGCAGCCGCGGAGGAGCGCTACGGTGGCCCTGAGGCCGTGACTCGCCAAACCGCGGCCTTTAACCAGGCCCTGCGTTCCCTGAAATTTCTCCCCAACACCCCGACCCTGATGAATGCAGGACTAAAGCAAGGGCAGTTGGCCGCCTGCTTCGTCATTCCGGTGGAAGACGACATGCGTTCCATCCTGGAAGGCGTGCGGGACATGGCCCTGATCCATCAAACCGGCGGCGGCACCGGCTTTTCCTTCACCCACCTGAGGCCCCGGGGCGACCAGGTGCGCAGCACCGGCCGGGTGGCCAGCGGCCCCTTGGGCTTCATGCGCATCTTTGATACCACCACCGAGGTGGTGAAACAGGGCGGCCGGCGCCGGGGCGCCAACATGGGCATCCTGAATGTCGATCATCCCGATATTTTGGAATTCATCAAGGCGAAGGCCGAATTAGGAATCCTCTCCAACTTCAACCTGTCCGTGGCGGTCACCGACGACTTCATGGCGCGGGTGGAGCGAGACGAGGAGTATCCTCTCATCAACCCCCGCACCCGAGGAGAGGTAGGCCGCTTCCGGGCCAGGGAGGTCTTCGATCAGATCTGCCGCTACGCCCTGGAGACCGGCGACCCGGGTCTCATCTTCCTGGACGCGATTGAGCGGGCCAACCCTACCCCGGAGGTAGGCAGACTGGAAGCCACCAACCCTTGCGGCGAGCAGCCCCTGCTGCCCTATGAATCCTGCAACCTGGGCTCCATCAACCTGGCCCGCCTGGTGAAGGGCCGCGACTTGGACTGGGAGGAACTTGACCGGTTGACCGACCTGGGAGTTACTTTCCTGGATGACGTCATTGACCAGAGCCACTATCCCCTGCCCCAAATCACCGCCATCACCCATGCCAACCGTAAGATCGGCCTGGGGGTCATGGGCCTGGCGGACTTGTTTATCCAGTTGGAAATCGCCTACGACTCAAAGGAAGCCCTGGAATTGGGCGAAAAGATCATGGCCCGCATCCAGGCCCGGGCCGTGGCCCGCTCCGAAGTCCTGGCCCAAGAGCGGGGGCCGTTTCCCAATTTCCCGCGCAGCCGCTACTTCAAAGAGGGGCGCAAACCGCGCCGTAATGCCACGGTGACCACCGTGGCCCCCACCGGCACCATCAGCATCATCGCCGGCGCATCCAGCGGCATCGAGCCTCTGTTCGCTGTGGCCTACCGGCGCCGGGCCCTGGAGGGCGAAGAATTCGACGAAATCCATCCCCTTTTCTTGCAGAAGCTGCGGGAATTTGGCCTGAAGAAAGAGGACTGGGTGCCCCGCCTCCTCACCACCGGCCGGGTGCGGCCCTTTAAGGAACTGCCCGGAGAGCTCCGGCGGCTTTTTCCCACCACCTTCGAGGTGAGCGTGGATTACCAGGTTAAGATGCAAGCGGCCTTCCAGCGCTTTGTGGAAAACGCCGTCTCCAAGACCATCAATCTGGCCCCGGACGCCACCGTGGCAGACGTCAGCCAGGCTTACCTTCTGGCTTATAAGCTGGGCCTCAAGGGCATCACGGTTTACCGCTACGGTTCCAAGCCGGGCCAGGTCCTGAGCCTGCCCTCCGAGGCCCAGGCCCTTACCTTATCCGACGAATTCTCCGAGGAATGCCGCCTCTGCTCGGTTTAAGGCAGTCTCGAGTTTCGAGTTTCGAGTTTTTAGTTTTTAGTCTCACTTTTCGGTTAAAATAGGCGTGAGTCCTTACGGATTTATCATTATGAAGCCATCCCAGGAGGTCCCAAATCGTGAAGCGTTTCCTCGTGCCTGTGAGCGTCCTGTTCTTTGCCCTGCTGTTTAGCGCCGGCCAGGCCGCGGCCCAGGATGTCAAATCCCTGGTGGACCGGGGCATCGCCAATTCCCAAAATGGCCGCTACGATCAGGCCCTTAAGGATTTTAACGACGCCTTGAAGTTGAAACCCAATGATGCCCTGCTCATCACTTACCGGGGCGTGGTCTATTATGCCAAGCGCCAAACTGGTCTGGCCATGAAGGACTTTGACCGGGCCATCCGGATCGATCCCAAATCCGGCAAGGCTTACTATCAGCGGGGCATGATCTACGAGAACCAGGAGCAATACTCCCAGGCCGTACCCGAACTGAAAAAGGCCAAAAGCCTGGGCTACAATGTCGATCCTGTCTTCATCGAAAGCCTGGAGAAGAAAGCCGCCCAGTCGCCCAAAAAATAGGGCAGATCCGCTCCACCAAAAAAGCAGGGTCCCGAAGGCCCTGCTTTTTTATTTGGGGGGGACATCCGTCCCACCATCTTCAGGAAAATGCAGGTTGGAAGCCTGCGCCACCCAGCGTCTTCTAAATCACCTTATGTAAAGGATACTCCACGATCCCCTGGGCCCCGGCCCGGATCAGGCGGGGGATGAGGCTCCTCACCTCAGACTGGTTCACCACTACTTCGACCGAGTACCAGTCGGTTTCGTAGAGACTGGCGATGGTGGGGGCCAGCAGGCTGGGCAGCAGGTCCACAATATTCTTCAACTGCTTTTCCGGGATGTTCATCTTCAGCCCCACCATGCGTTCGGCCCGCAGCGCCCCCAGCAGCAGCACCGTCAGGCTCTCCATCTTTTGCCGCTTGGCCGGGTCTTTTTCCCAAACCTCGGTATTAGCGATGAACTGGGTGTTGCTCTGGAACAGCTCATGGATAATCTTCAGGCCATGGGCCCTGATGGTGCTGCCGGTCTCGGTCACTTCGACGATGGCGTCCACCAGGCCGGCGGCCACCTTGGCCTCGGTGGCTCCCCAGGAAAACTCCACCCTGACCGGAATCTGGCGCTGTTCGAAGTAGCGCTTGGTGTAGTTCAGCAACTCGGTGGCAATTTTTTTGCCCGCCAGGTCGCGTAGAGTCTTGACCTCCGAATCAGCCGGCACAGCCAGCACCCAGCGCACTGGATTCAGGCTGGACTTGGAGTACATCAGGTCCGCGACCACCGTAACTTGAGAATCATTTTCCATGATCCAGTCTTTGCCGGTAATGCCGCAGTCCAGGGTGCCGTTTTCCACGTAGCGGCTCATTTCCTGGGCCCGGCAGACGGAGCAGGCGATCTCCGGATCGTCGATATCCGGGAAATAACTCCGCCCGCTCACCTGAATATGCCATCCGGAACGGCGGAACAGATCCAGGGTGGCCTTCTCCAGGCTACCCTTGGGGATCCCCAGTCGCAGTTTATCCACCCCCGTACACCTCCTTGGGATATACCTCACGCAAGGCGAGCATCTCGCCCCGCCACATGTCGCATTTTATTTCGAGCCGTAAACCTTTTCAGGATCGAAAACCGGCTCACCCACCGCCTCCCAAGCATCCCCCCGGCGGCGGCGATAAAAACAACTGCGGTAGCCGGTATGGCAGGCGGCTCCGCCCACCTGCTCCACCTTCAACAGCACCGTATCACTATCGCAATCCAGATAAATCTCCTTAATCCGTTGCACGTGACCGGAGGTGCTGCCCTTGTGCCACATCACATTGCGGCTCCTGCTAAAAAAATGGGCCTCGCCGGTCTTCAGGGTCTCATCCCAGGCCGCCTCATGCATGAAGGCCAGCATCAGCACCTCGCCGGTGGCCGCGTCCTGGACGATGGCCGGCAGCAGGCCGCCCATCTTGCCGAAATCGGGTTTCTTCAGGCTAGTCATAATCGTACAAAATTAACCTTTTTAGCTTGAATCTGCAAGGTTGAATGCTGATTTTTGCAACAAGGAGCCCACTGCAGTGACCAAGGTCATTTCCTACAGCGAACTGGCCCGGCAGCAGCATCTCAACTATCTGAAGCATAAACGCCGGGAGTATGGCGAACGGGAAGATTACCTGTTACGGACGCGCAAGCTCCTGTTTCAGTTAGAGGCGCAAACGCGCCAGGCCGAATTACAGCAATTGGAAGTCTTCCGGGAGATGGCAGACCACTTCAAAATCCCTCTCCTCTTCCCCGACCTGGGCGACCGCGTGGGGCTGCAACGCTTTTTCGCCAACAATCCCTTTTTGAAGGTTCTTCAGGAATTCTTTGCAGGCCGCCTCAGCAATGCGGAGTGCCTCGAGAAGGTTATGGAGCTGAAAGGGGAAAATGGCCCGGCGCGGGATGATTAACCATAGCCCGCGGCTCTTTTGGCAGCCGAAAGAAAACGGAGCCCAAGGGCTCTGTTTTTTCAAAAAAATAAGCTGGCCAGGAAGGGGGACCTGACCAGCTTATCCAAGGAAGGAGAAAGCTATGAACTCATTTGAGAAGGGGTATGGTTCACTATTCTTTCTTACCCATTTTAATGTTTATGCAGAAATTATGCCATAATGCACAGGCCTCAAATAAGATGCTAAATTAGTAAGTTATGCTATCTATCGAAATTTCTCGGAGCCGTTCTCGTTCAATATTTTTTACTACTCGAATCGTCAGTCGCCCAAACCAGCGCCTATCAAGGGTTTGCCGGCAGCAAAAATTTTTGACCATGAATTAGACATAAAAAAACTGGCCGGATGGGGGAGGAATCCGGCCAGCGGTGAAAGGAGAAAATGGTATATGAACTTTGATTAAGGGGGGGATGTGGGTACCTTAATGGCGTTCATATACGACTATGATAATTGCAGAAATTATGCCAAGTATAATCATGCCGTAATTTCAGGGTGTTATATTTTAGTAAACCAAATTCTCGGTTCAATAATTTATACCGGTGAAGCATTTATGTATATCAAATTGGCCTCATATATTTAATTTAATTTAATAATAATCTTTTTGGGTCCGATTCAATTTTTTGTTCAGGCGCGACGCCTTTGTCAGGAAACCTAACTAAAATTCCTGCCTGGCGGATCTTCTTTTTCTACTTATTAGCAGTTCAGCCACGGCTCTCCTTGACCTTGGGGTCTTAGGAATTATTATGTTTGCAACTCAGTTGATTTTGGGATAATTTCTTATTATGAGTGACCGTTGTGATTTTCCCCAGTGGCTGGCTGATCAGGGCCTGAAGCTCACCGCCACACGCCTGGCGGTGCTGGAGATCCTCGGGGCCGCGCCCCGGGCCCTGCGGGCCCAGGAAATCCTCGAAGCCATCCGCGCCCGCCGCCGGGTGAACAAAGTGACGGTGTACCGCATTCTGGAAGATTTTACTGGGCGCGGCATGGTGCGCCGCCTCTCCCTGGAAGGCCGCGTGAATCACTATGAGCTGGCCTGCGAGCACCATCCGCCCCATCCTCACTTCCAATGCCATGCCTGCCGGGAAATCCAGTGCTTGGACCCGGCGCCCATGACCCGCATGTGGACTGAACTTCAGGGGCCGGTGGGGAACCGCGCCGATCATATTGACATCCGGGTGGAAGGCCTGTGCCATAAATGCCGTGAGGAGAGTTGATGGAGTTCTCGGTTGCCAGTTCCCGGTTGATAGTAAAGGTCTTGTAATTATTGTTTGGAAACTGAGAACCGGAAAAATGGAACTATAAAATTAAAGGCAACCAGGTTGAACTAATCGAGCGCTGGATAGATGAACGGCAATCCGGACAAAGATAATAAGGGTGGTTCATTGGAAGAGGTTATAACAAAATCTTCACTAACTGAAAAATTGCACGAGCACCAAATCGGGCCTGTCCCCGTATCGCCCCTCGGTTGGAGCATCAGGGGCCGTCTGCTCGCGGCAGCCGCGGCCTCGGCCATCCTCTGGCTGGCCGTGGCCTGGGCCATCGGCTGGCCGACATAAAATCGCTAATGGATGCCATTGTTTTAGATGATCTCACCCTGGGCTATGACGGACATCCCGCGGTCCACCACCTGACCGGCGTCTTCGAGGCGGGCTCGATGACCGCGGTGGTCGGCCCCAACGGCTCGGGTAAGAGCACCTTGTTGAAAGGAATTACCGGCATCCTGCGGCCGCTGACCGGCAGGATCGACCGGGGCGGCCTAAACGCTTCCCAGATCGCCTATCTGCCCCAGCAGGCGGAGATCGACCGCAGCTTTCCCATCACGGTTCTCGACCTTGTGTCCCTCGGGCTCTGGCGGCGCATCGGCATGTTCGGCGGGATGAATAACGCGTTATGGCAAAAAGCCCGGGGAGCCTTGACCTTGGTTGGCCTGGATGGGTTCGAACGCCGCCCCATCAGTGATCTGTCGGCTGGGCAGTTTCAACGGGTTCTCTTCGTCCGCCTGTTGTTGCAGGATTGTCCCGTTATCGTTCTCGATGAGCCTTTCACCGCCATCGACACCCGGACCACCGACGATCTTCTCAGCGTCATCCGCCGTTGGCATGCCGAGAATCGCACTATTATTGCGGTGCTGCATAATTTCGAGCATGTCCGGGCCTGCTTCCCCAAGACCCTGCTGCTGGCCCGCGAGCCCATCGGCTGGGGCGATACCGCGGAGATTATGACACCCGAAAACCTGCAGCTTGCCCGCCGGATGTCCGAGGCCTGGGACGAAACCGCGGAGGCCTGCCGCCGGGGGGAACCGTGTTGAGCCAGCTTTTTGCTATCTTCCTGGCTCCCTTCCAGGACTTTTTCTTCATGCGCCACGCCTTGGTCGCCTGTCTGGCGCTCGCCCTTGGCTGCGGACCCGTGGGGGTGCTGTTAGTCCTGCGGCGCATGAGCCTGTTAGGCGACGCCCTGTCGCATGCGGTCCTCCCCGGGGTGGCGCTGGGCTTCCTGGTTGCCGGCCTGTCGCTCTTCGCCATGACCATGGGCGGGTTCATTGCGGGTCTCATCGTCGCCCTCCTGGCCGGGGCGGTAACCCGGCTGACAACGGTGCGGGAGGATGCCAGCTTTGCGGCCTTGTACTTAATCTCCCTCGCCTTGGGCGTGCTCATCATCTCTTGGCGCGGCAGCAGCATTGATCTTATTCATGTTCTATTCGGGACCATTCTGGCAGTGGATGACGCCGCCTTGATCATGGTGGCCGCCATTACTACCATCACCCTGCTTATCCTGGCGATCATCTACCGGCCTCTAGTTGTTGAGTGCGTCGATCCGGGTTTCCTGAGAGCCGTCGGCGGGCGGGGAGCGCTCATGCATTTCATTTTATTGCTCCTGGTGGTCCTCAATCTGGTGGCCGGTTTCCGGGCCCTGGGAACCTTGATGGCCGTGGGCCTGATGATGGTCCCGGCAGTGTGCGCCCGCTTCTGGGCCAAGCAGGTCTGGTCCACGTCGCTGGCTGCCGTGGTCATCGCCATGCTGTCCGGCTACACCGGTCTGCTCCTTTCCTTCCATGCCAACCTGCCTTCCGGACCGTCCATCATCCTGACCGCGGGTCTTTGCTACCTCCTGTCGGTGGTCTTCGGATGGCATGGCAGCATTTTGGGTCCCCACCGGAAGAGAGGACATCTTACCGGCTAAATCTTTAACCCTGGGGATAAGAAATGCTCGGGATGCGGCTTTTTCTCCTTTTTTTGCTCATCCTCCTGACCGTAAGCAACCCGGTCTCCTCAGCTGGGACCAAGGTCAAGGTGATCGCCAGTTTTACCATCCTCGGCGATATGGTCAAAAATGTCGGCGGCAACCGGGTCGAAGTTACCACATTGGTGGGTCCCAACGGCGATGTCCACGTGTACGAGCCGACTCCCGCAGCTGCCAAGGCAGTGAGTGCCGCCGCCCTGGTCGTGGTCAACGGGCTGGGTTTTGAGGGCTGGATGGACCGCCTCATCCGGACTTCCGGCTATAAGGGACCGGTCGCGGTGGCGAGCCTGGGGATCATACCCCGTGAAATGACCAGCCGGGAGGAAGCGGAACTCGAAAATGGCGCCCAGCATGTTCATAAGATCGATCCCCATGCCTGGCAAAATTTGCGCAACGGCTTGATCTATGTCGACAATATCGCCAAAGCCCTCAGTTCGGTGGATCCCGCAGGCGCCGCGGTTTATCAGGCCAATGCTGCTGTCTATAAAGCCAAGCTTAGCGACCTCGATAAATGGGTGAGGGCCGAGTTCGCCGGCATACCGGAACAGAAACGGCGCATGATTACCTCCCATGACGCCCTGGGCTATTTGGGCGCGGGCTATGGCATCACCATCCTCTCTCCGGTGGGCTTCAGCACCGAGAGCGAAGCTTCCGCCGGCGATATCGCCAAACTCATCCGGCAGATCCGCCGGGAAAAAATTACCGCGGTCTTCGTGGAGAATGTGACCGATCCGCGCCTGATGGAGCAAGTCACCAGGGAAAGCGGCGCGACCATGGGCGGAGAACTTTATTCGGACGCCTTGTCAAAGCCGGATGGCCCGGCCCCCACCTACATCGAGATGTTTAAGAACAACGTCGCCAAGATCGCCGCAGCCATGCGGAAAGGAAACTAAGATAAGGGCCCGCGGCGGCGCCGCATAAATATCTCCTATCGCATATTAGCGGTCATAGCCAATTTTCCTGGGGGCGTTTCTAAGCTCCTGCTCTATCTTCATGGACAGTTTATCGACGCACGACTTTCCAGCCGTCTCTTTTTTCTACCTGGCAGGTGGATTCCGGGCGCGGGCGTCTTACATTATAGTGAATGCCAAAAGTTCTCTCCTCTATGGCGCCTCCAAATCCCTCTTCCTCTCCTTTTCAAGGGGATAACTTAACGGATTTCCTTTGAAAGTCCCCCTTTGAAAAAGGGGATTTAAGAAACTGGCATCCAGAAAATTTTTAACAAAGGGGATAAACAAACCCGTCTGAAGCAGCAATTCAAAGGAGGCCAAAGGATGAAAGTTAAAATCATGGCGACGGCAGTGGTTTTAGCGGTGGCGTTGATTTGGGCCTGCGGCGAATCCACGTCCCAGCAGGCCAAGGCAACCTTGCAGAACAGCCAGGGACAGAAGGTCGGAGAAGCAAAATTGACCCAAACCGCCGACGGGGTGAAGATCGACCTGAGCGTGGAAAATCTTCCTCCCGGCGAACACGCCTTCCATATTCATGGAAAAGGAGACTGCCATGGCCCTGATTTCATGAGCGCCGGCGGCCATTTCAATCCCTTTAACAAGCAGCATGGCCTGAAGAATCCCCAAGGCCCCCACGCCGGCGATTTGCCTGATATAACGGCAGGCCCGGACGGCAAAGCCGCCGTCTCCGTGGTGGCCAAACTGGTCACCCTGAAGGACGGGGAGAAGAACTCCCTCTTTCAACCCGGCGGCACGTCCCTGGTCATTCATGAAAAGGCGGACGACGAGATGACCGACCCCGCCGGTAACGCCGGAGGCCGCATCGCCTGCGGCGCGATTACTAAATAGTATCTTCTCCGGAGAGGCGGCGGACGGGAAAGATTTGCCCCCGGAGTTTCGCTCACACGCTGAATAAGAGAAGGATTGGCTCTGAGCCCAGAGAAGGCTGAGAGCCAACTGATGTGGTGTGGGTTTGCTTAAGTTCCGAGTTTTTAGTTTTTAGCTATTGTTTTTCTATGCAAAAGGCTGGTTAATTGGACTGATATAAATGACCATCCCGGCTCTAAATCATGAACACCCTGCGCCAAATGATCAAGGAATTGTTGCTGGAGGAAAGCCATTCCGGCCTGGAACTCTCTCAGCGCCTGTCGCTGCCGGAGAAAGACGTCCTGGACCACCTGACCCACATCGCCCGGGCCCCGGGGCCGGGTTACCGGTTTCAGATAATCCCGGCGGTCTGCAAAAATTGTGGATTTGCCTTTAAAAAGCGGGAGCGTCTCACCATTCCGTCCCGCTGCCCCATCTGCCACCACCAATCCATCCGTCGGCCGCGCTTTGCGCTGCTGCGGCAAAAGTAAAAAATCACCGCAGAGACGCAGAGGGACGCAGAGAATAGCATCTTTCTGTGTCCCGCGGCGTTCTCTGTGTCTCCGCGGTGAATCTTTTCTACTCGACCGTCACACTTTTCGCCAGGTTGCGGGGCTGGTCCACATCCGTGCCGCGCAGATCGGCGATATGATACGCCAACATTTGCAGCGGGGTCACCAGGACGATGGGCGATAGCTCCAGCGGCACGCTGGGCACCGTAATGACGTTCTCCACCCGCTCCCGGACCTGATGGTTGTCCTCCTCGGTCAGGGCTATAATCCGCCCGCCCCGGGCCGCCACTTCTTCGATATTCCCCTGGATCTTCTCCAGAACCGGACTGCGGCTGGCCAGGACTACCACCGGCATCTCCCGGTCAATGAGGGCAATGGGACCGTGCTTCATTTCTCCGGCCGCGTAGCCTTCGGCGTGAATATAAGAAATCTCCTTGAGTTTCAAGGCCCCTTCCAGGGCGATGGGGAAGTGGAGGCCCCGCCCCAGATAGAGAAAGTTATTGGCCTCCACGTACTGCCGCGCTGTTTCCCGGATTTGCACATCCATGTCCAGAGTCTCCTGCACCCAGGTGGGCAGCTTCATTAAATCGCCCAGCCGGTGGCGCACCTGGTCCCGGGTAATGCGCCCCAGCTTGGCGGCCAGGAACAGGGAAATTAGATATAGGGCAACTAATTGGGTGGTGAAGGCCTTGGTGGAGGCTACGCCGATTTCAGGTCCGGCGTGGGTGTAGAATACCGTATCCGCTTCCCGGGCGATGCTCGAGCCCACCGCGTTGACAATAGCCAGGGACTTGGCCCCCAGTTCCTTGCCCGCCGACAGCCCGGCGCGAGTATCCGCGGTTTCCCCGGATTGGGAAATGGGGATCAACATGGTTTCGGCATCCACCAAGGGCTTGCGATAGCGGAACTCGGAGCCCAGATCGATCTCCACCGGCAGACGGCACAGGCTTTCAATGAGGAACTTCCCTACCATAGCCGCATGAAAAGAGGTGCCGCAGGCCACCAGGAAAATCTTGCGCAGGTTTTTGACGTCTCGATCGGTAAGGCGGAATTCCTCCAGGATCACCTCCCCCAGGTCCGGGTTAATCCGGCCCCGGAAGGTGTCGATCAAGGCCCGGGGCTGCTCGAAGATCTCCTTCTGCATGAAGTGCTTGTAGCCCGCCTTCTCGGCCATGGCCGGGCTCCAGGTGATATGGTTCACCTGCCGTTCCACCGGCTTGCCGTCCCGCCCCATAATCTGATAGCTGCCGTCCCTGAGCACCACCAGGTCGTAATCTTCCAGGAAAATCACCTGCCGGGTATAGGGCAGGATGGCCGGGATATCCGAAGCCAGGAAATATTCACCCTCCCCCAGGCCCAGGATCAGGGGACTTTCCTTGCGGGCCGCCACCAGCATTCGGGGCTCTTGAGTATTGACGATGCCCAGGGCGTAAGAGCCGTGGATGGTCTCCAGGGTTCGGCGCACCGCTTCCAAATACTCCTCGCCCTCGCGCAGATATTTGGCAATGAGGTGGGAGACGATCTCGGTGTCAGTCTCCGAAGAAAACTTGTGGCCATCCTTGAGGAGATCTTCCTTCACCTCTAAATAGTTTTCGATAATGCCGTTATGCACCACCGCGATGGAATCCACCAAGTGGGGGTGGGCGTTGGTCTCAGAAGGGCGGCCGTGGGTGGCCCAGCGGGTGTGGCCGATGCCGACCTGGCCTGGCAGGGGCTCCCGGCGCAGCAGCTTGTCCAGTTCGATCAATTTGCCCACACTGCGGCGAATGCCCAGACCCTGATCGCTGATCACCGCCATCCCCGCCGAATCATAGCCCCGATACTCCAGGCGTTTGAGGCCGTCCAGAATGATGGGCATGGCCTCTTGAGGACCCAAATATCCGATAATGCCGCACATAATTACCTCTTTTATATAGGTATATAGGGCGGGCCATGCCCGCCGAAATTGGCGGCCACAGGCCGCCCTATATTCTGGCTACTGACTACTTTTTCTTGCGTTCCTTGATCACCTGGCGGCCCCGGGCAATGGCCAGCTTTCCCGGAGGCACCTCTTCAGTGATGGTGGAACCGGCCCCGATGTAAGCCCCGGCGCCCAACGTCACCGGCGCCACTAAAGCAGTGTTGCTGCCGATAAAGGTTCTTTCGCCGATAATGGTGGGATGCTTTTTCTCCCCGTCATAGTTGCAGGTGATGGTGCCGGCCCCGATGTTGGTCCCGGCGCCGACGTCAGCGTCCCCCAGGTAGGTGAGATGCCCGGCCTTAACCCCTTCATGGAGCACCGATTTCTTTACCTCCACAAAGTTGCCGACGTGCACCTTCTGCCGCAGGTCCGCGCCGGGCCGGAGATGGGCGAACGGGCCGGTGTCCGCCCCGGCCCCGATGCGGCTGTTGGTGATGACGCAGCCCATCTTGATCTTGACGCCATCTTCCAAGGTGGAATCGACGATCTTCACGGTGGCTTCGATGACACAGTTTTCGCCGATGACGGTGTCGCCCTGGAGAAAGACGTTGGGGTAAATGACCGTGTCCCGCCCGATGGTGACGCCGGACTCGATGTAAGCGGATTCGGGATCGATCAAGGTGACCCCCTCGTCCATGTGCCGGGCGTTGATCTGGCGTTTCACCGTCTGAATGGCCATGGCCAGTTCGGCTTGGCTGTTGATGCCGAGCAATTTTTCCCGATCCGGATCGATCAAGGCTTCCACCCCCCTCCCCTGTTCCCGGGCCAATTTAATCAAGTCAGTGATATAAATTTCCCCGGTTACGGGACTTGGCGTCAACCGCGGCAGGTTGCCGGCCAAAAAAGCGGTCTCGAAGCAATAGGCTCCGGTGTTGATCTCCCGGATGGCCAGAATATCGGGATGATTGTTGGCATCTTTTGATTGTACCACGGCCTCGACAGAGCCCGCCCGGTCCCGTACCACCCGGCCGTAATGGGCGCCGTCGTCCAGTTCGATGGTTTGCAGGGTGATGGCCGCTCCGGTGCTCTTATGCAACTGTTGCAGGGTCAGAATGCTCTCGCCGGAGATCAGCGGCGCATCACCACACAGCACCATGACTGTTTGGGCGCTGGAGGGTACCGCCGGCCAGGCCATCTGCAGGGCGTGGCCGGTGCCCAGTTGCGGTTCCTGGACTACGAAACGCACCCCGTAATCCCGGTAAACTTCCTGGACGCGTTCCGCTTGAAAACCCACCACCAGGACGATATCCTCCACCCCGG
>JAMCQY010000149.1:0-2722 GCA_023381945.1 Deltaproteobacteria bacterium
CTTCAGTTTCGGCGGCCGGGAAAATTCCAAAAAATTGCGGACAATGGCGTCGAGGTGGCGAATCTCCTCGGAGATCACCTCGAAGTCCTCCTTCTGGGAGGGAGACATGGCCAGGGAGCGTTTTAAGGAAAACAGCCGCATGTTCACCGAAGTCAAGGGGTTGCGGATGCTGTGGGCCACCCCGGCGGCCAGTTTACCTACCATGGCCCATTTACCCGATTGCAGCAGATGCTCCTGACTACGCGTAAGTTCCGTCTGGGCCTGGTCCACGTCCTCGATCAGGCTGTGGACCCGATGGCTCAGGGTCTTGACTTCATCCCCCTTGGCCTCGCGAATGCTTGGGCCGGTCTCCAAAGCCAGCCGGCGGATGGGGGTCAGGATCTGTTTTATCAAGATATAGGCCAGCAGTGCCGCAAATACCGCCACCACCGGCAAGGCCGTTAGCGCAAAGGCATTGATGAACCGGGCCCTGGCCTGACTCTCGATGCGCACCCGGGCAATGGCATACTCGTGCATCAGCTTATAGCGATCGCATAGATTCAGGAGTTCCACGAACCGGCGACGCACCTCCCAATGCAGTTTTTCTCCGACCTCCCGCTTCCCTTGTTGATATAGTTCGATCACCTTTTGGCGGTCTTTGACATAGGCCTGATAGTCAGTATCGATCTGTCCCAGTACTCCACCCATGGCCTCGGTATAGGCGGATTTTCGCGCCTTTTGCAGCCATCGGGAGAATTCCCTTTGATGCTGCTCCATCTGCCCGAGCCAATCGGGATTGCCATCCAGGAAAAAATAGGTGAGAAAGCCTTTTTGATGCAGCAGGGAGGCTTCCAACTCCTCGGCGGCCTGGAAGGAGGCCACATTCTTGTCAATGAGGGAGACCAGCAGCGAATCCATGGAGCGGGTGTGCCAGAGGGTGACCAGACCGCCCAGCAGGGTGGTGCAGATCAAGGCAGCCAGGAGAATATAAATGCGGGCCCGCAGACTAAGCCGTTTCCACATAAAAAGTTCCCAGTAGCCAGTAGTCAGTGATCAGTAAAACCAATGAAAAAGACGATATGGTGGGTTGCAGCCTACGCACAGTCACTGCTTCCAAACGTCTTAATTGGTGGCACAGGCTTTCCAGCCTGTGCCATGCATACCATAAATCCCGGCCTGATCTCCTGGTCCGTGGTCACCACGGCGATCGCGTCTTTTGGAGTAATCTGCTCCACCCGCGCCAGGCCCACTGGCTCACCCCGTGGATTAAAGACCCTTAGCTCAAGGCCCGCTTGCATCCCATGCTCCATACCTAGACTGAAGTGCACTTCAAAATTCCCATCCCGTCTGATCACCCGGTAGATTTCGGCCTTGCCTTCCTGAGCCTGCAGTTGGGTGAGCTTCAGGGAAAATAAAAAGACCGTCCCGAAAGACAGCAGGATGCCAGGCAGGCACAGTGCGGCTAAGGCCCAGGGAGAGAAACCTAGATAGCGCCGGATGAGGGATTTGGAACTATGTTGCAGGCTTAACTGGTCGGGAAAAACCAAAATACGAAACGCGGGGGTGGCTTGTTTGGAGGTGCTCCATCGGGGCGCCACGGCCAAATGATATTCGCCAGGTGGGATCTGGGGATTGGCGGTAATCTGGCCCCGCCACAGGTCCCCTCCAAAAAAATAGCCCTTGTGCACCGCGGCAAAGTCGAGCCTTAGAAGACTGGAATCACTCAGATAACCAAGCTCCTGAGTATCTCTGACCTCTTCCAACAGCGGCCCGTTGATTTCTACGGTCTGCCCAGGCAGCAGTTTAATGAGGCTGGCCGGCTCCCGCCACTGCCCGACAAGCCCGTCGATTAAGGCCAGGAAGGCCAGGAGGAAAAATCCGGCTCCAACCCAGCCGGCCAGGTTACGCCAGCGTAAAATTCGCTCCAGGTCCCATTTACTCTCAGCGGTTATCAAGAAACCCTCGCCTCATTGGCCAACATATTTATTTTACCACAAAAATAAGAGAATCGCCTCGGGTTTGTGTTGCGGGTCCCCAGGCGATTCTCTCAACTAGCGGGTTAACTTACTTTTTGAAGATATCCGTCTTGGATATATTCATGAATCTCAAAGCCTTGCCCGGTTCTTTATAGTAGATGCGGACTTCATCACCCGCCTCCCAGGTGTTCTCAGGCAGGGACATGTATTCATCCGGCACCGAAAAGGTGGTCAGGAGCTTTTGCCGGCCGGAATAAACGGTAATGGTTTTTTTGGCCCTATCTACCTCGGGGAACTTTTTACCCGCCACCAGAGGGTTATCTTTGGCTACCCCTTCTTTCTGGTCGATCAGGGTGTAGGAGATTTTCTTCGTGGCCTTGGTTTGGGGATCATAAATGACGATCTCTTTAGCCTTGGCGTCCAGCTTCATGCGCATCCCGGCCTTGGGATCTTCACCCCGTTCCTTGGGGTCCTCAGGCAGTGCAAAAGTTACCGGGGCGCCGCTGTAGTCGGGATTGGCCGCGTCATGCTTGACATCCACGATAAAGGTGACTGTTTCTTTGGCTTTATCGAAGCCGATGACTCGGCCCTGCTCGACCTTGCCCTGTTCGCCGCAGCCCAGGGCCAGGGCCACCGGAAGTATAATTAACAGAATCAGCCAGTTAACTTTATTGCCCATGATTTCTCTCCTCTTCAGCAGAAACAGAATCAGCCGGCCACGGAAACCTGGGCCTTGGCCTTTTTGGCGGCAACCTCCCGCTTGGCAC
>JAMCQY010000149.1:2732-4239 GCA_023381945.1 Deltaproteobacteria bacterium
CGTCGAAAGCCGTCCCGTAGGCGGGGATGCCCTTGGCCAACATTTTCAGGATGATGGATAAGGCGCAGCCGATGACGCAGAGGCCGAAGGCGATGCGGATGCCGTAGCCCTTGATGTACTTGGTGGCCACAGTGCCGATCTGGGCCCCCACCGCAGCGCCGCAGAGCATGATCATGGCGGCCACCAGCTCGGTCCGGCCTTTGTAAGTATAAGTACCGGTGCCGTACAGACCGGAGATCATCACCTCGAACAGGTCGGTGCCCACCGCCACGTGGGTCGGGCAGCCGACGAAGTAGATCAGGGCCGGCATACGAATCAGGCCGCCGCCGATGCCCAGGATGCCGGCCAGCCAGCCGGTGAGGAAGCTCACGAAGATGGGCAGCCAGGCAGAGCAGTAGATCTGGGCCTCCTTAAAATGAATCATCGGCGGGATCTTGATCTTATGCAGCGTCTTGTGCCACTCCAGACCCGTAGCCAGTTTGTCCACTTCTCTGCCAGCGGCGGCTGCTTCCCGCTCCTTGCGCTTTTTCTTGGCCACGTCGGCAAAGACCATCCAGGCGATGAGGGCCAGCAGCACCAGGTAGAGATACCGCACGACCTTTTCCACCGAGCCCACGCGCTCCAGCCACATGACCATCTGGGCGCCGATTTCGAAGCCGACGATGGTGCCCACCAGCATGATGAAACCCAGCTTATAATCCACGTTGCCGAATTTGCCGTGGCGCAGGGTGGAAATGAGTGATTTCCCCGCCATGTGGGCGATGTCGGTGCCGATGGCAAAGGCCATGGGAAAACCCAGGATATTCAGGCCGGGAGTGACCATCCAGGCCCCGCCCATACCGAAGAAGCCGCCGATGATGCCTACGCCGATGCCCAGGATAATGAGGCCGGGCCAAAATATCTTAATCCCTGCAATTGGCATGAGAACATATAGCCAGTCCATAAAAATGACCTCCTAAATCTCTACTGTTTTTAGTGTTCCGCCAGTTCCCGGTGCTTCAGATCAATCCCGATCCAATTCATGACCACATCGGCAATCAGGCCGAAACATAAACCGACTATGGGGATGATGGCCACGGTAAGTAAGGCGAAATATAGATGGCTTTCGTTATAAAGATTGGTCCACCAAGCCTCCCAGCCAGTGAATTTCCGGGTATCGGCCACAATGACCAGGGGCGCGGCCTTCGGCCCGGCCGCCGCGACCATCTGCGGCAGCAGCAGGACCGCCATAATCCCCAATCCCATTATCTTTGCCCAAAGTCTACGCATGGTTAAAAACCTCCTTAAGGATCCTCTTGTTAACGCACTATGGTTACTTCGCAGGGGGCATGAGCCACCACTTTGGCGGCAGTTGAGCCCATGAGCACCTTCTCTAAGGCGTTCATGCCGGTGGAGCCCATGATGATGCGGTCGAAGCTCCCTTCCTGGGCCTTCCGGATAATGAGATTGGCCGGCACCAGACCGGTGGCTAGAATCGTCTCGACCTTGAACCCCTTGGCGTCGAAAA
>JAMCQY010000177.1 GCA_023381945.1 Deltaproteobacteria bacterium
TTTCTTCTGGTGGCTGGCTTTTCAAATCCCCCTAAATCCCCCTTTTTCAAAGGGGGACTTTTAAAGGAATTCCACTGAGTTCCCCCCTTTGAAAAAGGGGGGATAGGGGGATTTTGAGAAGTTGCGTACACACCATTTAGGAAAAAACTTTTGGCGATTGCTATACTTAGACGGAGATAGAAAAAAGGGCCCGGCGGCAGCAACCGATGGCCCTTGATCTTAAATCCGGATGAAAATCCGTTCCAGCCTTTTTAAGGCGCCAGACATACGGATTCGCAGTTATTGCTTTTCGATGACCACCAGGGTCTTGTCGTCCACCAAGGGATAGATTTCTTCCAGATCTTTATTCATCAAGGAAATACAGCCCTTGGTCCAATTGATGCCGCTCAGGTTGCGGAGCGGGTCTTCGGTGCCGTGAATACCCACGTCGCCGCCGATATCGGCATCCGGCGGCAGCCGTCCGGCCTTTTTGGCCTTGGCGAATTTCAGCCAATCGCGGGTATTGGGGTAACTCAACCACATAAAATAATCCCATCTTTTGTGGGGATACTTGGCCCTGATGTGATAGACGCCTTCTGGCGTGCAAGTATCACCCTGAGATAACTTGTCATTGCGGGGGTCGTTGCCCAGGACTACAGGATAAGTCTTAAGAGGGGTAAGCCCCTGGTAAAATGTGAGTTTGCGGCTGAGCTTATGAACCACGATTATCGTGGGTTTGGGGCCGGTGCCGTTATAGCCGTGTTTGGCTAACAATTCTGACAGATACTTTTGCTCCGGTGTCAGATTGGTTTTCTGCGGCTCGTACGGCGGCAGCGGTTGATCGAGGGCCATGGCGGCCTCGGGCGGCTTCGGGACCCTGGCGCATCCTGCCGCCATTATCAGCAGCGGCACAATGAGCAAGATGCATCCCCAGTAACGCATATTTTGTCATCCTCCCCCGGTTAAGTCATAAAACGTAACCGGTCAATACTATAGCATGATTATTACTGTATAGCAAGTCTAGTTATATTATTAATATTTTTCTGATGTTAAGTGATCATGCATCTCATTATTGATGGCTACAACTTAATTCGCCAATCCCAAGAACTGCAACTCCTGGACGCCCGGGAATTGGAAGCCGGACGTCAAGCCCTGTTGGCGCGGTTAGCAATCTACCGGGAACGCAGTCATCACAAGATCACCGTGGTCTTCGACGGCTGGCTGGGAGGCAATCTTAAAGAAAGCCGGGACCGTCAGGCCGGGATCCTAATCATTTACTCACGCCGCGGCGAAAAGGCCGACGAAGTCATTAAGCGCCTGTTGACGGCGGAAAGGCAGCGGGCCGTGGTAGTCACCTCCGACCGCGAAATCCAGTCCTGGGCCCAGGAAGCGGGCGCCACCTGGATCACTGCCCCGCAGTTTGAAATGCAGTATCTTCTGGCTCCGGAGGGTGAGCCCGGGGAAGAGCCGGAAACAGCCGGATCCCGCCGCTCCAAAAAAGGTCCGGCTCACCGCCTCCCCAAGGGCGAACGCCGCCGGCGGCAGCGCTTGAAAAAGCTGTGAGCTGACGCTTATCCGGCTGGTTTTTATTAAGCCGCTAGGTTACGGCGATCAGGTGAGTTGCGGTAGGAGATATTCACGTTTGGAAACTCAGGCTTTTGTCATGTAGAAACCACGCCTTAAACCAGCCTCGATCATTGCCCATACCATTAAGGCAGAAGGTTTGTTAACGGTTTTGCTCAGATAAAAAAACGGCCGGGAGGAACATAAGTCCTACCCGGCCTCAAGGCTCCCGGCTTTTCAAGCCGCGGTTAAGAGGTTAATCAATCATCCCCCAGGTTACTTCTTCTCCATATGGGACTTTTCCATCGGGGCGCCGGTCTTCTTCTCAGTCTTGCCCTTCTTGACGTCCTTCTTGGTGGGTTCTTTCTTGGTTTCGGAGGATTTCACCGCCTCTTTGGCGCCGGCTTTTTCACCAGGTTTGGCAGCTTCGGGTTTCGCCGCTTCTGGTTTGGTCGCCTCGGGTTTAGCCGACGGGGTCTGTACCACGGTGCTTTCCTTCTTCACTTCGGGCTTGGCCGGGGTCTGGGTGGTCTGCGCCAGGGCGGCAGAGGTCAGGCCCAGGGCGAAAATGGCGGCGGTTATGGTGGTAACAACTTTCTTCATTGTTTCGATTCTCCTGTTTGGGTTGATCTCGCCAATGGCGATTTCCCACTTACAGTGCATAAGCCTTGCCAATTTTCTTTATGGCTCAAAAAAATAGAACTTATTGATATTTCAAATAATTTTTCAGGAAACCCCAATTAGCCACGGTAAAGAATCTTTTGTAAAATATCGCGGGTCTAAAATTGAGAGAAGAGACTCTTTGACGCGAGCTTTTTCTTCTCAACATGATAATTGCCTGGCTCAAAGGGGATAGCCTGGAATTTAACTAATGGATATGATTGACTATTAGAAGGTTTAAGGCTTTTGTGATGGGAGTAACTGCACTTTTTTCAGTTTATGCCGCTTAAAAACGTTCTGGAACCGTTCTAGCTTCCCAGCCCTTGGAAATTGCTCAGATAAACCTCCAGGCGCCGCAGCGCCTCCGCCAGGTTTTCCATGGAATTGGCGTAAGAGAAGCGCAGAAAACCCTCGCCGCCGGGGCCGAAGTCGATGCCGGGAGTCACGCCCACCCCGGCCTTCTCCAGGATGTCGAAGGCCAGGGCGTAGGAATCCTGGGACAGGTGCCGGGCGTTGACAAAGACATAAAAAGCCCCGGTGGGCGGCACCGGCAGCCGAAATCCCAGACGCTGCAAGCCCTCGATCAAGAAACGGCGCCGGAGGTCATAAGTGGCCCGCATTTGCTCGATCTCCGGCCCGGCCTGGGTCAGGGCCGCGATCCCGGCCCGCTGCACAAACCCATTGGCGGAGATGAAAAAATTCTGCATCAACTTCTGCATGGGCCGGATGAACTCCTCCGGGGCGATGAGATAGCCCAGGCGCCAGCCGGTCATGGCGTAAAGCTTGGAGAAACCGTTGATTACCATGGCGCGGTCGGTGAATTCCAGGATGGAGTGCTCCTGGCCTTCGTAGACCAGGCCGTGATAGATTTCATCCGAAACCACGTACGGCCCCAACTCCGCCAGGCGAGCCAGGCGCCCGGCAGACAGCAGGGTGCCGGTGGGGTTGCCCGGGGAGTTGACGATGATCGCCTTGGTGCGGGGCGTGAGCCTGGGGCCCAGTTCCTCCGGCCTCAACTGAAAACCGTCTTCCTCACTCACCGGCACCAAGCGGGGCACGGCGTCCACCAGCCGCAGGAAATTGGGATAGCAGGCGTAGTGAGGGTCGGTGAGCAGCACCTCGTCTCCCGGATCCAGCAGCCCGGCGAAGATCAGGATCATGGCCGGCGAGGTGCCCGAGGTGACGATAAACTGCTCCGGCTTGACCCTGACCCTATACTTCTCCAGGTAGTGCTGGCTCAAGGCCTCCCGAAGCTCCACCAGTCCCTGGGAATGGGTGTATTGGGTCTCCCCCGCGGCCAGGGCCCGGTTGGCCGCCTCCTTGATCACCTGGGGGGTATCGTGGTCCGGTTCGCCGATCTCCAGGTGGATGATGCTCTCCCCCTGGCGTTCCAACTCCTTGGCCCGCTCCAGAATGTCCATCACCAGAAACGGGGTGATTTCTTCTGCCCGCCGGGAGGGGCCGCGCCGCTCAAACTTCTCTTCCATAGTTTTTCAGGATAACAGTCGAGTGGCGCGAAGGCAAGCAAGTTAGCTTTCAGTTTTCAGCCATCGGTTTCAGCTTTTTACATCCAGGTCCAATTTTCTGTAATTATAATGCTTTTTTGCTTTATCGATTTTTACTGACCACTAACCACTGACCACTGGCAACTTTTTTCACTATTCTCTTGACAAGTATACATTTGTATACTATCTTAGGGCCATGAAACCGATGACCGAAAGACAGCAGGCAGTGCTGGAGTTCGTGGAGGAATTTGTCGCCCGCCAGGGCTATCCCCCCACGGTGCGGGAGGTGGCGACCCACTTCGGCATTCAGCCCCGGGCCGCGGCCGACCACCTGGAAGCCTTAAACCGCAAGGGCCAGCTTCACCGGGAGCCGGGGCGTTCCCGGGGGCTGACCCTGTCGCGCCTGCGGGAACCGGTGGTGGAGGTGCCGTTGTTGGGCCGGATCGCCGCTGGTCAACCCTTGCTGGCCGCCGAAAACGTCGAGGACACCCTGCCCCTGCCGCGCGCCTGGGTCCGGGACGAAGAGGCCTT
>JAMCQY010000008.1 GCA_023381945.1 Deltaproteobacteria bacterium
CTGCTCCTCCTGGTTCCAGATTTTAGCCAGAAAGCTGGGGATAGTGCTGTCGTCACGGTCGCAGGCGCCCCTCATAGTGGAACCGCCGAACATCCAGACAGTCAGAGCCGATTTTCCCGGAGCGGGATTATTATCAGTAGGTCGTACCCCTTCCAGAAACAGTGCATATGGGTCATAACGGACCGGCTCTCCATCTCGCAGTTGTCCATAAACCCAATAGTTGCTCAAGGAGATGGCCAGAAAACTGGCCACTTCCACCATAACGATGCCGATGATCAGCCATTTGAATACGAGAAATATCTTCTGGAGAATTCGCAGCATTCCGGCTCCTCGGATATGGTCACTTTAGAAAAAAATAAGCTTTTACTTCCTCGATAACAAGGTGAATTTTTCGTATCTTTCGAGCTATTTTTGAATCATTTTTGGGAAATATAGGAATTTCCTGGAATAATTTCAAGGTGGCAAAATTTCCAGGACTAGAGGCTGCGGTTTGACCGTTCGGGGTTGGATGTGTTAGTTTTCCGGGAAAAAATGCTAATGGCGATAACGCCTTCTTTCAGCCGAATACTGTATTAGAGGCAGTTCATGTTGAATTTCCTGATGCTGCTGGCGGGCACCGTGGCGCTGCGGCCCTATGTCTTCATTTTCCTGGGCGCCTACCTGCTGCTGGCTACCCTGCACCTGGGGGCCGGCCGGGCCGTCTCCTTTCTGGTGCTGGGCTATCTCATCTCCTGGGCTGCGGAAGTCTGCGCCATCAATTTCGGCTTCCCTTTCGGTGAATACCTCTATATTCCCGCCACCCTGAACCTGGCGCTTTGGGTGGCCGGGGTCCCTTTGATGGATTCTCTGTCCTACGTCTTCCTGGCCTATGCCAGCTATTGCCTGGCGCTGACGGCCCTGGATCCGGGACGCGGCGGTCAAATCCGGGAGGATCGCAGCCTGCAGCGATCCCTGCGGACCCTGATTCTGGGGGCGGTGCTCATGGTCACCATAGACATTATTATCGACCCTGTGGCCCTGCGGGGCTATCGCTGGTTCTTGGGGCAGATTTATGGTTATCCCGAAGGCGGCGTTTATTTCGGCGTTCCTATCAGCAACTTTGCCGGCTGGCTCCTGGTAGCCCTGATCCTTATCCGGCTGCTGCAATATCTGATCTCGCGCCCCTCCCCGGCTCGATTCTGGGATTGGGGCCGCCGCCCCTTCCTGCCCCCGGCCTTGCTGGGCTCCGGTCTCTACCTGGGCATCCTGGGATTCAACCTGACCATGACCTTTCTCATCGGGGAGACCTGTCTGGGTTGGGTGGGGGTTTTTATCTACCTGCCTTTTCTTACCTGGCTGTTACTCAAGCTTCTGCCATAGAAGTGATTCACCACAAAAAACCTAGAGAAAAGCAATTCTGGCTGGCTCTGGCCGAGACCATGGTTGCATATGCAATTCTCCATTGTCCCTCTATGCCCTTTAAGGCTAGATGGTGATCTTTTCAGAGAGGGGAGGCAGTAGAACCGTGAGGGCCTTGGCCAGCCGGGCGGCCGCCAGCCGGCTGCAGCGCCATAGGTGCACCAGGTCCTTGAGGCGGCGGGGGTCGGCAGCCAGCCAGCCCAGAACATTCAGTAGACCGACGGTGCCCAGTTCTTCCCCGATAGGCGCCAAAAAGTCAGGTATCTCCTCGGCCGCGGTATCGGTGATGGCCCTGAGGCCCAGGCAGGGGAGTTCTTCGGCCCGAGCCACGGCTGCCACTGCGGCGCTTTCCAGGTCCAGCACCGGGTAAGTTAGCGACCTTAGCGGCCCGGCCTGTGCAGCCTTGTTAATAATATACGGCGTGGTAATGAGACTGCCTGGGAAGGCCTCAAGCCCGGCCGCGGCCAGCGACCGGAGCAGGTCCGGCAGAGGCCGCGGCCCCGTCAAGTGCGGTATGGAGTCGAGAACCTGGGTGGTTGGGTCAAAGTTATAAAAGAACTCCCCCAAGACGAGAGACCCGGCCGGCAATTCAGGCGTCACCGCCCCGCCGAAACCGAGGGAAACCAGGAGGTGCGGCTTATATTGCGCTACCAAGCAAGCGGCGGCTTCCCGGGCCGCCTCGGCCCCCATACCGGACAGGGCGAGCAGGCCCCGCCCCTTACTTAGGGGGAATTCCCAAGCCGGCCAGGGCAGGCCCCGCCGTCTCCGAGCCCGACTGAGCCGTAAAAAAGGCTGCACTTCCAAGGAAAGTGCAGCCAACAATAATATCTTGGCAGCTCCCGGGCTGCCCTGTGAGGCGTCCTGATCCGCCTGGACCTCCGTCATCAGGGCTTGGGCACCGGCAGATGGCTCTGGCCCGGGGGTTCCGGGGGCACCAATTCCGCTTGGGTGCTCACCGTGGCCACTTGCTTGGGACGCCGCCAGCGGCGCCCCTGCACCAGGAGACTGCCGTTTTTGTGCAGCACGGTGCGGTCATCCAGAATGATCAGCCCGTGCCGTTCAGAAATATCGGTGTAATATTGATATTTCATATGCCTCTGGTTGAGGCGGTATTTAAAAAACAAAAAGAACACCAGGTAGATGACCACGATGGCCCCAAACCCGGCCAAGACGTAACTCAGAAACAGAAAGGTGTTATAGCCCAGAGAACTAAGCCAGGCCATGATATGATTCATGTTATACAGGGCCAGGACCGTGACCAGCAGCAGGAACAGCAGGCTCAGGAAAGGAAGCCGTTTTAGCTGGCCGAGCACGGCTTCCATCTGGTTCTCGGGGGTGGGGGCGGCTTCTTCACTCTGTTCCCCTTGATCTCCCAGGAAGTAGTTGAAGCCGGTTATGATGACCCCCATGAGAAAGGTGACCACAATGGGGAAGGCGAAGGCCACGAAGACATATTCCCGCCAGGGGAAGGCCGTCTGCACCCGGTGATATTTATCGTCCGAAGCCCACAGGACTACCACGATAAAAATAACGATCTCCAGGATCCCGATGAGCTTCAGGTAGTCGAAAAAGAGTTTCTTGCGGTCTGCTTTAGTGAAATAGCTGGCAATCTTGGACATACTATCGTCCTCTAAGGCTGTTCATAGATTCATACAAGATAACAACGAAAGCCTCCTAGGTCAACCTTTTCTAAACCGGAAAAGTCCCGACCCAACGGTTTCCGCCGTTAAGTCCCTTGCCTGGTGAAATCTAGGTTCTGAGAGCTTGGAAAAGCAGATCTGCCGAGAAGTAATGGGAATTTTGTCTTTGGATGCCTGTGGACTCCGGAGGCCTGGACCCCCGGAGCCGTTGCCCGGCCGGCTTAGCGACCCAGCTTCACCACATTCTGGGCCTGGAGCCCCTTAGTGCCCCGGACCACTTCAAACTCCACCAATTGCTCTTCCTGGAGCGTCCGGAAACCTTCGCTCTGGATGGCCGTATGGTGAACAAAGACGTCGGTGCCGTCTTCTTGTGAGATAAATCCGTACCCCTTGGTGTCATTAAACCACTTCACCTTCCCCGTTACTCGCATGCCGTTACCCCTTTATGATATTTCACGCTGCAAACTGCGGCGCGGCCGTATAGCCGTCTTTCAAATAAAAACGGCGCGGGTCTTCCCGCACCGTCTCGCCAGCCATTTCCCCAAAAAGTGACATCCTGGACCAAATTTTATCAGGAATTGACCGGGTTGCGGTCAAGTTGATATGACATTTTAACTGCTCCTCCGGCCCTTACTCAATCCAAACCAAGTTCGCCCCGGCTCCTCTCGCTTCCCGGTTCCGCCCCGCCCAGCGTCTGGACTTGCCTGCTTTACGCCTGCGGCAAGGTCACTACGAAATTGGAGCCGTTTTGCATGGGCTCGTAAAGGATGTCGCCGCCGTGTTTAGTGATGATATCCCGGCTGAGATACAGGCCGAGGCCCATACCGCTGCCGGTCCCTTTGGCCCGGCGCATTTTTCGGAAATTCGAAAACAGCATGGCCCGGCGGTCTTCGGGCACCGGTTTGCCCGTATTATAGACATTCAAGCGGCAGTTCTTCCCTTGCCTCTGCCAATCGATCACGATGGTACAGCCATCGCCCCCATGCCGGATGCCGTTATTGACCAGATTGCGGAAGACGCTCTTGAGCCATATCTTGCTGCCCTTCACTGGCAGTACTTCTGCGGGCTGGCGATTAAGGCGATTATCCAAGATTATCCGGTGGTTGCGCAGTTCATCCGCCAATTCCTCCAGGACCGGGCCGACTACGTCATGACGCAGGTCCAGCATCTCTTTTTCCATATCGCCGTCG
>JAMCQY010000379.1 GCA_023381945.1 Deltaproteobacteria bacterium
GGGAATCCCGGTCCATCACGACGGATGTCCGCATCATCACAGCCACCCACCGCAATCTGGAAGCCCTGGTTTTCGATGGGAAATTCCGGGAAGACCTGTTTTTCCGCATCAATGTCATTCCCATTCACCTGCCTCCGCTCCGGGAGCGCCTGGAAGACGTCCCTTTGCTGGTGGAGCATTTCCTGCGGCGGTTGCGCCGTAAGAGCGGCAAAAAGATCGCCGGTCTCACCCGGGAGACCATGAACATCTTCCTGGATTACGCCTGGCCCGGCAATATCCGGGAACTCCAGGGCGCCATAGAATATGCTTTTGTGGTGGCCGAAGCCGGTCTCATCGCTCCCGGGCATCTGCCCCCCAAACTGAGCGGGATGGAACTGACCAGGAAAACTCCGCCTGAGACTCTGACTGTCGGGGCTGGTGACGAAAAAACCGCCCTGGTCAACGCCCTGCGCCAAACAAGCGGCAACCAGTCCCAAGCTGCGGCCCTCTTAGGCGTAAGCCGGGTCACCGTCTGGCACCGCATGAAAAAATACGGCATCGACGTGCACAAGCTGATTACCGGTTAGAAATTTGGTAGCGCAGGCTTCCAGCCTGTGTTTGGTAATCCCGCAGCCTGTGATGATCACCGGCTTGAAGCCTGCGCTACTATCACAAAGGTTAATAAACCACCGTGGATTTGGCGCTGGTCATTTCGACCACCACCCTTCCTGCCTTAATCAATTCTACGCCCGGGATCAAGTCAGCCTGACTGATCTTGCGATGCTCGAGGCAGGGAATTCAGGCCAGGATCACGCCGCCATTGGCGACATAAGTCTCGATCAGGCTCTTTAATGGGGTCAGGCCGGGAAAGGAAATATCGTCGGCATAGCCCTTTTTAGCCAAAAACGCGCCGTTGCCTTGCAGCACCACCACGGCCTCCACGTCCATGGCCTGGCTGGCGGTGGCCAGCATGAAGGGAAAGACGGCCCGCTCCGGGTCCTCCCCCGCATGGGTGGCGATTAATACAACCTTTTCCTTTTCTTCCGCCATCTAAATTCCTCCTTAATTTAATTTTTTGACTTTCTTTGGTGACTCCTCAACAATACCGGCTCGCCAGGCTGGCCAGATCCTCCGCAGGCAGGCCCGCCCTGAGCAGGTTCGTCAGGCAAATGGGACACATAGTGACCACCGGGTGGCCTTGGGCTTGCAACTCCGTAACGCGCCGCCCTAAAATCTCCCGGTTCAGGGCGGGGGACACCGATTCAGCCGGGCCGCCGCAGCAGGAAGTAAACTCGCCGCAGTTGCGGACTTCAGCGTATCCCAGCCCCAGGCTGCTGAGCACCTGCCGGGGCCCCTCCGAGAGCTTCAGATAGCGGCCATAAAAACAGGGATCATGGATGGTCACCGGTCCCCGGCCGTTGCCGCCTTCCGGCTTCTTAAGCCGCAGCAGGCTGAAATAGGGCTGCACCTCGAAGGTCTCGCCGGTGTATTTCGGGTAGAGCTCTTTCAAGGCATAGGTGGTGTGGGGGTCGACGGTGATAATCTTTTGGACGCCGTGCAGTTTCAGGGACCGGGCCACAAAACGGGCGTGCGCCTCGAAGCCCTCCTGGTCCCCCAGATCATAAAGCAGGATGCCGCTATAGAAATCCATCTCGGGATGATAGAAAAAGGCAACCTCTGATTTGGTCAGGAGACGGCAAATGGACCGCAGGATGCCATCAAACTTCTGCTTTTCCGCCTTGGAAATCAGAAAAGACCAGGCCCGGCCCAGGAGGAAGCCGGGAAGGAAACGGCCGAACCCGAGATAATCTGCCCAGTGGCTGCCTTCCAGGCGCTCTAAATAGCGGCTGGTGACATTGATATAGGGGATGGCCTGGTACATCAACCCGGTGAAGAGCAGGGCGTCTCCCGGCCGCCGCGGGAAACCACCCGCCTGCCGCCACCAGGTGTTGAGCGAGGAGGCGGGCACTCCGAAGGGATTGCGGCTCCTACGCACATTGGCGGCGATGAGGTCGAGGATGTCCCGGGGGTTAAACATTGACTTACTTCCTCCTTGAGTGCGCCACCACAAAGCGGCGCAGCCCCAGGATCAGTTCCCCGGGGTTGGCCTGGCGGGGGCAGGTCCGGGTGCACAGGCCGCAATGCAGGCACTTCCAGAGATCCACTCCATGCCGCAAAATCTTTTCCCTGGCTCCCACCTGGACGTAGCGGATCATCTTCCGGGGAAAATGTTCATAGCTCAAGGGACAGATGGCCGCGCAAGTGCCGCAATGGAAGCATTCCAGGGCGGTGTCCACCCCATAGGGCTTCAGCTCTTCGGCAAAATCGGGGTTTACCAGGGTCATGTCCGATCCTTTTGCCAGGGGGCGCTCTTAATCATCTGGGCCCGCGGCCGTCTCCGCGGCCACCGCGCTGCCCAGCCGGTAGCGAAAATAACTGCCAGCCTTGGCTCCTTCCAGAATTTCCCCATACTTTTTCAAAGTGGCCACGTACCATAGCACTTCGGAGACCGGCAACCCTGTGGCTGCGGTCATCTCCGGCACGGTCAGGTCAGATTCGGCCAGGCACGCCTTGATGGCCTGCACCGCCCGGCGCTGCTTTTTCATCCGGGCCGTGGATGCGGCAATTTGTTCTTTGCGGCTTCCCTTGAGCTTCTTCAGGGCCTCATTCCCGGACCCCATTTCTAATGGCGTATCAGGCATCAAAAAACCTCATCATATGTTTTGATCTGGCGCCCTCGACGGCATTCGAACTTGGGCGGACACGCGGGTCCGCCTATACAAAATCAGGCCCCTTCCAGGTACTCGTCGGAAACAATCATGTCCACCATGGCCTCGTATTGCTTCAAGGTCCATCCTTGCACATTGATGGCGTTTGCCGGGCAGACCGCCACGCAGGCGCCGCAGCCGAGGCACAGGGCCGGATTAACCTGGGCTCGCCGCAGTTTTTCACCCCCGACCTCCATGTCAACCAGGGCCAGGGCCCCCTCCGCCAGACAGGCCGTAAGACAAGCGCCGGTGCCCGTGCACTTGCTGAGATCGACCTCCGCCGCAAAGGGGTCCAACTCCACATAACCCCGCGTCAGAATCGCCGCGGCCTTCACTGCTGCCGCCCCAGCCGCAGCAACGGTCTCGCCCACGTCAAAAGGAGCCTGGCAGGCGCCGGCCAGAAAAATGCCGGCTACGGAAACTTCCACCGGGCGCAGCTTGGGGTGGACCTCCTGGAGAAAGCGGTCGGCGCCTTTGGTAATTTTTACCTTCTCCACCAGGTCGCCGATATCATTGGGCTCCTGGCCCACCGCCAGCACCACCAGGTCCACCGGCACCTCCAGCTCCTCGCCGAAGGTCAGGACATCCTTCACCCGGACCGAGAGCGGCGGCCCCTCACGGTCGGGATTTCTTAAAACCTGCGGCTCCTCGCCGGCCTCAAAACGGAAAAAGAGCGTGCCGTTTCGAGCCGCCTCCGTGTAAAGCTCCTCCTGCCCCCGGCCGTAGGTGCGGATATCCCGGTAAAAATCAAAGATTCGCGTTTGGGGGTATTGCTTCCGAATTTCGTTAGCAGTGTAAAGCATGGCGCTGCAGCAGGTGCGGGAACAATATTCGTTCAGATAGCCGCCTTCATTCTCTTCATGAACTCCCGGAATCTGGCGGCTGCCCACGCAGTGGATCATGGCAGCCCGCCGGATAGGCCGCCCGTTGAGCACCAGGGTATCGCGAGGCGGAGCTGTGGCCAGCAAGCGGATGAGCTCCGGCAAGGTGACCACCTCGGGTAATTCCCGGTAGCCGTATTCTCCCTGACGCGGCTGGTAGGGCCGGAAGCCGGTGGCCAGGACAATGACTCCAGCCGCCAGATCGGCCTCCTCCCGGTCTACCGGCAGGGGGGCAGGCATGACCCCCGCGAAGGGGACATATTCCCCCAGGCCGGATTGGCTCAGGCGC
This sequence comes from Deltaproteobacteria bacterium, assembly GCA_023381945.1. The sequence continues at coordinate 3,918 of JAMCQY010000379.1, forward strand.
GCCAACTGGTCGAGATAATCCTCCCCTTCTGGAGGCTGCCGGACCAGCTTGAGCTTGAAGTTACCGATATAGCCCACAAATTCCTCCGCCTGGGCGCAGGTGAGTACTGTGATGGCCGGGTGCTGGAGGACCGCGCCGGCCAGATCGCCAACGACTTCCGCAGCAGTTTCGCCATAAGGCGCTAAGCGCTGCAACTGCGTCACCTGTCCCCCCAGGAAAGGGGTCTTTTCCACCAGGGTCACGGGCAGGCCGCGGCCGGCCAGTTCCAGGGCGCTCTTGAGCCCGGCCACGCCGCCCCCGAGCACCAC
>JAMCQY010000007.1 GCA_023381945.1 Deltaproteobacteria bacterium
GCAAAGCGGCCCTGGAGGATTTCCTTGAATAATAACCCCCCGGGGCCAGCCCTCTCTGGCGGCCCCGCCTACCGGCCCTGTGGAGGGAGATAGGATGCCAGGACTGAGCCCTGAGAGACTGGCGGAAGTCAAAGACCGCCTGTTGGACCGCAAAAAACGCCTCTGGCTGGAGGTCAAGGATCAGCTCAAGACCAGTATTGGCGACGGCTACCAGGAGATGTTGGCCACCGCCCGGGACGAAGAGGATCAGGCCACGGTCAGTCTGATGGCCGAAACCAGCCTCACCCTTTTGGGGCCCAAACGCCAGGAACTGGAAGCCATCGAAGAGGCTTTACTGCGTCTGGAAAATGGCGCTTACGGCCTTTGCGAGGTCTGCGGCCAGCCCATCGAGCCCCGGCGCCTGGAGATCATGCCGGAAGCGCCGCTTTGCCGCAACTGTGCTTCCCAACGGGAGAAACTCGCCAAGGCCACCTCGCGCTAACCCGTTAATTAAAATAGAGAATATCCAAGGCGGCAGGAACATCCTGCCGCCTTTTCTATTTCTCGTCGGTTTGCGGGGACTTTAAACTACAAACAGTATAGCGCAGATAGCCGCACAGCTATTAGCCCAGCATCGCGGCATTTTTAGGAACCAAAACCAGGTGTTGTTTCCTGAAATTTTATCACTTGAAATACACCAGTCCATGTATTAATATAATAACATGAATTCCAGGAAGCCAGAAACTTCTTTAAACGCTCGTCTGCCCAAGCCCCTGCTCAAGGATCGGGTCCTCTTGTCTTCGGAACAAGCCTTCGCGCTTACAGCCGTGTTCAAGGTTTTGGCCAATGACACTCGCCTCCGCCTTCTGCACGCCCTGGTGCGCAAGGGGGAGATGGGGGTGATGGAGCTGGCGGATTTGCTGGCTATGAAACCCCAGGCCATCTCCAATCAACTCACCCGCTTGGCGGAGCGGGGTATTTTGGGATACCGGCGAAATGGCAACAACATCTATTATCGGATTGTGGACCCGTGCGTCATCGAACTCCTGGACCATGGCCTCTGTCTTAGTGAAGATGCCAAAGCGAGAAGCAGATGAATTTATCCAGGGAAAAAGAGCGGGCTTTTAAGGAAGCCTTGACGTATTTGCAAGAGGCCATGGCCGCGGAGAAATGCCGGGCCTGCGGCTGTTTCCATCAACTTGTCCTGGCGCTGGAACAGGCTTTCCCGGTGGGGGCAGGCCCACAGGAACTCCGGGAAACGGTGAAAGCCGCGCAGCAATGTCTGGTGGAGCGCCAATATGACTGCTTGGGGTGCGAGGTCTGCATCCCGCCCCTGGTGGTTAACGCTTTAACCCAGGCTTTGGGCGAGGCCGTGGCCGACCTTGAGGTCTGCCCAACGGAAAAGGTGGAAGAACGCCGGGGGTGGCCGCCTCTGCCCGGTGCCTATCAGGTGCTGCGCTATCAGGCTCCGGTGGCCGTATGCTGCCTCACGGCTGAGGACTTGGCGGCGTCGGTGGTTCGGAAGGCCGGGCCGGAAATCGCCATTGTCGGGACTTTGCACACCGAAAACTTGGGGATCGAGCGCCTTATTCGGAATGTTCTGGCCAACTCCCACCTGCGTTTTGTGATTGTCTGCGGCCCCGACTCCAAGCAAGCCGTGGGGCACTATCCAGGGCAATCGCTGGCGGCGCTGGCACAGCATGGCATAGATGACCGCAGGCGCATTATTGGCGCCCGGGGACGGCGGCCGATCTTGAAGAACCTCACCCACGAGGCCGTGGATCACTTCCGGGAAGCGGTGGAGGTGATTGACCTTATAGGGGAAACCGAGGCCGGAAAGGTGATCGCAGCGGCGGAGCGAGCCGCCGCCAGGAATCCGGGCCCTGCCAAGCCCTATGCCCTCAGCCACATCGTAACGCCGGTCCCCGGCTGTCTGCCCGCTCGGATGGTGAGCGACCCGGCCGGTTACTTCGTGATTTATGTGGACCGGCGGCGAGGGCTGCTTTCCTTGGAGCATTACCTCAATGACGGTGTGCTGGATACGGTGATTGAGGGTGCCAGCGCCGCGGAGCTTTATATTCCGGCCATTGACCGGGGATTAATCTCGCGCCTGGACCACGCCGCCTATCTGGGTCGGGAACTGGCCCGGGCCGAGGAGGGTCTGCGCTCCGGTGAGCCATTCATCCAGGATGCCGCGCCTGAATTAGCCGCGCCCCTTACCCTGGATAGCGTCGCGTGCGGGCCTGCCTGCCATGAGGCTGGGACCTGAGGGACCTGAGAGGCAGCCGGTCGGCTGCACTGATAGTCAAACCCATAGACCAATTCCCTCCCATAATAGGAGTCGATAAATGCAACGCTTTGCCAAGCCTATTGCATTTGCTGTAATTACCGTCATAGCAGTCGCCATTTTACTGGTTTTCAGTATAGGCCAAGGCCTGCAGGCCGGCGAGGCTGCCGTGGCACGCCAGGCTATCCTGGGCGTCGATGAGTTCATGAAAAATGTGGACCGCTACAAAGGAAAAGTGAGCCTGGAAGGGGTGGTGAGCGCCATAACCCCGGAGCAGCAGGCGATTTTCCTCATTGATAGCGGTGAATTCCAGGCCTGCGGCGTTACCACCTGCACCCAACTGACCTTGCCGGTGCAATGGCATGGTGCCATGCCCGCCGTACGCGAACTGGTAAGAATAGAAGGGCGGGCCCAGGAGGTCAAAGGCAAGCTCATGTTTGTGGCTGACAAGGTGGAGCAGGTGACCCGTCCATGACCGCGTTTAAGCAGAAATTGCGGCGCTTCCTGCTGCCGTTGGTGGTTTTTTTCGGAGTGGCGGCGGCGCATTACGTATGGTCCGGCCTGTTCCCGGAAGTGGACCCGGCCCAGGCCCGGTGGGCTTCCATCTCATCCTCGGAACCCTTATGGCTGAATCGCTATCTGGAGACCCAGGGCTACTGGCTGGGTTACTCCTACGCCCTGTCCCTGGCCTTTGCCGCCGCGGCCCTGCGCCGTTACCGGGAAGAGCGCTTCTGCTCCGTCAAAACCCTGGCTTTCGGCGGGGTGACCCTCTCGGGCTTCCTGGCCTTGGCGGGCTGCTTCCTGGCGGGCTGCTGCGGCTCCCCCATGCTGGTGGTTTACCTGAGCCTGTTCGGTGCCGGGTTTCTCCCCCTGGCCAAGCCCCTGGTGGCCGTGGCCACCACCCTCTCCATTATCGGGGCCTGGTGGTGGATGACCCGCCATAAATCTTCCTCCCTTAATTCGGCCTCCCCTAGACCGTCTTGCAATGGTGACGGTTGTCAGTGTGATTCCAATTCATTCCATTAAAATTAGGGCTAAAATAGACGCGATGTCCCCGCTTTCTCCCGGTATTTAAGAATTTTGGGATTGAACCGCAAGGGCTTGCGGCCAAGCGGGTCTGATTGACGTCGCCGAGGCGTCGCCGGCGTTGAACCAGAAGGTTCAAGATGATAGCGCTGAACCGGTAACAACAAGAGAATACCAAGGCGGCAGGAACATCCTGCCGCCATTTTTGTTTCGCGTGGTTCACGTGGAGTTTGACGACAAACAGCTATGCCTCTCTGATCAAGTCTCACCCTTCTTGCCAATGGTAAAGTCAACCCCGATCCTGAGAAAAATGGGAGCATAAGGGCTAAGAGGAACATTTTGGCTCCCGGGTCTACCTCCCGCGGCCCCATGGTGGATCAGGGCAGCAACCTGCCGCGGCGCCCGGACTCCTGATCAGGTCAGCTTCTCTGAAAACCGCTTGCCGAGAGAATCCCAGATTTTCCTTAACCGAAAAATTGATCATTAATTCCCCAGCTGTTTTGCTAGTCATCCACTAGAATAAAGTTTAAATTAATATGAGGCTAGCTAGCAAAACTACCTAGGGGAAAATACTATTTAGTGCCTATGGCATTCGATAATTGTAATCAATAAGTTTATCGCCAGATGTGCAACCTACTTCAAATTATCCTTTCTTATGGAGCGGAGAGGTGAAAAGGTCTGGGATATTTGGATCTAGGGGGTGGAAAAGTGCTTAAAGAAACTCTCTGCAACCGGAAGGACGAGCGGCAGGCTCTAGATGAATCGAGAGACTGCCTGATTTTCGGCAATATGGTCGGCACCTCCCCGGTCATGGTGAATATTTTCGAGATGATCAGGAAAGTGGCGGTTAATGATTTTCCAGTCCTGATTACCGGGGCCAGCGGCACGGGCAAAGAATTGGTGGCTCAGGCCGTCCATCGATACAGTCATCGTCACAACGGGCCTTTTGTGGTGGTCAATTGCGCCGCGATTCCCCGGGAACTCATGGAAGCGGAACTCTTCGGGCATGAGCGGGGGGCCTTTACGGGAGCCTATCAAAGCCAGATGGGCAAAGTTGAATTGGCCCAGGGTGGCACCCTTTTCCTGGACGAGATAGGGGAACTTTCCTTGGAGATGCAGGTCAAGCTCCTGCGGTTCCTCCAGGAATACACTTTTGAGCGCGTGGGCGGGCGGCAAATCCGGAAAGCGGATGTTCGGGTCATTTCCGCCACGAACCGCAATCTGTCAAAAATAGATGATGAGATAAAGTTCAGGGAGGATCTTTACTACCGTCTCAATGTTATCAATCTTCAGCTTCCCACGCTGAAGGAGCGGGGCAATGACATATTGCTCCTGTCCAGGTACTTTTTAGAGCGTTTTGCCTCGGAAACAGGCAAGACTATCAAGGGTTTTACCAGGAAGGCGGAACAGGTGCTGATGAGCCATTCCTGGCCGGGAAATGTCAGGGAACTGATGAATTATATCCGCAGGGCTGTAGTTCTGGCGGACACCAGCTGGATTGTTCCGGAAAACATTGTCATAGACCCGTTCCCCACCGCTGCGATGCCGCTCCCTGACAACGGCTTGGGGTTAAAGGAAGCCAAGGCGCGTTTCGAGGCGGAACTGGTAGGCAAGACCTTGGCTCAGTGCGGCTGGAATGTTGAACTGGTCGCCGAAATGCTAAAGACTAGTCGTTCCATGATTTATAATTTAATTAATAAGCATAACCTGGCGCTTGGATTTAGATAGTCTCTCGCCGGCGGTTTCTATAAAAAACTTGCTGGTAAATTTTTGCAGAAACCGGCGGCTTCTTTTTTCAAGTATTCCCGAATTCACCCCAAGTCCGATGGAGAACTCGTTGCTCTGGCGGCCACCGGGACTATCAAAACCAATAATTTAAAGAGTATTTAATATGGATGCGACTCTCTTGGCCCCTCTTTTCCTCACCGTGTGTATGGCTTGGACTGACCTTAGGTCGAACCGTATTCCCAATTGCCTTACCTTGGGAGGCGCTCTGGCCGGTCTGGGGTATCACCTGGGTTTTCACGGACTGCCCGGCCTGCTGAATGGCCTGATGGGTTTGGGTCTGGGGTTTGCCCTGTTAATCTGCTTTTATTGGCTGGGAGGTCTCGGGGCGGGCGATGTCAAGGCCCTTGCCGCCCTGGGAGCCTGGCTGGGACCCCTTCAGACCGTTTATCTCTTCATTTATATGGCGATCTCCGGGGGCCTGGTGATTATTGTCTTCCTCTGGTGGAAAGGATTGCTCCTGAGCAAGATAAAGCGCCTGGGGGCCATCTTGATGAGTTGGGTCCTGTTGCTTTCCCACTCCGGGACCTTCTCCACCGCTGAGGCTGTTCCCCGTGCGGTAAAAAGCGAAGGAATTCCTTACGCGGTCGCCTTCGCCCTCGGTATGCTTGTCCTCTGCTACCGCAATTTTGTCTTTTAAAATACCAGCTTAATCTTTTTCGAAGGTATTGTGGGGCGGACCAATGAGTCGGCCCCTTTCGACTCGCACGTAACAATATTTATCTTTGTAAAAGTTGGACCGGGTCGATTTTAATGATGATTTATATGAGCCTCTTTCAAAAAGTATTTTTGTCATCCTGAGCGAAGCGAAGGATCTCGTATTTTCCCTTAATTATCTGAGATTCTTCGGTCGCTGCGCTCCCTCAGAATGACAGGAAAGGAGACTTTTGCAAGAGGCTCATATTTTTTCTGATTACCGCAGATTCAACAAAATTAGAAATTTCTAATTTTTTAGAAATTATTCCAAATTATTTGAACGTCTAATTTGTTGAAATTATGGGTGTTTATCCCGATATTGCCTCGACCGAGATCCTGGCATTGACAGTGAGTCGTCAATCTTCAGGAAAATCTTTAAAAATCAATATGTTATTTAATGGCATAGATTCTGCATTATCTGTTTGCGATGGATTTGCAACTGGATTGAATCTCGCTGCCGTGTTTAAATGGCTGGCTCGATGGTGTGGAAAAAGATGATCATCTCCCTCGGTCCACAGAAGACCGCTCTTGGTCGAACTCTGAAGAAGATGATGCTCCGGCAGGGGGTTGAAGTCCTTGAATCCTCAGGAGTCGGGGACTTCATAGAAAGTTTGGGTTGCCATAACCCGAACCTGGCCATGGTCATAGCCTGCAGCGAGGACGGGAGCGACGGTATGCACGCCATCCGGGCCATCCGGCAGCGTGAGCAAGGGATACCCATCATTCTGGTCGCATCGAGCAGTTCAGAAGCAATGGCCATCGAAGCCCTGAGAAGCGGCGCCACCGATTATCTCAAGGTGCCGGTCAAGCCGGAAGACCTGAAGGAAAGCCTCAGACGCACTCTTGGTTCCCACTTCTCAGGCTCAACGGCCGAACCGGCCTCCGGCCGACCCGACCCGGATGAGGAGTTGATCATCGGCAACAGCGCGCCAATTGTAGAACTCACTAATTCCCTCAGGAAAATTGCCGCCACTGATTGCACCGTCCTGATCACCGGCGAGACCGGCACCGGCAAGGAACTGGTAGCCCGACTGGTGCACCGCTGGAGCCCCAGGAGTGAGAAACCGTGTGTCACTATTAACTGCGCCGCTATCCCCGACACTTTGCTGGAAAGCGAAGTCTTCGGCTACGAAAGGGGTGCCTTTACGGGGGCTTACTCCAGCCGGGAGGGAGCCATCAAGGCGGCCAACCGGGGGACGCTGTTCTTTGATGAAATTGGTGAAATGAGTCCTTACGCCCAGGCGAAGATTCTTCGGACCATCGAAAACAAAGAAGTCACTCCGGTGGGCGGCAGGAAGAATCTGCCGGTAAACGTCAGGTTTATCGCCGCCACCAACCAGGACCTGGAGCAATTGATGAAGGAGGGGAAATTCAGATCAGACCTGTATTTCCGCCTCAACGTGGCCCGGATCCACCTGCCGCCGCTCAGGGAGCGCAAGGGTGATATTGTTTTGCTGCTCAATTATTTCCGCAAGAGATTTAACCGGAAATTCGGCAAGAAAATCGAAGGCTTCAGCGAAGAAGCCATCGCGGCGCTGATCGAATATGATTGGCCGGGTAACGTCCGGGAGCTGAAAAACCTCCTGGAGGCAGCCTTTATCCATGCCCAGGACCAGATCGGGTTGGAGGACTTGCCGAATTTCTTCCAGGGACAGGGCGATAACCGCGAAAATCTGTCCCAGGAGGAGCGCTCTCTGTTACTGGCCGCGCTCTCCCACAATAACTGGAATAAAAGCAAAGCCGCGGAACAACTCCGTTGGTCCCGCATGACGCTTTACCGGAAGCTGAAAAAATACCGCATCGATCATCAATCGAGTTGTTGCCTCTAATTTTTGATCTCAAATCATCATAGATCAGTGTTACATCCCTCCCAAATGAGTTTTCTCCAAAGAAATATCGCTAATCTCAAATAATTTTACACATCCCTATTTTATCCACACCTAAAGCTAAGTGTCCGCCAGGAAAGGTGTATCGTTTCCATGCCCTGTTCTCACAATTCAGCGAAATAAGAATGGAAATCTCTGTATATTCATATAGTTAAATCAGGTGTAACAGGCTGTTACAGTCATTGTCATATGGCTGTGACACCAGATCAATTTAGCCGTTCTATAAGCTAACCTTTTGAATTAGCGTTTATTTTAAACAATTATCGCCTAGCTGAAGACCATAATTCCTGTAACACCTCTCTGTTACGCACTTTCACGGAAATATTTAATCAAGGCTCGCTCCAATAAAATATGAGAAATCACAAGTACTTAGCTAAATTATTGGATAATCCCGCTCTCTGGCATTCATCTTGCTTAATATATGGCAACTCGAAACGTTACTTAGGCGGTGTCCAAATGAATATAAATAACTTCTTCGCAGAGGATCAAGGCGCAGTCGTTACCGAATATGTCGTCTTTGTGGCGGTGATAGGCGTCATTCTGGCTGTGGGCGTTACGGCGCTTTTCAATGGCATGTCCAGTTTGTTCAATGCCTATGCCCAATACTTCGGGGCCGGCTCCTAAATGATCAAGAGATTAGCGATGAAGAAAAATCCGGTTTGCATCTGGATGAGCGATCCCCAAGGAGGTGAGGCCGGCAGTTATCAGGTTCAGGAATTAAAAGTCAGCAAAAAAACAGGCATTAATAAATCTCAAAAAAAATAAAAAAACGGAGGAAAAAGGAAAATGAACAGCATCAAAAGGTTTTTGGTCGACGATTCGGGTACCGCTGAAGCGACCTCCACGGTCATCATGATCGCCGCCGTTGGCATCCTGCTTGCCGCGGGCCTGATGCTCTGGTACGGACATATTACCACCTTCTTCACTAATGCCGGCGTCAAATTGGACGCTGCTGGTAACAATTTCGTCCTGCCCGTGGCCTCGTAATGGCGTCCTGGAGTGGGCCCTTGCCGATCAAGGGCCCATCCACACATGAGCAATACGTGAATTAGAGACCTTAAGGGAGGCTGCAAGGTGAATCTCATGTCCTGGAATTGCCCAAAACCTCACAAGCTTTCACCCAGGGACCGGGAAAGCGGGGTGGTGGCAGTGGAATTTATCTTCCTCCTCCCCATCCTGTTGTTGATCGTGGTGGGCATTATCGAATTCGGCCACCTGTTTGCCGTGCGCCACACGCTCACCAATGCCAGCCGGGAAGGAGCCCGGGCCGCCGTGGTCTATAACGACATGGTCGGCACCCCCGCCCGAATCACCTTTGCCGATACGCAGGCTAAAGCGGCGGTGAATAAATACCTGCAAGATACGCAGTTTGCCGGCGCCTGGACCGTGACCGACACGGTGGCAGGGAGCAATAGCGGAGACCTGGTCAAGGTGACGGTGACCGCGCCAGGCAGTCTGCTCCTGTTAGACACTTTCATCCCGGCTCTGAAGAATGTCACAGTTTCGGCTGAGACCACCATGAGAATGGAGTGAGGAACAAACCATGAAATTACCACCAGGTTTAAAGTACATAATAATGGCCGGCGTCGCCGGGGTAGTGGCGGTTTTGTTGGCGCATTCCTACATCACCAGCAAAATCATCCAGCCTCTGAAACCTACCAGCACGGTCGTGGTTGCCGAGGCTGAAATCTCTCCGGGCATGGCTCTATCCAGCCGGGTGCTCCAAACCGCCACCTGGCCCAGGGAAATCACGCCTCCTTCGGCTATGAGCAATCTAGCCGCCTTGGAAGGACGGGTTGCTGCCATGCCCATCGCCAAAGGCGAACCGATTCTTCCCAGTAAGCTGGCTCCGGAAGGCACCGCCGCCGGTTTGGGCGGGCTGCTGGATCCGGACCGGCTGGCCGTGACCGTTAAAACCGATGAGGTATCCGGGGTGGCCGGCTTCATCAACCCCGGCGACCGTATTGATGTTTTGATGGACATGCAAGGGGCAGGCGCCAATTCGGACCATCTTTCGAAGCTGATTCTGCAGAACCTGAAGGTCCTGAGCAAAGGACAGATCTGGGATCAAACTGCGGACAAGAAACCCCAGGTGGTGCCTACAGTCACTCTGGAGGTCACTCCTGAGCAGGCTGAGGTGCTGAATCTCGCCAGCTTCCAGGGAAAAATCCGCCTGGCGCTGCGCAATCAGATCAATAAACAATGTTTCGACACCCGCGGCATTGATACGGCCCGCCTGTGCAGCAATGCCACCGCCGCCGCGGTGGCCGCGCCCCATGTGGCGGCGAGCACCCCTGCTCCCAAAAACAAAATCAGGGCGGTTCAGGTCATCAAAGGGATGCAAGTATCGCAAGCCGAATTTTGACCCCCCACCTGGATGCCTAGAAGAGACATTAAACATGTTATCCCAAGCTTTTTATGCCAGATACGGTGCCCATGGTCTGCTGACGAGGCCGATTAGTAGCAAGGGGGACATATGAATTCTCAACCTCTCTCCATCTCAGTGCTCTACGGAACCGGAATTCCCAATCCAGAGTACCGGGAGCTGCTGTCCAGAATCGATGATCTCAAGCCGGTAAGAGAGGCTTCGGACCCGGCGGCCTTCTTCAATCAACACGCCGCGAGTCCTCCCGATCTGGTTCTGGTAGACCTGGATGGATCGGCCTCAGTCCCCCCCTGGCTCAGTTTGGTCACTACGCTTTTGCCGCAAACCGAAGTCATGGTTTGCTCCCACAGCCGGGACCCGGATTTTCTCATCGAGATCATGAAACTGCGCGCAGGGGGGTTCATGCCCCTGCCTCTGAATCGGGAAGACCTTCTGGGGGTCCTGGCCAGGGTCAAGGCGGAGAAAAAAACAAGGCAGGCTTCTCTCAATAACCAAATCTTGGCGGTGACCGGCAGCAAGGGCGGAGTGGGAACCACGACGGTGGCCACCAATCTGGCGGTGGCCATGGCTGAGATGGTCCCCGAGGGTGTCATTTTGGTCGACCTGGCCAGACCCTTCCCCCAGGTGGGCCAGTTCCTGGATTTGAAATGCCACCACTCCATGAAGGACCTGGTGGACAGCGCCGACACCCTGGATCCGATATTTTTAAAGAAGATTGTCCAGCGGCATAAGTCCGGCTTGGGGGTCCTCCTCAATTACCCCGATTATCACCGCAGGTCCAATTTGGTTCCCAACATTGAGGCCATGCGCAAGATTTTCGCCATGCTGCGCGCCTCTTACCATTGGGTGGTGGTGGACCTGGGCATATGGCTGGACTCATTTTATTCCCAGATACTTGCTGTGGCCGACCAGATTTTGCTGGTTACGGAACTAACCTTGCCGAACTTGCAAAATCTGAGGATCCTCAAATCCTTATTCCATGACTGGGATCTTTCTGATCGAGAAATCAAGATAGTAGTCAATCGCTACCTCAAAAATTACGCTCTCGGACTCAAGGATTTAGAAAACCTGACGCATCGGCTGGCCGTGCGAACCTTGCCTGACGAACATCACACTTTGCTCGAAGCCGTCAATCAAGGTGAGGCTTTGAATGAACTGGCGCCCAGATCGAGAATGTGGCGGCAGCTGAGGAGCATGGCCGCTGAACTGATAGATCAGCAGAAAAATCTCGAATCTGACAATGACGTGGTGGTTAAGCAACCAGGTTTCTTAAAAAGACTCATGAAGCGGGGTGATGATCATGTCGTGGTTACCGCGGGATAAACGCGAGGATAATGGCTCCCGGGGAGTGCCGCCGCTGAGCAAATTAGGCGAAGAATCTCTTCAGGAAGGGCAAAATAATTCCCGGGAGACCCATCTCTATGAGGTGAAGAGCCGCCTGCACCGCTCCCTGGTGGAACGCCTGAATGTCCCGCAGATGCAGGGCATGGGCAGCCAGCAGGTAGCCTCGGAAATCCGCCGGGCGGTATCTCAGCTTCTGGAGGAAGATGCCTTCCCATTGAACCTGGAAGAGCGGACCCGGCTGACCCAGGACCTGGAATTTGAAATTCTTGGATTGGGGCCTCTGGAGCCGCTGGTCAGGGATAATACGATCTCGGATATCCTGGTCAACCGGTATGATGAGATCTTCATTGAGCGGAATGGCCTCATGCAGCTCACGGAGGTGCGCTTTCGCGACAACGCCCATCTGATGAAGATCATCAACAAGATTGTGAGTAACATCGGCCGCAGAATCGATGAATCTTCGCCTATGGTGGATGCCCGGCTGCCGGACGGCTCCCGGGTCAACGCCATCATTCCGCCGCTCGCCCTGGACGGTCCGGTGCTCTCGATCCGCAGATTCATGGTGATGCGCCCCACGATGGACGAGTTGCTGTCCCGGGGCTCCATCACCAAGGAAATGGCCGAGGTGCTTCAGGCCATTGTACAGTCCAAGGTCAACATTCTGGTTTCGGGCGGGACCGGCAGCGGCAAAACCACCATGCTCAATATCCTCTCTTCCTATCTGGACACCGATGAGCGCATTGTGACCATCGAAGATGCCGCTGAACTCCAGTTGCAGAAACACAACGTCGTGCGGCTGGAAACCCGCCCGCCCAATATTGAAGGCAAAGGGGAGATCACCCAGAGAGAACTGGTCAAAAACGCCTTGCGTATGCGGCCGGACCGTATAATCGTGGGCGAGGTGCGGGGCCCCGAGGTCATGGATATGTTTCAGGCCATGAATACCGGGCACGAGGGCTCGATGACCACCATTCACGCCAATGGCACCCGGGATGCCCTGCTACGGTTGGAGACCATGGTCAACCTGGCCGGCTATCAGATTCCCCAGAAAGCCCTGCGCAATTTGATCAGCTCTTCGGTGGAGGCCGTCGTCCATCTGGCGCGCCATACTGATGGCGTCCGCCGGGTCGTCTCCATCTCGGAAATTACCGGCATGGAGAACGAAGTGATCAGTCTCCAGGATATTTTCGTCTTCGATCGTCATGGCACCGCGGATGACGGACAAGTTTTGGGCCAGTATATCTCCACCGGGATCAGGCCGAAATTCGCCGGCCGGTGCAAGATATACGGTCACCCCATTCCGGATCATTATTTCATGCCCCAGAAGAAGGAAAGATCCTCCAAAGGATTTTTCGGAGCAGGCAGGTGAGCCATGTGGAACATTACTTTTAAAGATTTTTGGTACGCCGCGACTCTCGCCGCCATTTTGGTGGCCGTGATTCTGCTCATGGTGGCAGTTTATCAATTAGTTATCGTACCAAGCCGCAAACGGGCGAAGGTCAGCCGGCGACTGAAAGAAGGTGCTCAACATAAATTGCTGGCCATTCAGATCCTCAAGGAACAGGCGGCAGATCGGCACGTTGGCTGGGAAAAACTTTTGGCCACGTTAATCGGCCCCAACCGGCTGGCGAAGCTAAGGGTCCGCATGCAGCAGGCGGACATTCATTATGGTCCCGGCATTTTCGTCAGGAGAAGTTTTTACCTCGTCGGCTTAGGTTTGGTGGTAGGCGGCTGGGCGCTTCACAGCTGGTTTTTGGGAGTACTGCTGGGCTGTGGTTTGGGCGCCGTGCCGTTTTTCTTCATCAAGCGGAAGAGTGAGCGCAAAACCAAGAAATTTGAAGCCCAGATGCCGGATGCCATGGAACTCCTGGCCCGGTCACTCCGTGCCGGCCATACCCTGCCTTCGGCCATCGAATTGACCGGCGAGCAGATGGATAATCCGATGGGCGCGGAAATGACGATCGCCTACGAAGAACAGCAGTTTGGCCTCAGCACCTCTGAGGTCCTGCTCCATATGCTGGACCGGGTTGACAGCATGGATCTCCGCTATTTTGTCGCTGCAGTCTTGATTCAACAGGAAACCGGCGGAAATCTCGCCGAACTCATGGAAAACATCGCGATGGTGATCAGAAGCCGGCTGAATTTTAAATCCAAGGTCCGGTCTCTCACCGCCATGGGCCGCATCTCCACCACGATTATGATTATTGCCCCGATAGCCGCATTTATGGCTCTCATGCTGGTGGCTCATACTTATGAAAAAGCGCTCCTGGAAACCTCAGCCGGCAAGACCATGCTCATGACCGGCGGAGTATTGGTTTTTATCGGCGCCTATTTTCTCAAAAAGATGATCAAAGCCGTCGAGACTTAATCTCGGCCAGGGAGAAACTACGATGCTCTGGACTATCGGAGTCGCCGTTTTCATAGCAATGTTCCTCTTAACCTATGGCCTGACGTCATCCTTGACCAGTTGGAGACGCGTAAAGGCTCGGGCCGGTGAACTGGGAACTATGTCCGAGACTTCTATTCTGAGCCCCCAAGGTAAGCCTTCCATCTTCAAATCATGGTCAGTGGAGTGGCTGGCTTACTCGGGAGAGTGGGCTTTACCAAATATGGATAAGGTCTCGGAAATGCGGCAAAGCCTGATCCTGGCAGGGTATCGGCATCCCAAAGCTCCCGCGGTCTATTTCGGGTTCCGCATAGTCACCGCCTTTGTCTTAACCTTCTCTCTGATCCTTTATTTTGTTATCCGGGAGAGTGCCGCCCCCATCAATTTCCTGATGGCTTTCTGTATAGGGCTGGCTGGCTTTCATCTTCCGGCCAGTCTTCTGAGAATTAAGATGAAAAACCGGCAGGAACGTCTGGATAAGGCGCTGCCGGATATTCTGGATATGTTCGTCATTTCCATGGACGCCGGCCTCTCCTTAAATGCCGCCCTGCACCGGGTGGCGGAGGAAACTCGCGGGGTCTTCCAGGAATTCTACGAGGAACTGCAGATCACTGCAGCGGAGATCCGCACCGGCATTACCTGGGATGAGGCCTTCGACAATCTGGCCAAACGCACGGGGGTGCAAAGCATCAGATCAATGGTCGGACTGATGATTCAGTCCAGCAAGTTGGGGGGCAGCGTTGGCGACGCCTTGCGGCATCACGGTGAATTTACCCGCACCCAGCGGCTCCTGCGGGCTGAGGAAAAGGCGGCCAAGCTGCCGGTGAAAATGGTCATTCCCATGATCTTTTGCATCTTCCCTGCCATCATCATCGTGGTGGTCGGCCCGGGGTTGATCCATATCTTCGATACCTTCATAAAAAACGGCCTTTTCTCGGGCGGCTTCAAATTTTAAGGGGATCATGCCATGGACAGAACATCTCGCTTTTGGAAGGATACCAGCGGTTCCATAACCGCCCTGACAGCCGTCCTGCTGATCGCCTTCGTGGGGGCCCTGGCCTTCGTAGTCGACCTGGGACATCTGCACATTGTCCAGAACGAACTCCGGAACGCCGCGGACGACTGTGCCCTGCGCGGGGCTCGGGCTTTTCTCCCACAGGACATCACTGGAATGACCGCCCCGCCGTCTTCTGATTGGATGAAAAATAATGCTGAGACTCAGGCCAGTCTGGCGATAGCGGATAATAATTCGGATAAAGGGATAAAGGCCAACCCCGCTCTCAAAGACTTGCCTGTCGCTGATATGACGGTGGGCGTCTGGAATTTCGCCACGAGGACAATGATGGCCTGGCAATGGCCTCCCGACGCGGCCTATTGGGGAAAGATGGTCGGCCCGGGCATCAGCCTGCCGGTCAAGAGAACGGATTCCTATAATGATGGCCCGGTGCGTATGTCGTTGGCCAGCTTCCTGGGGAAAGACGAGGTCTCGGTGAAAACCACAGCCACCGCGGCATTGACCCCCAAAGGAGGCACGATGCCAGGGGCCCCGACCTTGCCATTCGGCACCTGGGGTGACCTGCTCACCGGAATCGGACAAATTCTTCACGGGACGTTTAAAAAAGATGGTACGGATACCATGGGCTGGACCAATCTCGACCCCGCTGATACGAATCCCAACGCCAGTGAGCTCAAGAAAATGATTAATGATGCCACCGGCAGGTACACCCCAGACTGCCCCACCGGATCAAGTGTAGGCATTCAAAACGGGGTGGCCTCATCGGTTATTCAAAACATGATAGCCCCTAACAACCGGTTTGGATTGGCTCCCTCACTGACGAATCCTGATATTTACGTGCCAACGGGAACCAACGCCGCCGGCGTACCTTACGCAGATGTGGTCTACGAAATGCCGGTTTTCCAAGATAACGGCAGTGGCGATAAATTCAACCAAAGCGCCGTAGTCGGTGCTGTTCCCATAAAAATTGTGCAGGTCCAGGGTCCGCCCAGCAACACGATAGATGTGCAAATCGTGGGCGGGAATTATGTCTCTCCCGGTTATGGCGGTGGGCTCTGGTATGGAATTCTGTCGCCCCAACCGTTTCTGGTGCAATAACCCTGGCTGGATGCTGGGGATATTTAAAAGGACTTTGCGGCGCCACACCGTATTTGAGTACTGATACAGTCTTCCAGGAGATGACATGGAAAGATTATGTGGTGGCCAGTGGATTTCATCCTTAATAGTTATAGCGCTATCTCCCAGTACCTTAACGAACCTGTACCCGTTTTGGTTATCGCGGGATCGCTGCTCGTAGCCTCGCTGATCTTGTTGCATCAAAGGCACTGATGATTCGAAAGGGACAGCCAACTCCAAATTATGAGGTTAAAGCCGTGAACTTAGCCAAACGACTACTCCAAGCTGAAGCGGTATCACAGGAGCAACTCAGTCAGGCGCTCCATCGCCAAAAGAAGTTCAGGGGGTTTCTGGCGGACCATCTCATTGCCCTGGGCATCCTGAAAGCCGCGGAAGTGGCGGAGTTCATCCCTCCCTATCCCCTGGTGCCGCAAACTTTTGACGAGATCGGGCTGCCGGAGAATTTTCTGGCGCAGTTGCTCTTAAAGCATGCCTTTTTCCGCTATACCTTTACCGCCCGGGAAATGGCGGAAGCCTTGGCTATCCCCGAACACCTGGTGGACGTGCTCATTGAATATCTTCAGCAACAAAAGTATGTGGACATCAGTCCCCGGGACGCGCTGACCCGAACCCCGCTGCACCTGGCGACGGATATCCGGTACACCCTCTCCAACTCCGGGAAAGAAAGCGCGGGGCAGCAGTTGGAATTCAACAGCTACGTGGGCGCCGTACCCGTCACCCTGGAAGACTATTGGGATTGGGTGGAAGCTCAATCCATTCAGAAGGTGCATATAACGGCAGCGCGTCTCCACGAGGCCTTCAAAGACTACGTAATACCCCAAGGACTGTTTAATGAAATTCAGCCGGCCATTGCCAGTGGCCGCTCCATCTTCCTCTTCGGTCCATCCGGCAACGGCAAAACCGCCCTGGCCAGATGCATCGGAGAAATCTTCGAAGACACGGTTTACGTCCCCCATGCTCTTTATGTTCATGGCCAAATCATTCGCATATTTGATGAATTCGTGCACGAACCCCAGATTCCCACTGCTCCCCTCAAGGGACAGGATGCCCGCTGGATCCAATGCCGCCGCCCGGTGGTGATCGCCGGCGGCGAGATGACCGAAGCCGCGTTGGAGCCTAAATACAACCCGGTCTCCAAGTATTACGAAGCGCCCCACCAGGTCCAGGCGAATAACGGCGTGTTTATCATTGACGATTTTGGGCGCCAGAAAATCTCACCGCAAAAACTCTTAAACCGTTGGATGTATCCCCTGGAGGGCCGCCAGGATTTCTGCAGCCTGCATACGGGGCAGCAGTTCGCCGTCCCCTTCGATGAGTTGATCATCTTCTGCACCAATCTCGATCCTTATGCGCTGGCTGATGAGGCCTTTCTGCGCCGGATTCGCCATAAAGTCTTTATCGGCGAGGTTTCCCAGGAGCAGTACCTGGAAATTTTCCGTCGTGCCTGTGACCAGTATGGGGTGAATTTTGATGGGCCGGCAATCCAGGAGATGATTGAGAAATATTATATTCAGGGCGGGCGGCCCTTCCGGGCTTGTCACCCCAGAGATTTGATCGAAAATCTGAGCGATCGCGCCAGATCGTTGGGGCAGGGACCACAACTTACTTTCCAGGCCATGGATCTGGCCTGTCAGAGCTACTTCATCAAAAGCCGCGGAATTATTGATCACGATAAGGACAACTGGCCGGCACGGGCATAGGAGCGTCAGTAACGTAAAATTTCTGACCTGGGAGAACTGATTGAGGACAAGGAGTAAGTTGGTGGAAAACCAAGCGGCGCCTTCCGGAGGACTTGGGGGGGCATGAAAATCTCCTCGTCCTGGCAGTTCCTTACGGTCGAGGAAAATTTAGCGAGCCGAGATGAAGAGATTAAGTGCCCACAAAAAAAGGGATGTCAATCATTCCGGTGAGGACATTCCGGGGATGGTCGGCACCTCTCCAAAAATGAAGCAGATATTTAAGCTGATCCGCCTAGCTGCCCAAACAGATGTCCCCGTTCTCCTTACAGGTGCGCCGGGCACCGGCAAAGAGACCGCGGCAAGAGCAATCCACCGGCAAAGCAGGTTTGCCGCCGGACCGTTCGTTATCGTCGATTGCGCCGCTATCCGGCCGGAATCTTTAGAGGGGGAATTTTTCGGCCATAAAAGCCGCGCCCATCCGCACCAGCTATCTCTGGAAGGCAAAGTGGAGATGGCCAATGGAGGGACCCTGTTCATTAAAGAGGTGGAAAGCCTGCCATGGTCGTTTCAAGGAGATCTGTTGCGGTTCCTGGGCGATTTCACCTTCAGGCGGGTGGGAGATAGGATCCCGCGGACTGCGGAATTTCGCCTGACCTCGGCACTGAGCGGTGATGCCGAACAATTAGTGCTCCAGGGCCGGTTAAGGCCTGAATTGCACCAAAAGTTAAAAGGTCTGTCGCTGGAGCTTCCGGTTCTAAAAGATCGCGGGATTGACATGTGGCTGATGGCCAAGGCGCTTCTGAAAAGGTATGCCGCCAAAGAAGCCAAGAAAATTTTGGGGTTCTCCGAACAAGCCAAAAAGATAATCTTGACCTATGACTGGCCTGGGAACATCAATGAATTGGACAGTTGCATCCGCCGGGCGGTGGTGATGTCCGAGAAACCATGGATAAGCCTGAAAGATTTAGCCCTATCAAACACCATGCTGCCCCCGGCTATAAACCTGGGGTTAGAAAAGGTTATGAGCCAATTTGAGGAACAACTGATTGCTGCAGCCTTCTTCCGCGCTGGAGGGAATGTGGCTAAGGCGGCTCGAGACTTAAAAGTTAGTCAATCGGCTATGCGGCACCTGTTAAAAAAATACGCCATTTTCGAAGGACGGTCTCAGGGAGGAGCACGGCCAAGTTGATGATCATGGCGCCAAGAGTTGGCTGATGCAACCAAACGTCATCGGTGTAATATTTATCTATCAAATTAAATATGATACGTTAAAAGAAGGCACCTTGGCTTGACAAGGCCGGGATTTCAGATAAAATTTCCGCAACGCAAAAATATCAAATCTAATTTTTTGGGTCTTTTGGGTGCCACCCCTCCTGTTGTTCTGCCTCTTTAAAGAAATGCTGATTCCCGGTAACCCTGTTCCTACGCCCCATTAAAAGATCTGCCGTTATCCCCCACGAAAGAGGAAAATGCGGGGGTGAGGTGCGTCCTGGTCAAAGGATGTGCCTCTAAGTATCATATCAACTTTAAAAGAAAAGGTTTATGGTAAAAAGTCTACTCTGCGGTATTCTATTAAATTTGGTTACAATTTTCTCAACCAATATAGGTCAAACAGTCCTTTCCCCCGTGTCGGGACCTTCCGTATCACCCTCAATTTGGGAAACGACTGATCTGTCGCCGCTCACGTCCCGGCGGTATAACCGCTTTGAGCCGCAAACCCTGCCTGGTTGGCTTTGTGAAGAGGCGCATACCTTTCTAAAAACCCCTTACCGCTGGGGCGGTTCTTTGCTGACCGGCAAGGGCACCGACTGCTCCGGCTTTGTACAGTATCTTTTCCGCGAAGCCGATATTTACCTGCCTCGAGTCAGCGCGGCGCAGGCAAAGGAGGGCAGCGTGGCGGCCTATTCCATGGATTTTTCCAGGCTGGAGGCGGGGGACCTCCTTTTTTTTAGAAGCAAGAAAAGGCGTATCGCCCATGTGGGCATCTACCTGGGAGAGGCAAAAATGATCCATGCCGCCAGAGGTAGCCAAGGTGTAACTGTGTCAGATTTAAACCGATCTTATTATCAAAAAAACTTTGTAGTGGCCAAAAGACTCTTCTCAACGCCCGATCTTCCCCGGCGTCAGACGGAAAATTTTTACCGGGCCCGAAATTGAATTAAAAAACCCCGAAGGACGGGACTGCCGATAGCGCTAGCCTCTTTCGCCTGCCCCCTTCTGATTTAATGTGCCAACTTTATCCAAACTAAGTTTAAGATTTAATGACGGGAACTAACTGAGATCCAAAACACGGCTCGCCTTTCCCCGGTGTTTGGGGATAGAGGGGTTGAACCAGAAGAGATTGCGGCCGCGGGTTAAGTTGACGTCGTCGATGGGGTGCCAGCGGCCTTTGCGCAGGGAGGCGGCCTGGTAGCCCAAAGGCCTCAGGAAAGACTGGATAGCCGCCTTGGAGGCGCCGGCGGCCACCAGGTTCTTCTCTTCCATCTCCACCAACAGTAAGGGGCGGGATTCGGTCAGAATATCCAA
>JAMCQY010000223.1 GCA_023381945.1 Deltaproteobacteria bacterium
CCGGTCATGCCATAGATATTGTTGTTAATGATAATGGCGGTCAGGTTCAGGTTGCGCCGGGCCGCGTGGATAAAGTGATTGCCGCCGATGGCGGTGGCGTCGCCATCGCCCATCACCACGATCACCTGGAGCTTGGGATTGGCCAGCTTAACCCCGGTGGCAAAGGTCAGGGCCCGGCCATGGGTGGTGTGCAGCGTGTTGAAATCCACGTAAACGCTAAGCCGTCCGGAGCAGCCGATGCCGGAGACCAGGACAATCTCGTCCTTCGTAAACCCGGTGCGGTCGATGGCCCGGATCAACGCTCCCAGCACAATGCCGTTGCCGCATCCCGGGCACCAAACGTGAGGGAACTTCTTTTCGTGGCGCAGGTATTTATGAATGAGTTTGGTTACTTCGGGCATTATTAGGTCTCAGCATTCAGCTTCGGCTTTAGGAACAATCGACTCCAGCTTTTCAATAAGAACTGGTAAGTCATATTTCACAATTTGCCAAAGAATATCCATATCTACTGCGTCATAACCGTGGATCAGTCGATTGCGCAAACCGATAATCTGTGACCATGGAATCATAGGATAGCTTAACTGACTTTGAATTGTCGTTCGGCCCGCCGCTTCTCCGATTATTTCCAACAGACGTACTAAGGCAAGCCCAAGGAGCCGATCATGATCGAGATACTCCCGTTTCTTGCCCCGAATAAGCTCAACAGCTTCGCGAGAGTAATCAAGCATGTGCCGGAGGCGAATTAAATCTTTAGGCTGCAACATACTGATCTTCAGCCTCCTCAACCACGCTGTCTCGAAAGTATGGACTAAGAAATTTCGGGGTATGAAGTTCAACTTTATGGCCGAAGATGTCCGAAAGCTCTTGCTCTATGGCAAAAAATTCCAATCCAGGAACAAATCCTGCTTCGAATTCCACCAACACGTCGATATCGCTGTCAGGACGGAAATCATCCCGCAGCACCGAACCGAAGAGGGCCAGCTTACGGATGTGGCGGTTTAGGCAAAACTCTGCCAATTTTTCTTGTTGGATCGAGATTCTTATTCGTCCCATGGCTCACCTTAGCAGCCGCAGGCTTCAGCTTGCGCTGCCTCTAAATAATTTAAGGCACCTTGATATAATTGCCATCCAGCCGCACCCCGGGTTTCAGGTAATCCCGGCATTGGGTGCCAGCATGGCGAATCAGGGCTTTATTGCCCGAGAAGGTGATGGTAAACTGGCAGCCGCCGGTCTTATAGGTAGCCGTATTTCCTTTTAATGCGGCCGTACCCATCATCGAGCCGTCGAAATCGCCTGCCTCAACATCAAGAATAAATTGTATAGCACCTTTCAGCTCATTGACCGACAAGCGGCGCAATTCGCCCTTCTCCCGGAGTTCGTAGTCGCCGGTAACGTCGGCAAAGGCCAACGATGAGAAGCAAAACAGCAGGAGCAACACCCCGCCGAATATCTGCCGCCGACTCACACCCATCGGTGCTCCGGGTCCGGCAGGAAAGTGATGAAGTCGGTGTCCGCGCCCTGAATCCGCACCAGCCACCCCCCGGGGACCTTGGTTCGATAGACATTGCGCCTGGCAACCCAGCCGATGCCTTCCTGCTTTAGTTCCTCCCAGACAATCGTCGCCATCGCCGACTCCCTCCCGGAAAAAGCGTTGCTGGTCTTAGGTAAAACTTATTTTTACAGTTTTGATAAGCGCTCCACGATCTCTGCCGGCGTTATCAAATTCCCGTCTATCCGATTCAAGGTTTCGATTTGGGTCAACCCCTGATTCACCCGTTTCACTTCCCGGGACATCTGCCCCATATTGAGCTCCGGCACCAATACGGCCCCCACCTGCTGCAGCAAGGGGGTAAGACTGCGCCGGGGAAAGGGCCACAGGGTAATGAGTTGCAGCAGTCCCGCTTTGAGCCCCCGTTCCCGGGCCTCCGCCACGGCCCGCCGGGCGGAGCGGGCCACGGAGCCGTAAGCCACCACCAGGAGTTCGGCGTCCGCAGTCCGTTCCTCCTTAACCATTTGGATGTCGTGGAAGTGCTGGTTAATCTTGCGAAACAGCCGGTTCTGAAAAGGCTCGATCTCGTCGGGACGCTCGGTGGGATAGCCGCGCACGTCGTGGACTAGGCCGGTGACGTGGTAACGGTAGCCGTCTCCGAAGATGCCCATGGGCGGCACGCCGCTGGCCGTGTCGGCATAGGGCAGGTACCACTCCGGCGGCATATCCGGGCGCAGGCGCTCCACCACCTCCAGAGGAGAGGCCGGCGGCAGCACGAGCTTCTCCCGGGTGTGGCCAACCACCTCATCGCTCAAGATAATCACCGGAGTGCGGAATCTTTCCGAAAGATTAAAGGCCTTAACCGTCAACTCAAAGCATTCCTGGGTGGTGGACACCGCCAGGACAATAATCGGGTGGTCGCCGTGCGTGCCCCAACGGGCCTGCTGCACGTCACCCTGGCTCACCATGGTGGGCAATCCGGTGGAGGGCCCGCCCCGCATAACGTTGACGATCACGCAAGGCACCTCGGCCACCACGGCAAAGCCCAGGTTTTCCTGCATCAGTGAGAAGCCCGGGCCGCTGGTGGCGGTCATGGACTTGACCCCTGCCAATGAAGCCCCAATGACCGCGCCCATAGAAGCAATCTCATCCTCCATCTGGATGAAAGTGCCGTCCACTGCGGGCAGGCGCCAGGACATGACTTCGCTGATCTCGGTGGCCGGGGTAATAGGGTAACCCGCGAAAAACCGGCAGCCGGCGTAGAGGGCGCCTTCCACCACGGCTTCGTTGCCTTGCAGCAAGACAGGTTTACCAGTTTGATCAGTCATGATTTTTTTAGTTCAATGTTCAACGTTAAACGTTAAATGCTGTCTTCTTAAAGACTTTGAACTTCTGACCTTGAAAATTCTTTTCAAAAACGGCTTTTTGGGTTCAAAGCTCAACGTGCAACCTTAAATCTTAAAGACCGTATTCTCAATAACTTTGAACTCTAAACCTCGAACTTTGAACCGTATTCTTAATCCCCTTCCCCGGCCTTCTTCTCACCGGCTACGATCTCTGTCACGCAGATGGCGAAGTCGGGGCAATGGAGTTCGCACCAGCGGCAGCCAGTGCAACGTTTGGCGTCTTTAATCACCGGTGCGCCGTTTTCGTCCAGGCCGAGGCACTGTCGCGGGCAAAAGGCCGCGCAGATGCCGCAGGATTTGCACCAATCCCTGAAGATGTCGATTTTAAACTCAGGCTGGGGCTTTTCGGCCGGCTCGTCCACACCGGGCGCCGCAGCAATCTCATTTTCCGGTTCTTTCTCAGAATCTAATTCTTGCTCCATGCATGGCTCACAATTACCTTAGCGCAGGCTAAAGCCTGCGGCTACAACTGATCCCTAACCCCTGATCCCGCTCCTCACCCACGGCTGCGTCTTAAAAAATTGCGCAGCAGGTTCATACCCTCGGCAGTCATAATCGATTCCGGATGAAACTGGACCCCGTAAATCGTATATGCCTTATGGCGCAGGCCCATGATCTCCCCCACCGCGGTTTGGGCGGTGATCTCAAAACAGCCGGGCAAGGTTTCCCGCTCCACGATAAGGGAATGGTAACGGGTAGCCTCAAAAGGCGAGGGAATACCCTGGAACAGGTCCCTGCCGTCATGGTAGATGAGGGAGGTCTTGCCGTGCATCAGCCGCGGAGCCCGGATGACCCGGCCTCCGAAGGCCGCGCCGATGGCCTGATGCCCCAGGCACACCCCCAGGATCGGGACCTTTCCGGCAAAATGCCGGATAGCCGACATGGAAATCCCCGCTTCATTGGGGGAACAGGGTCCGGGCGACACCACCAGCCGGTCCGGCCCGGCCGCCTCCAGACCTGCCAGGTCGACCTGATCGTTGCGAAAGACCTTAACCTCCTCCCCTAACTGGCCGAAATACTGCACCAAATTATAAGTGAAGGAATCGTAATTATCTATCATTACTAGCATAATAACCTCAGTTAGCAGTGAGCGGTGAGCAGGAAAAAAATTAACTGCTCACTGCTTGCTGCTTACTACTCACTCATATAAGCCCTTCTTCAACGCGGTCCAGGGCCCGCACCAGGGCCATGCCCTTGTTCACCGTCTCCTGGTATTCCCGCTCCGGGTCCGAATCGGCCACAATCCCGGCGCCGACTTGCAGATACACCTGGTCCTGGTAAATGGAAAAGCTGCGGATGGT
>JAMCQY010000332.1 GCA_023381945.1 Deltaproteobacteria bacterium
TACCAGGTCCATGGTCATACTCAACGAATCTGAAAGTTAATAACAAAACCGGGATTTGTCAAGAGTATAAGGGATTTTTGACCAAATAGCAACACCTTGACTAGAGTGCTAATAGGTTTTTTCCCGGTGTTTCAGGCTCTTTTAAACGACCGGCTCGGATAGTCCTTTTCAAACTTTTTCGTAGGGGCGGACCCATGTGTCCGCCCGTCTTAAGGGCGCACACGCGGGTGCGCCCCTTTAATTCAGCTCGGATAGCGGATCATCCAACTTAACCCCAGCCCGATGATAGGCAAGATTATGATCGATTTCAAGGCCATCGGGATGCCGAAGTGATCGGCAAGCAGGCCGATAAGGGTGACGCCCAGCCCGCCCACGCCGATGGCAAACCCCACCATCAGTCCGGAAGCAATGCCCAGGTTTTGCGGTAAAAGCTTTTGTGCCATGACAATGGTAACGGTAAATGATGAGATCAGCGCCAGGCCGATTACGGCCAAGACCGCGAATAGAGCCGGCCCCCTGACCACCAGGATGAGTGGCACCAGGAGACTGGTCGTGAACATTGAAATCAGCAGCAGGAGCTTGTGCCCCCAGCGGTCCGCCAGGATGGAGCCGAAAATGGTGCCGACCACCCCGCCCAGGAGGAAAGTCGAGATCAGTTTTCCCGAGTACATCGGGTCGCCCTTAAGATAATCGATATAGTAAAAGGGGATGTAGGTCATTAACCCCAGTTGCGTCCACGACCTCATGACCACCGCGCCTATGGTCAGGCAAAGAGGCAGATAAGCGTTGCGGCCGGTCGCCCCCGCCGGGATGAGGGCCGCTGATCGTCCAGGTTTGGCAATGCTGATCGAGGTCCGATGAACCAGGAAAAAGCAGAGAAACAACAGCGAGAAGATGATGATGACCGGCAGGGCTTCGAAGCCCAGGCGCGTAACGATAGTGAGAGCGATCACGGGGCCCAGGGCAAATCCCAGGTTACCGCCCACACTAAACACCGACATGCCGGTGGCCAGATTCTTGCCGGTAAAATAGTGGGCGGTTTTATAACCTTCGGGATGATAGGCCGCCACCCCGAGACCGCTAACCATCACCAGCATTAAGATGCCCCCATAGCGGCTCGGGGCCGGCAACAGCGCCAAACCCAGGCCAGCGGCGAGACACCCGAGGGGAAGCAGGATAAGCTTCTCCTTCTGATCGGAAAGATAGCCGAATAGAGGCTGCATGATGGAGGAAGTGAAACTTGCCGCCATCAGAATGACGCCGGCCATGGCATAAGATAGGGAAAGCCTGGTTTTCAAAAAAGGCAGGATGGCGGGTAAAGCGCCTTGGTAGATATCGGTGACCAGATGCCCGAAGGAGAGGACCAGCAGGATCTTTAGATTAAGCTTACGCTCGCTGAGGTCTAATACAGCCATGATTTGCAGATAAGGTCAGTGATGCATTTCCTTTTGTTGGTATTACTGGCTACTGACCACTGATCACTGACCACTGCCTTTACCCCTGACACCGGTGCCTGATGCTTTCCCCCTCGACCATGTAAACTACCTGTTCTGCGATGTTGGTGGCGTGATCCCCCACCCGCTCCAGGTTGCGGACGATGTTGATCTGGCAAATTCCCGGCGGGATGGCGCCAGGCTCGCCGGTCATCTCCACCAGGAGATCCTGGATGATGGAGCGGTCCAGAGAGTCCACTTCGTCGTCCGCCTTGCAAATCTCCCGGGCCAGGTGGGGGTCCTGGGTGAGAAAGGCCTGGAGGCTCTGGCGCACCATTTCCCGGACATCCTGGGCCATCCGGGGCAAGTCGTAATGGATGGGTTTGGCGGGCAAATGCTGCAGGGTCAGGACCTCTTCGGCGATGTTGGTGGCTGAATCACCGATGCGCTCCAATTCGGCGCTGATGTGATCCACCGCCATCAGTATCCTGAGATCGATGGCCACGGGCTGGAACAGAGCGATCAGACGCACACATTCGCCGTCAATGGCCTCCTCCAGGCTGTTGACCGCCTTGTCACCCGTAATGATCTGCCGGGCCAGGCCGGTGTCCCGGTGCAGTAGCGCCGTGATGCTCTGTTCGATGGCCTGCTCCGCGGCCTGGGCCAATTCCAGCAGCTTGGCTTTCAGGTCACCCAGCTCCCGATGAAATTTATCCTGGACCGGGGAGACGCCTTTGTTCTCTTCAGGCATAGGACACCTCAAAGTTAATTGGGGTAGTTGCTTTAAAATACCATGCCTACCATCAGATGCCGACAAAATTTATGGACCAGATCAGCCAATCATTACTATCTTGAAAAAGTAGTTAATATATTTAGAAAAAGTGATTTTTTAGATGACGAAATTTCTTTTGCATCCGTGGACATTGTGTTATCGTATGCTCCCAAATCGCTTATTAATCAGGCTAACCTTACATTTTGCAAAATTTCGGGGGATGAAGTTGAACAGAGCGTGCTTGATATGGTTAATGATTCTTGGGATGAACCTGCTGATGGGGGCCCCTGCCTGGGGCGTTAGCCCCTACGACGATGTCCTGGTGCAAAAGGCCGTCCAGGATCTGGCCAAAGAGAATTACGACGAGGCCCTGGCGGAGCTGACCGAAGCCTGGCAGAAGGGGTTCCACTCCCCGGAGAAGGCCTTTCTGTTGGGCCAAACTTACCGTCGCATGCTCAATTATCCCAAGGCCAAGGAGTATCTGGAAGAGGCCCTGCGCCTGAAGCCCAATCTGCCTCAGGCCCAACTCATGCTGGCCGATACCCTGTTGTCCCTGGATAAGCCCAAAGGGGCCATACCGTTATTGCAGGCCCTGGAGCCCACCGGCTATGAGCCCGGGCAGGTAACTCTCCTCAGGGGCATGGCCGAGGCCAAGGAGGGAAGATATAGCATCGCCCTGGACTATTTCCAAAAGGCCAGCCAAGACCCCAAGGTAGCCCAGGAGGCCAAGTTCGAGGCAAGCCTGGCGCTGGCGGCCCTGAACCGCATGAAGGAAGCCCGGTCGGGTTAGAGGGGACGGCCCGGTTTAACCGGAGATATTACTGGTTTCCCCTCGGTATCCCGCAGGATGACCGCAGCGGCAAAGACCTCGGCGGCAGCTTAGGCGCTTATTACTTTTTCAAGAAGCAAACCGGGTTTCTGCAGGCCCGCTTCAGCTTTGACCACGATGCCACCACTGGCAGCAACTGGGACAGCGACAGCTACCGCCTGTTGCTGGCCGCCCTCTACCCGGTCACGGAAAAGCTGAAGGTCAACGCCTTTGTAGACCTGAACCTTCAGCCCTTCGAACACCAGTTTTTCAACGGGGTTGGCTTCGAAAATAAGCGGTTTGATAAGACCATTATCACCGGTTTACAGATCACTTATAACATCTGGAAAGGCCTGGATTTCAACGTGCACTACTTTTATAGCCGGGATGATTCCAATACCTCCTTCTACAACTACTCCCGCCATATTTTCGGTGCTCAGGTAGCCTACCGGTATTAGCCGGCCACTGGCCTTGGCGCCTCAGAATTACTGGAAAAAAAGAGGGGCAGTTTTCAAAACCGCCCCTTTTTTGCTTTTGCAGGGGCACAGCTTGCTGGGCCCCATTTAGGATGCCCCCGGCACCCCTCAGATTTTTCAAGTGCTCGATGGGCCTGCGGGCTCGGCTTTTTTGCCCTCTTCCTCCAGACCCTTCATCAGCTCCCGGGCCAGTTCCATCAGTTGGCGCAGCTTTGTGTCCGCCTTACCGTTGATGCTGCCGGGCTCCCAGGTGCCGCCGGCCTGGCGCTTCCCCGCCGGTAGCCCGGTCATCAGCTCCAGGGCTTCATCCACCGTCCCTATGGCCCAGACGTGGAATTTCCCGTCTTTGACGGCGTCCACCACTTCTTTTTTCAGCATCAGATCCTGGACGTTGGCCTTGGGGATGATGACCCCCTGGGTGCCGTTCAGACCCCTCGCCTTACAAACCTTATAAAAACCCTCGATTTTCCAATTGACGCCGCCGATGGGCTGGGATTCGCCGCGCTGGCTCACCGAGCCAGTCATGGCAATGTTCTGGGTCAGGGGCACTTCGGCCAGGGCCGACAGCAGGGTAACCAGCTCCGCCATGGAGGCGGAATCGCCTTCGATCATGCCGTAACTCTGTTCGAAGCAGAGGCTGGCGCTCAGGGTCAGGGGCTTATCCTGGGCAAAACGGCTCTTCAGGAAGCCCGAAAGG
>JAMCQY010000107.1:0-1257 GCA_023381945.1 Deltaproteobacteria bacterium
CGACGTAAGCCACGTTCCAGGGCTCGGGCCCCAGGGCCCGGAGCAGGGTGGCGGGGTTGAAAGTGCCGGCCCCCACCTCGATATCGTAAGGCTGCACGATGAGGCAACCCTTGTCGGCCCAAAAGCGCTGCAGGGTGATGAGCAATTCCTGAAAAGTCATCGGCCCTCCTCCAATGGTGCGAAAATATCTAAGTAATCTAACAGTTAAAGCCGGGTCTTGTCAAGGTCTGGCAAAGGCTGGGAGGGTTTGCCAATAATCCTCTTGACGCCGGGAGCGCTGCGGGTTATATGAAATTAATATCCCAATAGGCACGTAGCTCAGGGGGAGAGCACTACCTTGACGCGGTAGGGGTCCCGGGTTCAAATCCCGGCGTGCCTACCATAGATTTCAAAGGGTTACGGTTTCCAACCGTAGCCCTTTTTTGCCCCTGGGGCCACCCTCTCAAAAAAATCAGGCTAATGGGGAGCTGATCCTACAGGGTAAGAACTGCCGGAAGTTAGCGATAATTTGAAATTTTTCTCTGGATGGGATATTTACTCAGTAGTCCGCATGACTGCGAGTTCATCATGAAGCTCTCAATCCTGGAACAACTGGCCGCGTCCCGGCAGAACCTGGAGCACATCCTGGACCATCTCCAGGAAGGGATCATCGGCCATGATCGGGACCGGAAAATTTTCTACTTCAACCGCGCCGCCGAAACGATCACCGGCTACGCCAAGGCCGAGGTGTTGGGCAAGGACTGCTACGAGGCCTTCGGCGCCCCCTTCTGCGGCCGACACTGCTCCTTCTGTGACGCCCCGCCGCAGTCCTGGACCAGGATCAGCTACCCCATCAACATCGTCACCAAAGCGGGAGAGCCGAGGCAGCTTAAGATGTCCGTGATGGGCATGAAGGATGACCAGGGCCGTCTCATTGGCGTCCTGGCGTCATTTCAGGACATCACCGTGCTCCCGGGGCTGAAGCTCTGGACCGAAGATCTTCCCGGGTTTGCCGGCCTCGTCGGCCGGGACCCCAAGATGGTGCAGATCTTCAGGCAAATCAAGGCGCTGGCCGTCAATGATTACCCCGTACTGATCACCGGTGAGACCGGCACCGGCAAGGAATTGGTGGCCGCGGCCATCCACAGCGAGAGTAAGCGCAGCCGCGGCCCCTTCGTACCGGTCAATTGCGGGGCCCTGCCGGAAGGCGTGGTGGAGAGCGAGCTTTTTGGCCACGTCAAGGGGGCCTTCTCCGGGGCCATCCGGGATAAGAAGGGC
>JAMCQY010000107.1:1267-4140 GCA_023381945.1 Deltaproteobacteria bacterium
GTTGGAGGCGAAAAGACCGTGACTGTGGACGTGCGGGTCATCAGCGCCACCAACCGGGACTTAAAACGGCAGGTGGAAAAGGGCAAGTTCCGCCAGGACCTGTTCTACCGCCTCAATGTAGTGCCCCTACAACTGCCGCCGCTCAAAGAGCGCCGGGAGGATATCCCGCTGCTGGTGGAGCACTTTCTCAGTCTCGCCGCCAGACGCGGCCAAAAGACCGCGCGGTTCACCCCGGCGGCCCTGGCCCTGATGCGACGATACGCCTGGCCGGGCAACGTCCGGGAGTTGCAGAATGCCGTGCATTATGCCCTGGCCCGCGGCGGCGGAGAGCTCATCGGCCCGGCGGACCTGCCGCCGGAGGTGCGTCAAGGCTCCCCCAAGCCCGGACCGGCGCCCAAGCTCGAGGCCCAAGCAGTGCAGTCGGCCCTAGCACAGTGCGACGGCAATAAGGCCAAGGCCGCCCGGCTCCTGGGCGTAGGCCGGGCCACCCTCTACCGCTTTCTCATGTCTCAAGATACACCCTCGTCTCACGAGCCAACCTGAGACATTGCCTTAGACTCTCTTTTTCAGCTTAATCCAAAGCTTCTTGATCTGCTCCCTAGCCTCGGGCCTGTCTCATCAGCCGCGGCTCCTGGGCGCGCCGAATCTTCCCCGACTATTTCATAAAAAGACAACCTGCTGATATTACTATAATTAGTTATTAGTCAAACTAAGCCATCGGCCTGGCACGAATCTTGGGTGTTCACTGATAAACCGTGGTGGAACTGACTAATGTCGCCAGGCAGTTTCTCCGCGATCAAGCAACGACTGCTAAGGGAGATCTTTTCAGTTATGGCCCTTCCTGAAGAAATCTATCAATGTCAGACGCCTGGATGCGACTATATTTATGACCCGAACCGGGGAGACCCCAAGGGAAAAGTTCCCGCAGGCACCCGGTTTGAAAATTTGCCGAAAGGTTGGCGTTGTCCTTGTTGTGGGGCTGTCCCCGAAACGTTTCGCCCCCTGGTGGGAAGGCGATCTTCCAAAACCCCAAAGTGCGGCTGATGGCCGATTCATGGATTTTTTGCTTTTCCCGGGAGATTAACCACATGCCGAGCCCGGCTGATCAGTGTCTGGAAATGACCCTGCAACTGGCGGAACGCATGCTCCATTTGGCCGACCGCGGCGATGCGGTCCGGAATGATCCGGGCTGTGGCGTGGTTTATGGCGTGTTGCGGGATTCGGCTTACAAGCTCAAGCAACTGGTCGAAGCGGAGCAGCAGGTCCATCTTTTGAAACGAGGCGGGACAGATTAAACGGCGCAGCTGAGTTAGATGAGCTCTTTGTGTGGCAATGTTCTGGCCTGATTTTATTCAACTATTGCGGAGGTAAGGTCCTTGGACCCTTGAATAGTCATTTTTGCATGGTTACTAACTTTACATAATGCTCAGACGGAGGATGGCAATTTATGGACGTTCTGATGCTCTCACGACTGCAATTCGCCGCGGCCACCTTTTTCCATTTTCTCTTTGTGCCGCTCACCCTGGGGCTCTCCGTTCTCGTCGCCATTATGGAGACGATCTACGTCCGGACTGGAGAAGAGGAATACCGGCGGATGGCCAAATTCTGGGGGAAAATCTTCATTATCAACTTTGCCGTGGGGGTAGTGACCGGGATCACCCTTGAGTTCCAGTTCGGTACCAACTGGTCCCGCTATTCCCGCTATGTCGGAGACATTTTCGGCTCTCTGCTGGCCATTGAAGCCACTCTGGCCTTTTTTCTGGAATCCACCTTTCTGGCAGTGTGGATCTTCGGTTGGAACCGGCTTTCTCCCAAATTTCATGCGGTGTGCATCTGGCTGGTGGCCCTGGCCTCCAACCTCTCGGCCGTCTGGATCCTCATCGCCAATGCCTGGATGCAGCACCCGGTGGGCTATGTACTGAGAAACGGGCGAGCCGAACTGGATAATTTTCTGGCCATAGTCACCCAACCGTTCGCTTTTCAAATCTTTTTCCATACCGTCAGCGGCGCTTACATCCTGGCGGGCTTTTTCGTCATGGGGGTCAGCGCCTATCATCTGCTGCGGCGGCAAAATACCGGCTTCTTCACCAAGTCTTTCCGCCTGGGGCTCACCTTTGCCCTGATCTTCTCCGTCGCCGAGCTGCTACAGGGGCATTACCATGCCGGTGAAGTGGCCAAGATCCAGCCCACCAAGCTGGCGGCCATGGAATCCTTCTGGGAGACAAAGGCTCATGCCCCCCAGGTGCTGTTCGCCATTCCGGACGAAAAGAACGAGCGCAATTCGGTGGAATTTGGTCAGATTCCGGGGTTCCTGAGTGTCCTGGCCTACCATAGCCCCTCTGCCACGGTCAAGGGCCTGAAAGACTTCCCCAAAGAGGAGCGGCCGCCGGTGGCGTTAACCTTCGTGGCCTTCCGGCTGATGGTAGCCTTGGGAGTCCTGTTTGTGGTGCTGACGGTGTGGGCCTGGCTGAAACGCAACAAGTTGGAGTCGAGCCCCGGCATGTTGAAGGTGATGCTTTATGCCATACCGCTCCCCTATGTCGCCCTGCAGGCGGGCTGGATCGTCACCGAGGTGGGCCGGCAGCCCTGGATCGTTTACGGCCTGATGAAGACCTCGGACGCAGTCTCGCCGGTGATTTCCGCCTCCCAGGTGGGGATTTCCTTTGCGGCCTTTATCGGGGTTTATGGACTACTGGGATTGGTGGCGTTCTATCTGATTAGCAAACATGCCCGGCGGGGGCCCGAACCGGCCCTGGCGGCCGTCAAGGTGGAGGGTTGAGCAATGTTGGAATCTATCTGGTTTTTCCTGTGGGGCATCCTCTGGGCGGTCTATTTTATGCTGGACGGCTATGACCTGGGCTTGGGGACCTTGA
>JAMCQY010000213.1 GCA_023381945.1 Deltaproteobacteria bacterium
CAGAAGTAATTATAAAAATGAGGGACAGCGAAAGGCGGGTCAATTGGGCAAAACGGATGAAAGACGCCGGTCAAAAAGCAGCCACGACAAGAAAACGGCGTATGGCTGGGCGAAAGGCAGCCGAAACCAGGAAAAAAAATACAATACCTGATCCTCAATATTCTAAATTTTGATACTTTATCACCCGTTATGCTTGAACTCCTGAAATCCGAAGACCTCTCCTGCCATTTCCGCCTCAAGGGCCCCTGGGGCCGCGGACCGCTGCTCAAGGCGGTGGATGGGATAAGCTTTTCCCTGGCTCCCGGCGAGACCCTGGGGCTGGTGGGCGAGTCCGGCTGCGGCAAATCCACCCTGGGCCGCCTGGTGCTGGGGTTGCTGGCCCCGACCTCCGGCCGGGTCTGGTTCGGCGGCGAAGAGTTGACCGGTATGCGCCGCCCCGCGCT
This sequence comes from Deltaproteobacteria bacterium, assembly GCA_023381945.1. The sequence continues at coordinate 444 of JAMCQY010000213.1, forward strand.
CAAGGCCATGCGCCGCCAGTTCCAGATCATCTTCCAGGACCCTTATTCGTCACTGAACCCTCGCATGACCGTGCGGCAAATCCTGGAGGAGCCTTTCCTTATTCATGACCTGGGGACCCGCCGCGAACGCCGCGATTGGGTTGCGGATTTATTGACCGAAGTGGGCTTGGCCGAAGAGCACCTGGGACGCTACCCACACGAATTCTCCGGCGGCCAGCGCCAGCGCCTGGGCATCGCCCGCGCCCTGGCCCTCAGACCCAAGCTGATGGTGGCCGACGAGCCGGTCAGCGCCCTGGACGTCTCCATTCAGGCGCAAATCCTCAATTTGCTGGCGCAGTTGCAGGAGCGCTACGGCCTCACTTATCTTTTCATCTCCCACGACCTCAGCGTCATCTCCCAGATCAGCAACCGGGTGGCGGTCATGTACCTGGGGCGCCTGATGGAAATGGCCACCCGGGAGATTTTCGCCCGGGAGCGCCTGCACCCTTACACCGAGGCTTTGCTGGCCGCGGTGCCGCTCCCCGATCCGCAACAGCCCTTTAAACCCCCGGCCCTCAAGGGCGAGCCCCCCAGCCCGGTCAACGTGCCGTCGGGCTGCCCCTTCCATCCCCGCTGCCCCGAGGCCCAGTTTCCCCGCTGCCAAGACGAGGTCCCGGCTTACCGGGAAACCATTCCTTCGCACTGGGTGGCCTGCCATTTCCGCTGAGTTAGTTAAATGGTAGGGCGGGCCCCCGTGCCTGCCAAATCTTTAAGGAGCTAGTGTTTGTCTACCATTGAGGCATTCACACTTAAGTTCGAAAACATCCCGATACTCAATTTGCGAATGGAGTTTAATAAAACATACGCTTTTCTCCACTCCCCCGAAGCAGAAGAGTGCTTAAAGCCTCCATTCAGACCGATAAGGGTAAGTTTTCTAATCTGGGGCGGAATGCCCTGGGACTTAATGACTCTACTTCTCCAGCGAGCAATTCTCGGTATTGAAGCGTATTTGCCAGCTGCCCTTATCGAAACCTCTGCAATCCTTGGAAATATGTCTGCGGAACTATTTGCCAAGCTACGAAATCCGTTTTCCTTTGGGTCGAAATCGGCTGTCGCGAACATTTACCATCGCATGCCTTCAGCTGTGCATCCCGAACTCAGCCTCAAGAATTTTGACCAAGAGTTATATGAGCGGAACGTAGCTTTCTACCGAGAGGTTAGAAACCCGGTCTTCCATGGGAGACTATTGTATAAACCGGAAATATCAGGCATACGGGAGGCTTTTCTTCATCTAGCCCGCCTTTATGAATGGATTGATTATTGGTACGACCCTGAAAAACTCTGGCCGGGCGGTGCTGGATTTAAGGGTGTGCATCTGCGCTATCCGGAGAAAAGTGCCGATGAAGCTCATTAAAAGCGTTTGCTTATACTGCTAACTGCTCACTGCTCACTGCTATGCACTATCTCACCATTTGCCTCTGCGCCTTCCTGGCTTCCGGGCTGACCCTGTTTTCCGGCTTCGGCCTGGGGACGCTCCTGCTGCCGGTGATGGCCCTCTTTTTCCCCCTGGGCACGGCCATCGCCCTGACTGCGGTGGTCCACTGCCTCAACAATCTGTTTAAACTGGCCCTGCTGGGCCGCTATGCCGATAAAGGTACGGTGCTGCGGTTCGGCCTGCCCGCGGTCCTGGCCGCCCTCCTGGGCGCCGAAGCTCTTCTGTGGCTCTCTCACCTGCCGCCCTTGTTTGCCTATGAATTGCTGGGCCGGCACCTCAAGGTTACCCCGGTGAAGCTGGTAGTGGCTGGTCTCATGGTTATTTTTGCCCTCCTCGAACTGCTGCCTCGTTTTGCCGAAATTTCGGTAGGGAAGAAATACCTGCCCCTGGGAGGCCTGCTCAGCGGATTTTTCGGCGGCCTCTCGGGCCATCAGGGCGCCCTGCGCGCCCCCTTTCTCCTGAAGTCGGGCTTGAGCAAGGAAAGTTTCATCGCCACCGGCGTGGTCATCTCCCTGTTGGTGGATATTCCACGGATTGTGGTCTATGCCGTTAAGATGCCATTCCTAAGAGGCGGTGGCAACCTGCCGTTGCTGGCCGTCACGGTCCTGGCGGCCTTTGCGGGGGCCTTTCTGGGCCGCCGCCTGCTTAAAAAAGTGACCCTGCGCGGCATTCAGATCCTGGTGGCCGTAATGCTTTTAGGAATTTCGGTAGGCTTGGCGATGGGGATCATTTAGCCATGTAGAGTGCGAAGGCTTGGCGCTTTTGCGAGAATCCTCAAGGCGGGATGCGCTTCGCTTTCCCGCCCTACGTCCTTAATGCTTCTGGGGATTTCGGTGGGGTTGGCGATGGGATTAATTTATAGCGATTGCCAAAAATTCTTTCCGATTGGTTGATTTTTAAATCCCCCTAAGTCCCCCTTTTTCAAAGGGGGACTTTCAAAGCAATTTCGCCAAGTTCCCCCCTTTGAAAAAGGGGGGATAGGGGGGATTTAGGATATACCCTATAGGAAAAAACTTTTGGCAAACGCTATAGGTACGGGCGGACCTAGGTGTGCGCCTTCCACGGGGCGGACACACGGGTCCGCCCCTACATTGACTGCATAAAAAAGGCGGCCTTTCTTTGCCGCCTTTTCTAGAAACCCAAAAACTCGAAACTTAATACCCTTCTTCTGCCGCCAGGTCCTCTTCTCTGGCCTTGTCCTTAAAGAGAAGATGCGCCCAGGCCTGGTAGGCGATGACGATGGGCACAAAGGTCAGGGCCACGCCCAGCATGATCTTCAAGGTCAGGGGGCTGGACGCCGAATTGCTGATGGTCAGGCTGTGGGCCGGATCGAGGCTGGACGGCAGGAGATTGGGATAGAGCCCCACCACACCGAACAGGGTCACCGCCACGATAGTGATCGCGGAGGCGAACCAAGACCGCCACCAGGCGCCCCTGCGCATGTAGACGTAGACCATCACCAGCGCCGCCACCGCCAGGGCCGGAATCAGCAAGAGCACCGGTTTGGCGGCATAATTTTCAAACAGCCTGGTAGCCTGTGAAGTGGCGAAGAGGAACAGGGCCGCCACCACCAGGAGCGGCCACCATAATTTGGCGGCTATCGCCGTGGCCCGCTCGTGCAATGCGCCCTCGGATTTCACCGCCAGCCACAAGGCCCCGTGCACCAGGAAGAGCAGCAGGAAGAGCACGCCCCCGGCCAGGCCGTAGGGGTTGATCAGGGTGAGCAGACCCCCCTGATAGAGACCGCCCTCGCCGATGGGCAGGCCCCGGAAGATATTGGCGAAGGCCACCCCCAGCAGCACCGCCGGCAAAAAGCTTCCCAGGAAGAGACAGGCGTCCCAAAGGCGTTTCCATCCGGGGCTGTCCACTTCATTCCGGAAGACAAAGGAGACGCCCCGCAGGATCAGGGCGAAGAGCACCAGCATCAGGGCGGAATAGAGGCCGCTGAACATGGCGGCGTAGGTGGTGGGGAAGGCGGCAAAGGTCACCCCCCCGGCGGTGATCAGCCAGACCTCGTTGCCGTCCCAATGCGGCCCCATGGCCCGGTAGACCAGCTTGCGCTCGGTGTCGTTCTTCGCCACGAAGGGCATCAAGGTCCCCAAGCCCAGGTCATAGCCGTCCAGCATAAAATAGACCGCCCAGAGGATGCCCCACAGGAAAAACCAGATAGATTCCAACATTGCTCAACCCTCCACCTTGACGGCCGCCAGGGCCGG
>JAMCQY010000203.1:0-2033 GCA_023381945.1 Deltaproteobacteria bacterium
CTTGGTCAGGGAGAAGGGATCATCGCGGGCCCGGTCCAGCAGATGGACTGAGGTCAAGGCCTCCTCCACCCGGCGGTCGACTTCCTTGGGTTCGAGGCCCAATTGCCGGGGCCCCAGGGCCACTTCTTCCCAAACCTCTTCGGCAAAGATCTGGTAGTCGGGATTCTGGAAGACGAAACCGGCCCGGGTGCCTGCAGCCTGCCAGACCTCGCCGGCCTGAGGCTTGAGCAGGCCCCGGAGGAGCTTGAGCAGAGTAGTCTTGCCGCTGCCGTTGGGGCCCAGGATGGCGGTGAGTTCACCCTCGCGAAAAGCCAGGGAGAAGTCGTCAAGCACCGTAGGCGCCTCGGGATAGGCAAAACTGACCCGGCGCAGGGCCAGGATTTCTGGAGCGGCAGCGTAGGGCAGTTGTCTTCCATCCCCTCCCCCTTGATGGGGGAGGGTTAGGGTGGGGGTGAGATCGATTCCCCCTCCCCCCTGCCCCCTCCCGCGTTGGGGAGGGGGAGAGGCGGTTACAACCCATGGGGCGGGGATCTCGCCCGCCATTGGCGTCGCACCCCATCGCAGGCTACGCGCCCGGGCTTCGGCCTCCTCCAGGGTGAGCGGCAGGGTGGTTTGTCCCAGATCATAGAACAAACCGGGTAATTCCGGAACCTGCAGCCCCAATTGACGAAAAAGCTCCACTCGGAGCAGCACCTCAGAAGGCACGCCGTCGGCCACCACCGCGCCCTGGTGCAGCAGCACCAGCCGGGAACAATTCCGCACCAGGCGCAGGTCCTGGCCCAGGAGGATCAAGGTAAGGTTCTGCTCCCGGGCGAGGCGGTCCAGGGTCTGGAGCAGTTCCTCCACCCGCAGCGGGTCCAGATCGGAGGTGGGCTCATCCAGGACCAAAAGCCGGGGTTGCAGGGCGAGCACCGCGGCCAGGGCCAGGAGCTGCTTTTGGCCGCCGGAGAGAGTGGCAGGATTCCGGGCCTCCAGGCCGGACAAATCCACCAAACCGAGGCTGCGTGCCACCCGCCGCCGGAGTTCGTCACGAGGCAGGGCCAGGTTTTCCGGGCCGAAGGCTACTTCCAGGTCCACCCGGGTGCAAAAAAGCTGGGCTTCGAAATCCTGAAACAACAGACCTACCCGGTCGGCCAGTTCCCGGGGTCGGGAGAACCGGGTGTCGGCGCCGGCCACTTCGATCCGGCCCCGCATTTCACCTTTGATGAGCCGCGGGATGAGGCCCTGGAGGCAAAGTGCCAGAGTCGATTTGCCGGCCTCGCCGGGACCCAGGATGGTAAGACGCTCGCCGCCTTTTACTTCCAGATCCAGCCCGGCAAAAACCGGCTGCACCGCCTTTTTATAACGGAAGCGCAGGCCGGTGATCTTGATGATGGAAGGGGCCAAAATACCTCACGCAAAGACGCCAAGCGCAAAGCCGCAAGAGAAATTATAGTGGTTCTGCCAAATAAATTATTTGTCATCCTGAGCGAAGCGAAGGATCTCGTATTTAAGATTATTTTTGAGATTCTTCGGTCGCCTTCGGCTCCCTCAGAATGACAGGCAAGGCGCTTTATTAAACATAGTTTCACTTACTGCACAGGCTGGAAAGCCTGTGCTGCCAGTGAGGCGACCCGGCGGGTCGCCTTTACGGTTCATAACAAAAAGCACCCTAGCAATAATACGCCCACAAATGGCGCCAGAATCACTGCCAAGCTCGGCAGTCCGGGAATAATTACCAGCCCAAAACCCACCGCCAGGCCGACTCCATAGCCCCCGGCGGCGCCCAGCCACACCAGGGCCAGACCCAGGCGGGGAGCCAAGCCCGGGGGGCAGTCTTCCGGATCCATCTGCTCCCGCCAGGCAAGATCCCAGCGGCCCGCCCGGGGGGCCAGCAGACGCAAAAGCAAAGGGCCGAGAATCAGGGAAACCAGGCCGTTATTAACCAGGACCGCCACCGCGATGATACCGAAAGGCAGGAGTTTGAAAGCTTCCACGCCGAAGCCGATGACCAGGGCGCAAGACATGGCGCCCAAAAGCACCGCGGCCACAAA
>JAMCQY010000203.1:2105-4132 GCA_023381945.1 Deltaproteobacteria bacterium
CGGGATGACGTTGGCCGGCCGCAGTTCCGTGAGCCCCGGAATGAGCGGGATGCCCTTGAAGGGGATGAGAATCGCCGCGAACAGCCCGGCGGTGAGCACCGTCAGGACCACCATGGTGGCATAATTCCACATGCGCCAGACTTCCCGCATCTTGTACCTCTTTCTCCGGACCTTATCTTAACAGAAATAAAGGCCCTTGCTCCAGCTATTCCAAAGCCAGCCGTTGCAAAACGAAGAGGCTTGGAGCCAGGGCCGTTATCGCCACTTGCGGACCGGGGGTTTTTCCTCTAAACTTGGTTGATTCAATGGGGGGGAGCAGGGCCACTGCTCCATGGACTAGTTTAGTTTGCTTTGCGCAAGGAATTTTAGTTCTGTTCAGCCAGGAACCTATTTCGGTACCCAAAATTTTAGTGCAGTAGCAAAAGGAGCTTGATAGATGATGAGGAGAATCGGAGTCTATGTTGATTCCATGAACATCATGCGCAACGGGGGCTACGGCATGCGCTACGAAGTCATCCGGCGCTTCGCATCCCGGGATGGTGACGAGGCTTTGCGCCTCAACGCCTATGTAGCCATAGACGAAGACCGGGCCGGCTCGGACCCCAATTATAAGAATACCTTGAATTTCATCCTTACCCTGCGTGATTTAGGTTTTAAAGCGGTGGAAAAAGCCATCCGGTGGTACACCGACGATTCCGGCCGCACCTACGGTAAGGCCAACCTGGATATGGAGATGGGCCTCGATATCGTCTCCCAGTCGGACCGGCTGGACCTGATCTACCTGTTTACCGGGGACGGCGATTTTTGCAGTGTCGTCAGCATGGTTCAGAACAAGGGCTGCCGGGTGGAACTGATCGCTTTTAACAACGTCTCGGCCCGGTTGCGCCGGGAGGTGGACCTGTTTGTCCCTGGGTATCTTATTCCAGGGCTTTTGCCCACTACTCCGCCGTTTGCCGCTGCGCCCCCCTGGGGTGAAGTAGGTAGCCGGGTGCGTGGGGTCTGCACCAAGTACTTTCTGGACCGGTCCTACGGCTTTTTCCGGTTCATGCACAATTTTGGCAAGGTCTGGGTGACCGACACCCGCCTGGACGAATCGCCCTATACCTCCGTGTTCTTTATGGAGAAGGACTTGCCTCCGGGAACGCATGCGGAAAATCTTCCCAGCCGCGACTATATCTTTGAGTTTACCCTGACCGAAGGGGAGAAGGGGTTCGTGGCGTCGGATATCGACTTGATTTATAAATATTAGTAGTCAGTAGCCAGTAGTCAGTTGCCAGTTAAAAGACAAGCCCGATCCATCCTCTGGCAACTGGCAGCCGGCTACTATCAAAGGAGTCCCTATGGCTGAGAAGCTCAAGGTGCTGTTTGTGGCCTCTGAAGGCATACCCTTTGCCAAGACCGGGGGCCTGGCGGACGTGGTGGGCACTTTACCTTACGCCTTGCAGGAACTGGGGGTGGAAGTCAAAGTCCTGATGCCCTATTACGGCGCGGTGAAGCAGGGCAAGCTCCCCACGGTCAAGGTAGCCACGGACCTGGAGGTGACGCTGCCGGAGCCCCTTAATCTGCCCTTTGACCTCATGGCTCCGGAATCTCCTGATTATCCCTTCTGGTTCGTGGCCCGGGATGAGTTCTATGAGCGCAGCCAACTCTATGGCACCCCCAAAGGCGACTATTTCGACAACCTGGAACGCTTCGCCTTTTTCAGCGGCGCGGTGCTGCCCATCTGCCGGGAGATGAATTTCAAGCCGGACCTGATCCACTGCCACGATTGGCAAAGCTCACTGGTGCCCGTCTATCTGAAGAACCACTGGGCCTGGCCCGAGGTGATGGCCGGGACCAAGACCGTCTTGACCATTCACAACCTGGCCTACCAGGGGTTATTCCCCCGGAGCAGGTTCCCCCGGTTGGGCCTGGACCGCTCCTTGTTTACCATCGACGGCCTGGAGTACTATGACCAGATCAACCTCCTCAAGGGCGGCATTATTTTCTCCGACGCCATTACCACCGTCAGCCCCCGCTACTCCCAG
>JAMCQY010000249.1 GCA_023381945.1 Deltaproteobacteria bacterium
GGTTGTCTGGGACTTGCAGTCCCCCCCCCCGGAAGCTGGGGTAATTTTTTCACCTGGTGCCATGGTCTTCCCCTTCGAAAAATGTCCTAATATTTCAACCTATTTTTGGCCGCGGCGCAAGTATGATTTGAAAGTGAGCAGTGAGCAGTTTAAGAAAACCAGTCAGGATGGGCGTGCAGTCAGACCGGTTCAATCATAAGAAAAACGGAGAGCCGCGAAAATCATCAAGGCCTGGATGACGAGGGCCGCGGCGCCCATGAACAGCATGGCAACCACCGGATAGGCGACCAATTTTAACCGGGGCCGCCGGCGTAAAGCAGCCTGAAAGCGCTGCCACCACTGCTGGAAATCCTCGGAAAGGAAAATAAAGATCAGCAAAAAGCCAGCGCAGACCAGAATGGTTTTAAGGAGGACATAGTTCCCCATAGGTCTTTGACCTGGGCTGGTTAAACAGGTTAGAGAGCGACCCGCTGCCGGTGCTTACATATGTCGCGTCCGCCTATCGGTCCGCTTTTCTCTTGACCTCCGGGGTCCAAAAGAGCCAGATGAGAGCGAGCAGCGCGGCCAGAGCCACAAAGCAGATGATAAAGCCGCCTAATTCAGTTTTTGCCCCGGTCCAGACAATCTGCAGGGCATACCGTCCTTGGTTTAACAGATCATCCATCTGTTTAGCCCTCGACTGTTATAAATGGTTCTTTCCTATAATCAAATAGTATAAACATCTCGAAATCACAATGATTTCTTTTTCCATCAATCAGCCGCCTAATGGTATCAGCTCCACCCGGCCCCAGGCCCCCAATTTATCGCCGACAATGACCACGGCCCCCAGGATTTCCGGCACTTTGGCGGCCCATTCCAGGGCCGCGGCGATATCTTCGGCCTGTTTGACCCGGTTGCCCAGGCCGCTGGCCGCGGCGTCGGCCAGGGCGGCGTCGGCGGCCAGGACACAGGCGGCGTCGGCCCGGCCGAAACTGAGGGAAGGCCCCACCGTGCCGGAGGAAGTGCAGACCCCCAAGGGGGACAGCGCCGGGTCGATCTTCAGGCCCACCCGATGGCTCAAGGGCGATTTGCCGGCAAAGAGGGCGACGGTGGCCGGAGAGGTCACCTGCAAATAGATGTCGCCGCCGTTCTCCACGATGATCTCGTCACTCAGGTGCGCCAGGGTCCGGCCCACCCGGGCGGCCAGGGCTCCGGCCACCGCGGCCATGGGACCCACCCCTACGGTCCGGGCGGCCTTGATCATTTGCCGCACCACCGGCGGCGCAAAGGGGTCCTCCGGCCAGGGGGTCAGGGTGGTGCGGAATTCCGGGTGGGCGGCAATATAAGCCTCCAACTGGCGGCGCTCCTGGAGCACCACTTCCTGCACCTCGCGGGAAAGGTCACGGCTGGCCAGGACCCAGAGGTCGGTCTCCTTGACGGCCACCCGGAAGCCCACCAGGCCGGCGCGGGCCATGCGGGTGCGGTAGGTGCGTTCTTCGTAAGACATGGCTTTCAGCGTTTAGCTATCGGCTTTTATTTTTAGCAGTTAGCATTGCGTCCCAGAAGTACTATCAAAAAATTATCGTAGGGGCGCACCCGCGTGTGCGCCCTCGTAGGGGCGGACACATGGGTCCGCCCCTACAAAAGAAGCCGAAGCAGCTTTGATTTTATCCAATTTGTTCGGCTAACGACAAACTGTTTCCTCTTGCACAATGCTTAGCTGCCGCTGATAGCTGACAGCTATCCTTTCAAAGTAACCAGCGCCACCCCCGCGAACATCAGGCTGGCGCCAACAATGCGGGGCAGAAAGGGCCGCTCCTTGAGCCACATGCCTCCGAGAGAAACACTGATGAGCAGGCTCAGGCGCTTCACCGCCACCAGGTAAGTGATGGGTGCCAGTTTCACTCCCCCGGCCAGGCACAGGGTGCTGAGGGCGAAGCAGAAACCGGCCGCCAGCCACCAGCCGGAATGAGAGCGGGCCGGCAGGGACCGTTCCCGGCTCAGGGGATAGCCTGCCAGCATCAACCCGATGAAGACAGAGGGATAAAGCACTCCAAAGAAGACCGAGAGGGAGTGCAGAATGGCCAGCTTGTAAAGGGCGGCGGTGCAGGAATAGAGGGCGGCCACCAGCAGCATCAAACGAGACCCGGGCTCCCGCGCCAGGGCCTTGAAGGGGTCCAGAATCCCCCGTCTGCCGGGGCCCAGCCCCAGAAAATAGCTGCCGCCGGCGATCAGCAAGGTTCCCAGGATACCCCAATGGTTCAGCCCCTCGCCGAGGATCAACCAGCCGGTGAAGATCAGGAAGACCGGGGTAAAGGAGAGAAAGGGGACGCACAGCGACAGGTCGCAGATCTTCAGAGAGCGCATGTAGAGCAGCATGGCTGCGATTTCCAAGGGCAACATGCCGGCCACGATGAGGAAGAAAGTCCGGTCCAGATGGGGAACGATAATGAAGCAGGCGGCCAGGGCCAGGAACGGGATGGCGCCTAGCAGCCGCACCATGGCCATGCCGTAAGGCGGCAGCCTTGAGAACCAGCGCTTGGTCACCACGTCGGCGCCGGAATCCCCCAAGGCCGCGCCCAGGCCGAATATTAGCCATAGGCCTGTTCCCACTTTTGCCCCTTAGAAAATTATCTCACGCCAAGCCGCAATGTCGCAAAAACGCGAGAATTCTTCTTTTAAAAGGTTCTGCGCCTGGGCCCCTTGGCCTCCTGGCGTGAGGTTTCAGTTATTTTATTGCTTAAAGCCACGAACTCCGCCAGGTCCAAAGTCTCTCCCCGGCGTCCCGGGTCGATGCCAAGCTCTCCGAAACATGCCCGTAGCTGCTCGGAACTAAGGCCGAAGTGGGCTGCCTGGGCGATCAAGGCGTTATTCAAGGTCTTGCGGCGCTGGCCGAAGGCCGCCTTTACCACCCTGGCCAGGAGATCGGGGTCCAGGGCCGCGGGCGAGGGGGCCGCGGGCGTGAGCTTTACCACCACCGAGTCCACCTGGGGGGGTGGATAAAAATTGGCCGGCCCCAGGGAAAAGAGACGCTGGACGGCGAAGTGATAGCGCAGCAACACCGAGAGGATGCCGTAATCCTTGGTGCCTGCCTTTGCCAGGAGCCGCGCCCCCACTTCCTGCTGCATCATCAGCACCGCCCGGCTGACGGCCTGTCTCTCCGCCATCAGCTTGAAGAGCAGGGGCGAAGTGATCTGGTAAGGGAGATTCCCTGTCACCGCCAGGGGCCGGCCCACCTGCCGGCTGAACTCCAGGAAATCAAAGCGCAGCACGTCCTGGCAATGCACTTCCACCTGCGTTGCTTTGGCAAAGAGCTCTTCCTGTAAAAACCGGGCCAGGGCCGGGTCCCGCTCCACGGCCACCACCCGCCGGGCCTCTTGCGCCAAAAAGACCGTCAAGGCCCCCAGCCCGGCGCCGATCTCGACCACGGTGTCATCGCCGGACAGCTCCAGGGCCGCCACAATGCGCCGGGCCTGGTGGACATGCACCAGGAAGTTCTGGCCCAGGGTCTTTTTAGGCCTCAGGTTTAGGCGCTGCAGGAGACTCTTGGGAGAGATTGAGAACACTGGCAACCTTTCGCAACTTGAGACGGCGATAACGCGTGATCAGCCACAAGGTCAAAAAATATGAGACAATGGCCGGGGGAATGGCGATGACCAACCCTCCCAGCTGGAGGGCCAGACCTCCACGCCAGAGCATATCCAGAGAGCTGGCCAGGGTATAAGTCTCAGGGAGTTGCAAAGGCGCCGCCCGGTGCAACAAAAAATGCCCTACCTTGAAGGCGGTGAGATAGAGAAGCGGTATAGTTATCGGGTTGGCCAATTGAATGCCCACCACCGCGGTGATCACAGAGATTCGCAACAAGGGGGCCAGGGTGACCACGGTGATAAAATGGAAGGGAATGGTGGGAGTGACGCCTACGAATACACCCAGGGCCATGCCCCACGCCAGTTTGCAGGGATCATCCTGCAGGCGGAGGAACTTCAGCCAGTGGTAGCGTAGGGTGCGTTTGAGAGACATAGGATTATTCAGGTTAGCCTAATCCGGAATCCCGTAAAAGGAAATCTTCTTTATTGATGATTTTTTCCTGAATAATTTTACCGGATCAGGGAGCCTAAGACAATGCGCCTGACTAACCCCTGCGGATTAGGATCAGGAATAGCCCGATAATTCTTTGGCATCATGGTAAATGTTTCGAGTTCTTAGGTTTTAGTTTTGGTGGCGCAGGCGCCTCGCCTGTGCAGTTTACGCAGGGTGGGTACTGCCCGCCGATTCCTTAAAAATTCGCCTATCTTTAGTAGCACAGGCTTTCCAGCCTGTGCTGGAGCGCTTATAAACTTCTTTTTATTTTTCGCTCTTCGCCCCTTCGCCCTCTGCTTTTTCTATCCTATTTTTCTTAACGCCTCAGCGATACTCACCCGCGCCGCCCGCCAGGCCGGAAAGATAGCAGCCAGGAGGCCCACCACCAAAGCCACGCCCAGCCCCAGCCCCAAAGTGAAGCGGGTCAGAGGGAAGACCCGGAAGTATTGCCCCAGGGACGCCACGGTCACCGCGGTCTTGCCCAGGTCCTGGAAGATAAGGGCGTTGTTGCCGAAGGTGCAGCCCGTCACCGCCTGGATGCCGTCTGTGAAGCAATTGTTGCACTCGACGATGGCCACCACCTACTCTGCCGGTGTTATGTTCTCCTGTTGAGTTCTGATTATGATTCGGCCAAGCGAAAGGTCAGCGGCACCTGGATGGTGAGCTGCGAGCGGTTCAGGACCGCGGGCAGGGGCGGGAAGCGGCCCACCTTACGCAGGGTCTCTTGCGCGGCGCTGTCCAAGATTTCGTGACCCGAGGAACTGGCGATGGCATGGTCGGCGATGGCGCCATCCTTGCCGATGGTGAACTTCAGGACCACCACGCCCTCGCGGTGCTGCCTCCGGGCCATCCAGGGGTAGTTCTTATGCCGCTCCAGCAGGCGGCGCACCTCCGCCAGGTAGCTTTTCAAGGCCACGCCGGACCCGGAGCCCGAGCCGGGCTCCGTCCCGGGACCGGCGCCGCTGTCCGTGCCGGAGCCGGGTCCGCGGCCTCGGCCGGACCCCGGACCGCTTCCGGCCCCGGTGCCCAGGCCTGACCCCGAACCCGGCAGGGCGGCCGCGACCGGTCCGGGCGGCGTCGCCGCGGCCGGCCGCGGCATGGATAGAGCCGGCGGCGGCTCGACCTCCGGGGGGCGCGACACTGTCCGCAGCGGCCTGGATTTGGGCTTCTCCTTCACCGCCTGGGGTTTGGGCGGCTGGGGCTGGGGGGGGACCTGAGGTTTGACCTCGCAGACCCGGCCCGTCCCGCCGCCGGCATGGCCCGAGCCCGTGGTCAGACAGATGGCCTCCACCGTCACCACCCGTCGAGGGAGGGGGACCTCCCGGGACCACCAGAGCGCTATGCCCAGAAGCAGACCATGCAACGCCGCGGAAGCCAGGACCACTGCGCTCCAGGACTTCCAGCCCCATTCGGACTCCGATGCCTGTATGGTCATTGCCAATTGTCAGCGCTGCTCCACTTCGATGCCGATCCGCTGCACCTGCAAGCACTTGAGGCGGTCGATGACCTCCATCAGGCGGCCGTGTCGGGTCTCCTTGTCCGCGGCGATGACTGCCTGTGATCCCTTATCGTGCTGCTGCCCCCGGAAGACCGACTCGAACTCGGCATCCCGAGTTAGGCGCACCCCGTTGATGGCGATCAGCCCTTCCCGGTTGATGCTGATGATAACGGGAACTTTCTCTGGCTTCTCCGCCTGGGTGGCCTTGGGCAAGGAGATGGAGAAGGTGCTGGGCATCATCACCGTGGCCGTCAACAGGAAAATGATTAAAATGACCAGCACGATGTCCACAAACGGGGTCATGTTGATCTCGGTGATGGGGCCGTGATGGTGGGGCTTCATCCCCGGCCTCCGGCGCTGCGGACCGGTAAATCCGCTGCTTCCGAATTTTCCGTGGCCGCCGGGCCGTGCAGGTAGGTGAGCAGGATGCGGCTCAGGCGCTGGGAGCGCTCCAGGATGGCATGGAGACGTTGCTGGAACAGGTTATAGGCCATCACCGCCGGGATGGCCACCAGCAGCCCCACCGCGGTGGCCACCAGGGCCTCGGCCAGGCCCGACATCACCGCCGGCCCGCCCCCGCCCTCGGTGAGGGCCAGGTCTTTGAAGGCATGAATGATGCCCAGCACCGTGCCGAATAGACCGATGAAGGGGGCGTTGGCCCCGAGGGTGCCGAGAAAGCCCAGGCGCTTTTCCAGCAGTTGCCCCAGCCGGAGGCGCTCGGCCTCCATGGCCTGCTCGGCGGCCTTACTGCCGCGGTGCACCTGTTGCAAGCCGGCCAACAGGACCTGGGGTTCAAAACCGGCGGCGCCGGCACACTTTTCGGCCGCCTCCGACCAGTCGCCCTCTGCCAGCCGCGGTTCGATGGCAGCGATGAAGGGCGCTTCGGCGAAGCGGCCGCGGCGAAAAACCAGGGCCCGCTCCAACATCACCGCCACCGAGGCGATGCTCAGGATAATAAGCACCCCCAGCACCCAGGAGCCGCCGGCCAAGGCCAGGTTCAGCATGATTTTCGTCAGGTTCATAACGTCTCCGAAAATAAAAAAAGCCATGAAGCCCCGGCCCTTCTGGGCCGCACACCTTCATGGCATAAACATTATCTAAGGTCCTGTTAAGGCAAGCGCAACCGAGAGTTCGTTCTCGAAGTATCTGATAATAAACCCAAAGAGCATTTCCTGTCAACAGCCATTCTGCCATTTTGCTCATTCCCCGGAGCCGCGGGGTCTAAAGAATTTCTGGGGCACCAGATTGACCCGAGGCACATTCCCCAAGGGGTTTTCATCCACCAGCATGGCGCAGTCGTATGCCCGCTCCAGCTGCTCATAAGTGAGCACTTCTGCGGGTCGACCCAACTGAACAACTTCTCCCTCTTTCAGCAATAGCAGTTGTTCGCCGTACATGGCGGCCAGATTCAGATCGTGGGAGACCATAACCACCGTCAGGCCCAGTTCCTGTTGCAACTGCGCCAGCAAATCCATGAGGTTCACCTGGTGCGCCGGGTCCAGGGCCGCGGTGGGTTCGTCCAGCAGGAGCAGGCGCGGCTGCTGGCAGAGGGCCCGGGCGATGCTCACCCGCTGCAACTCCCCACCGCTGAGTTGCGGCAAGGGCCGCTTAGCCAAGTGGGCCACGTCGGTTAAGACCATGGCTTCCCGAGCCAACTCCAGATCCCTGGGCCGGTCCAGCCCCAGCCAGCCCACATGAGGAGAGCGCCCCATCAGCACCACTTCCTGGACGGTAAAGGGAATATCTGTGGCGGCTCGTTGGTGCACCACTGCCACCAGCCGGGCCAGGGCTCTTTTCGAAAATTGACCTACCGGCGTGCCCCAGATCTCCACCTGCCCCTCCTGCGGTTTGACCACCCCGACCATGGCTCGCAAGAGCGTGGTCTTCCCCGAGCTGTTGGGTCCGATGATGATGAAAAAGGCCCCGGCCGGCACCTTCAAGGAAAGATCGCGGAGGACCGGTTGCCGGCCGTAAGAGACCTGGAGGTGTTTGACCAACACTGCGGGAGGCATCACCTTGACCTCAGCAACAAGAGAATAAACAGCGGGGCGCCCAACAGGGCGGTAATCACCCCCACAGGCATCTCCCCCTGGGAGGGCAACACCCGGGAGATGAGATCGCACAGGATCAGGTAACCCCCACCTCCCAGAAGGCAGGCCGGAATGAGGAGGCGGTGGTCCGGCCCCAGCAGCAGCCGGAAGAGATGGGGCACCACCAGCCCCACGAAGCCCACCAGGCCGGATTGACAGACTGCCAGGCTTACCATCAGGGAGGTGACGATAAGCAGGACCTGGGAAATCACGGCCACGTTCAGGCCCAGGGCCAGAGCCGTCTCTTCTCCCATAAGCAGAAGATTCAAGGGGCGGGCCAGGCCGAGGATCACCAGGAAGCAGGGCAGCAAGAGATAGATCAAGGAACTTGCCTGCTCGGGGAACGCCATGGACAGGTCGCCCATCAGCCAGTACAGCATGTTGTGCAAGCGGGCATCCTGGGTAATGGACACCAGGAAGATGATCACCGCGGAGCAGAAGGCGTTCACCATGACCCCGGCAAGTAGCAGGGAACCTTTCCTGGTCCCCGAGGACCCTGCCGTAATCAGGAGAACCAGCAGCAGGGTGCCCATGCTTCCCAGAAACGCCAGCAGGGCGACGCCGGGAAAAAGCGCCCAGCCCGCCAACAGCCCCAAAATCGCGCCCACCGCCGAGCCGCCGGAAATCCCCAGGATATAGGGATCGGCCAGGGGATTGCGCAGCAGGGCCTGGAACACCAAGCCCCCGAGGGACAGGGTGGCCCCCACCAGGCCGGCCAGGAGGACCCGGGGCCCGCGAATCCGCCAGATAATGGTGGGCAGAATGTCCTCCGGGCTGCTCCGGCCTAGGAGGGCCGCCAGGTTCCGACGCCAGCCGGCCGGGGTGGAGCCCAGACACATCCCCAGGGCCAGACTGATTCCCAACAGCAGCGCCCCCACCAGTACAACCCACAGCAATTGCCGCCCCAAGGGCAGGTTGGTCCAGCTCATGGCAGTTCCCCCGCCAGTTCCGGATGGATCAGGCGAAAGAGCAATTCCAGACCGTCCAGCAGTCGGGGGGCGGGGCGATCCACCAGGTCGGAATCTACCAGAAAGATGCGGTGATTCCGTGCGGCCGGCATAGTCTGCCAGCGCTCCCAGCCGGCCTTGACCTGCTCAAACGCGGCTCCCTGGTCCATGGAAGTGATGATGATGACTTCCGGTTGCAGGGCCAAAACCTGTTCCTGAGAAAAACGGGGATACGGCGTCTTACCCGCCGCCAGGTTCACCCCGCCGGCGGTTATGATTAATTCGTCGAGAAAAGTGTGGGACCCGGCGGAGACAATGGGCGCGACGCCGATCTGGAAAAAGACCCGGGGACGGCGGGTAGCCTGGGCGGCAAGAGCTTTAATTCGTTGATAGCGGTGAGTTAGCGCCGTGGTCAATTCCCCGGCTTTTTCATCGGCGCTCAAAAGGGAGCCGATTTCCTCCACGGTGGCTATCACCCCCGGCAGATTGCGGGGGTCCACCACATAGACCGGAATACCTAAACTTCGCAGACGTTCCAGCACATGGGGCGGATTGCCGTCCTTGATGGCCAGGCAGAGGTCGGGCCGCAAGGCCACGATCCTTTCCAGGTCAGGGAGTTTATACGAACCGACCTTGGGCAAGGCCCGGGCCGCGGGGGGATAATCGCTGAACTGCTCGACCCCCACCAGCCGGCCGCCCGAGCCCAGGGAGAAGACTACCTCGGTGAGACTGGCAGCCATGGTCACCAGCCGTTGGGGAGCCGCCGGGAGGTTCACCTGACGCCCCGACTGGTCAACCCGGATTTCAGCCACGGCCGGCTGGGGCGGCCATCCGGCCAGGAGCACCAGAATTGCAATCACTATGACTCTGTCCAATTTCTTACCAGACCCCATTTCTTGAACCACGCATATTAGGGTTTGCCGCTCTGGATGCGGACCAGCAGGCCGTTAAGCAAAGCTTCGCAGGCCAGGTGCAGGGGCCGGGGCAATTGCGCCGGGAAAGACAGCGTCTGCCACTCAGTCACCGGTTTGGCGGCCAGCTCTCCGGCCATCATTTTGCAATAGTCTGCAAAGGCGCTCAAATCGCCCACCTGCCCCCTTTCTTCCGCATCACTCAGAGCGAAGGCCGTCTCCAGCAAGCCGGCGTAGCGCGGCTCCAGCAAGACGGTTTCCCAGGCGGCCAGGACCTGGCTCCGGGAAGCCTCGGGAAGGCTCTTAACCAACTCGTAAAGCCCCAGCCGCCGCTCCTTCATACGCTGCCAGTGGGAACGCCCGGAGGCGATGCCGTTCTGTTTGGCTATCGCCTCCTTGACTCCCTGATAGACCGCCCGGCCGATTAACTCCCCCATCTTGGAGTGTCCGCCGGCATTATCGATCAACGTCCCCTGACCTCCCACCACGATGATATTATCCGTGCCGGTCCCCGTGGCCTGGCAGGCCAGGGGTTGCTCGGAACTGCGGATATCCAGGTCCTGGAGGGCGGCGGTCTTGGCCTCGGTGGCGGCGAGCAACGCCCGGCTCATAGCCCGGGGAGATAAGCGGTAGTTGGTCAAGAGGATGATATTGATGGTGCCGGGTTCATAGAACCGGCCCTCATCCCGGGAGAGACGCAGGGCGTTGCCCTCCACCCCGGCTGTAACCAGGGCATAGGCTTTTATGTCTTTGAAATTCGAGTGCTGCACGGAGAGATTGGCCATGTCGGCCCCGGTGAGCAGGAAACTGCTGTCTTTTGCGGTTTTTTTCAGCACCCGGTAGACCTGGGCTCTATCTTTATTCAGACCCAAGTAGTGGGAGATGCCCCAATGGGGCGGCGGGGTGTAATGGTTCCCCACCGTGCGGATATCCTGGCGGGGACCCTCCAAGGTAGAAATGACCGACACCGGGGTTTTGAAGTCGATGAGTAGCGACTTGTGCTCAAAGTCCTGGATGCGGCTGCGGGTCACCTTCGCCTGCCGCACATAGGGAAGGTCCAAAGTAACCGGGTCACTGCTCAGAACCACATCAGGCCGCACCCGGTTCTTGGGGTCGGCAAAGTCCTGGGGATAGAAGCTGGCGGCCAACCAGGCCACGAAGTCCCCGGCGTGCACCGAGGCTCGGCAGGTCAGTTCACAGGGAAAGCGAACGATTCTCCCCTGCCGCACCGCCTCTACTTCCTGCCAGCCCGGCTGCTGCACCAACTTTTGCACCCTTTGCAGGTCGCTGCCGCAGGTAAAGATGACCTGGGGATTGAATTGTTGCCACTCCGAGAGAGTGATGGGCACTATCGCCCCGGTTTTCCCTAGGGAGGGAGGGAGGCCCCCGGCCTGGCGGATGTAGTCGTTCTGGAAGGAATCATCACCCGGGACCAGCATGTCCCGGGGGCTCATCAACCTGATGGCCCGCACCCGGCGGGCCTCGGGAACTCGGGCGACTTTTTCCCGGATAAGGGCCAATGTTTCCTGCATCTGCCGGCAAAGGGCCTCTGCCTGCTCCTGCCGCTGAAACAAGGCCCCCAGCAACCGCAGGTTAGCGATGATGTCCGGAACCGTATGGGCGTCCAGGTGCAGCAGCGGAATGCCTGCGTCCTTGAAGCGTTCCAGCACTTCCTTGTGAATATCGGCCACGAAAATACAGTCAGGCTGGCATTGGGCGATGACCTGAGGGAGGGGGCTAAAGAAGCCGCCCACCACCGCGGGTTTCCCCGCCTGCGAGGGAACCCGGTCAAAGTAAGTCACTCCTTGCAAAGACTCTCCCACCCCCAAAGCCAGCAGCATTTCGGTGACCCCGGGGACCAGGGACACGACCCGCCGGGGAGGCTGTGTAATGTTCAGGGGGCGGTGATAAGCATCTGTGAGAGTCATTTCGGCTGCCGCGCCGCCCCACGTCGTCAAAACCAGGCAGCCAAACAGCAGAACTGAACCTATGGCAATCGAGGAAACCCGCCGAAACATAAACCATCTCCTTAATGGGCGATATCCGGCACCCCTTACATCTCCAGCCTCAGGCCCCCGATAATTTGGAACCGGGGGGAGGAGTAGCCGAACACTTCTTGATAGTTTTTATCGAAGAGATTCTGGCCGCGGGCCATCAGTTGCACCCGCTTCATATAGCCCCAATTTTGCAGCACCGTGTAGTAGGCGGCCAGATCCGCAGTGAAAAAGCCGCCGTTGGTCACCCGGCTGGCGAAGTAAGGGGCGCTGGCGGACGGCCGCCGATCGGCTCGGGCCCCGACATACAGCCCATGGAAATTCACCTCCAGCGGGCCAAAATTATAGTTCAAATCAAAATTCCAGGACTGCCGGGGACGGCGCAACAGGTTTTGGCCGGTGATGATGTTGATGTTCACCAGGCCCCCGTCATCCAGCACCTTGAGCTGGGTGAGATAGGTATAGGCGGTGCGGGCCGTGAAACCTTTAAAGGGTTTCGCCTGTAAATAGAGTTCCAAGCCCGCGGTGCGGGCCGCAGCTATATTGAAAAAGCTGCCGGTGGTGAAGCTGGTCTGGGCGAACTGGATCAGGTCGGTAAAATAGTTCTCAAAATACGTCAGTCCCCCCTGCACCCGGTCCTTCCAGAGCCATTGGTCCAAGCCCGCCTCCCAACTGACATTCTTCTCCGGCAACAGTTTGGGATTGCCGAGAAAAAACGGATTAAGGGAATTGGTCTCCAGGAAGGACGGGGCCTTCACCGCCTTGCCGCCCGCGGCCCGCAAGGTGGTGTCGGTTTCCGGGATACGGAAAGCGGCGGAGGCCCGGGGGGTGAATTCCAGCTTCTGGAAGGCCCGGTTGTCTTCGACGCTGCCGCCCACGGTCAGGAACAGACGCTCCCAGACCGCCAGCTGCTCCTGGGCGTACCAGGTGAAACTGCCGCGGCGAGCTTTGTTCATGGCACCCTGGTAATCAAAAACATTGAAGTCAAAACCGTAACTCCAGCCTTTAAACTGGGCGTGCCGCGCCTCCACCCCCAGGGTCGTGACCGAGTCCAGTTTTTCTTTGGAGCCGAAGTGAAAATTGGACCGGTAATTCGCGGTCCACTGTTTTTCCAGGTCGCGGCTAAAAAAATCGGTGGTTTGAAAGGTTACTAATTCCGGATTGGCCCGGTTGTTATAGCGGGAATCGAGATTCAGGAATCCCAGATTCAGTTCGTTTTCCCACCAGGAAAGCGGCGCATATTTCCCGGTTAAGCCGGTCAACACCGTGGTCGCTCTTTGGTTCTGGTCGGGATCCAGGCCGTTGCCGCCGAGACTTTTGTTGTCAAACCGGTCTCCGCTGCTGGTGGGAAACCCAAAAAAAGTGTCCACATAATAATTGGTCAGGGTGAAGTTCAGGTTATCCGTGGGTTCCAGGTCGAAACGGGTATTCACCACGTTGCTGCCGAAGCGGTTGTTGATGGGCAAGATGCCGGTATCGTCATAGCGGCCGTAGGCCATGGAATAGGAAAAAGTCTTCCATGAACCTTCGAAACTGACCCGTTGTTCGCTAATGAGATTGTTTTTGCTATGGCCTTCCGCATGGCCGCCCCAATTGGTGCTGGCGCTCAGTTTGGGCGGGCCGTGGCCCTGGCGGGTGAAGAGATTGACCACTCCGGTCATGGCGTCATTGCCATACAGCGAGCTCATGGGCCCCCGCACCACTTCGATGCGGTTGATGTTGTCCACCGTCAATTTATTGAGGTCGAAAAACCCACCGGTATTATTGAGCCGGAACCCGTTGAGCATGATCAGGTTCATGTTGTTGTTGCCGCCCCGGAGGAAAAGGGAGGTCGTGCCACCCCGGCCGCCGCTTTGAGAGACGATGGCCCCGGGGACATCCCGGAGATAGTCTTCCACCCGCGGCTCCTGCCGGGCTTCCATCTGCTTCTTGGTGATGATCGTGGTGGATACACTGGTTTCTTTCATGGGCACTTCGGTGCCCGTGGCAGTTACCACTATCTCGCCTAATTGTTGAACCCCCGGTTTGTCAGCTTCCTGCCCCCAAAGTGGCAATACGCCAACTAAAACCGAAAGCAGGGAGACCCAGCCGCAAAAGAGAGCTAACTTTTTCAATGCAGCACCCCCTTAAACCGATAGGCCCCGGCTGGGTCCGGCCCCATTCGGTCCACGCCCGTGAGACGCACCAGCGGGTAAAGGGGGCGCAAGAGGTCTTGCTCTGCCCGGGTGATCAAGAGGTGGATCGGTTCACAGCCCCTGGCCAGCAGGAAATGCCAGGCGTCGTCCAGTTCCAGGATGCCCGGCTGGGAGACCACAACTTCCGTGGGGCCGGAAGGTTGACTGAATCCTTGATAATGAACTCCTGGGTTTACACCCTCCGGCGGTTCCCCGCCCATCACATAAACGATTACTCCTTGTGCCATCATGCCCTCCACGCTGATGAGATATGTGGGGCCGATGCCCCACGAGGCATGATCCACGCGGACAAAAAAAAATCCTTGAGCCCGTGTGGACCCAAGGATTGCACCCAGTTTGCTTGATCCCTGGTTGGGCTGGAGAGATTTGCCATCTCTCTCCAGTCCCTGCCTCCCCAATGCCTCGTTGGGCCAGCAGTGCAGCTTACAGGCAGGTCTTCTGACTCCCGGATCTTTCTAATCCCTGCGCCTTCCCGTCCTTTTGAGAAAGGATAGTGGCTTTGTGCAGGTTTCGTCCCCGGTTACAGCGGCGGGACCGCGCCGGTCTTGCACCGGCTTCCCTTTTAATCCCCGAAGGGCGCCTGTAGGCTAATAGTTAGCCTATCTTAATGAAATCTTCTTCCCTGTCAAGGGAAAAAAGTGAAGCTGGCCACTCCTTTGATCTCAGCTCCTTGGGGAACATTTTAACAACGGCCGTCCAAGAGTGCCCACGATGGCGATTCTAGATAACTTGAGCAGGCTCATGATCCTCCAGGAGAAGGGAAGCAGAAATGCTCATTTACCGGGGAATTACCCGTCTTATCAGGACTAGCAGCAACATGGTAAAAAGTGAAGCTCCGGCCCTGCCCACCTTTCCCGAGGCAAACCTCCTCTTCTTCCCCGGCCGTTCTTGTCAATGATGAGGACATGCCCCAGGCTGCGGCTCACCGCGTATATGGGTTGGGCGTCATAAGCCGCATCCATCAGATCATACAAGTAATCCACCCGCTCACTGGTCAGCTTCATCAGCGGAATGGCCGCCTGGCTGTCATGCAGGGAAGCCGCAGTCAAGGCCACGCTGATGGGCAAGCCGCAGTCGTTGACGTCGGCGTGCAGCTTGTAGCCTCTCCAGGTTTCCTCATAACCTTTTATAATAGTTTTGGTGGCGCAGGCTTTCCAGCCTATACCGGAGTGCAAAAATTTCTAAGTAACGAAATTACCCCACCTTCCTTAAGGCTTCAGCGATTGAGACCCGCGCCGCCCGCCAGGCCGGAAAGATAGCAGCCAGGAGGCCCACCACCAAAGCCACGCCCAGCCCCAGCCCCAAAGTGAAGCGGGTCAAAGGGAAGACCCGGAAGTATTGCCCCAGGGACGCCTTGATAACATAAACCGCCGGGAAGGTCAGGGCCAGCCCCGACAGGCCTCCCGCCGCGGCCAGGAGCAACGACTCTCCTACGATCAGGCCCACCAAGTGCCGCGTCTGGAAGCCGATGGTCTTGAGCACAGCGTATTCCCCCAGGCGCTCCCGGGCGCTCATGGCCATGGTGTTGGCCAACACCACCAGGATCACTCCGATGACCACCCAGGAGACCACCCGGATGGCCAGCAGGATAGCCTCGGTCATGGAGACGAAGCCCAGATAGAAGGCTTTTTCGGTCTCCGTGATGGTTTCGGCCAGGGAATTTTTAAACAAAGCGTCCACTTCCGCTGCCACCTGAGGAGCCACCTCCGGCCGGGCCACCTTGATAATGAACCAACTCGCCTGATCGGCGCGGCTGTCGGCGTTTTTTTTCAGCGTCTCGTTGAGATATTCCCAGTGAAAATAGAAGCGGCCCTCGTCGGTGGTGGCTTCGGCGCCGGTATAGATGGCCCGCAGGATGAACTGCCATTCCCCGGGATAGATGTTGCCCTTGAGGATGATGGAATCCCCCAGGCGCCAGCCGTAGCGCTTAGCCAGCGCCCGGCCGGCCACCGCCCCCCGGCGGTCCTTGAAGAAGGCCTGTTTCTGATCCTCAGGCATGACATACTCAGGATAAATCTCGAAGTACTGCCGCACCGGATCCACGGAGAAAACCGGAAAGAACTGCTTTTCGTCTTTATAGACGCCGCCGAACCAGTTGCCGTAAACCACCGCCTGCACTCCGGGCAGGCCCTGGATTTTGGGAAGGTAGGCCATGGGCAGGGGATAGATCAGGGAGATGGCATTCCTGGTTACCAGACGGGTAGGTGAGGCGCCTTCCACCCCGGCATACCAGGCGGCCACCATGGTGCGCAAGAGGGCGAAGGCCAGGACCGCCACGGCCATGCCGGTGACGGTGAGCGCGGCCCGTAAAGGATGCCGGATGGTATTGCGCCAGGCTAATTTGAACATGCAGTGGTCAGTAGCCAGTAGTCAGTGGTCAGTTTTGAGTTTTGGAGCTTTTAGTGATGGGTGGGCACTGCCCGCCAATTCCTTATAAATTCCCTTATCTTTGGTGGCACAGGCTTTCTACCCTGTGATAGCACACAATTATGCGGAGGTAGGGGCGGGTTTAAAACCCGCCCTTACTTTCTTTTTTTACGTTTCCTCTTTACCCCATCTTTTCCGGCCAAAATCTCCACCGCTTTTAATCCTACCTGAATCAGGCGCTTTTCCGCCCGGCGGAATAGCCGGGCCGGAGCAAAGACGCCGCGCAGGCGGTTATTCACCGCCACACAGGCGCCGCCGGCTCTGAGATTCAAAGTCGAGACCTGCGCCAGGGTGAGATAAGCCGACATCTCCATCTCCAGATTGAGCACCCCCTCCCGGCTCAGACGCGCCACCTTATCCGGCTCTAAAGTTGGGAATCCTGGCACCACCCGCCCCTGGCCGGCGTAGAAGTCCGGCGAGGTGCAGGTGACCCCGACGTGATAGCGCACGTCAAGGCTATCGGCCGCCTCCTCAAGGGCGGCCAGCACGTCAGGATGGGCGGATGCCTTGAGATCAGCCGGCGCATAAAAATGGGTGGTGTTTTCCTCCCTAAGCGCCTCGCTGGTAATAACCAGGTCTCCCAGGTTAATATAATCCTGTAGAGCCCCGGTGCTCCCCAACCGGATAAAGGTGGCCGGGGCGAGGCATTGGACCGCCTCCACGATGGCGATGGCGCTGGCCGCCGCCCCGATGCCGGTGGCCATGACCGAGACCGGAATGCCATGATAGGACCCGGTATAGGTCAGGAACTCCCGGTTGCGCCGCGTAACGTCCACGCGGTCGAAATACTTGGCGATGCGCCGGGCCCGGTCCGGGTCGCCGCAGGTGAGGATGTAGGGAGCCAGGTCGCCTTCGCCGCAATTGAGATGATAAAAACGCCCCTGCCGGTTTTTGGGAAGGTCGACGTCGGTCATGAGATTTTCCTGGTAGCGCAGGCTGCCCGCCTGTGGTTTGGTGGGGCAGGCCTCCGTGCCTGCCGTTGCTTGTGCGCAGTGCGCACATCAAAAGGCCCTAAATACTCGAAACTCGAAATAAAAAACTGGCTACTGACCGCTGTTATTCATCAACTGCCCCTTGATCAATTTGCGGATATGTGAGGCATGGCCGGCGGCCTCGGGGTCGTGGGTGACGATAATGATAGTTTTGTGAAATTCCCGGTTCAGGCGGCTCAGCAGGTCCAGGACCTCGGCAGCGGACTGCCGGTCCAGATCGCCGGTGGGTTCGTCGGCGGCAATCAGGGTGGGGTCGGTGATCAGGGCCCGGGCGATGGCCACCCGCTGCTGCTGGCCGCCGGAGAGCTGGGCCGGATAGTGGTGCTGGCGGTCGCTCAGGCCCACCAGTTCCAGGGCCAGTTCCACATGCTCCCGGCGGACCTGGCGGGACAGGCCGGTGAGGAGCAACGGCAGCTCGATATTTTCAAAGGCGGTTAGCACCGGGATCAACTGGTAAAATTGGAAGACGAAGCCGACGTTGTCGGCCCGCCAGTCGGCCAGTTGGGCCTCGGTAAGCCCGGTCAGATCGATGCCCTGAACCATTAAGGCGCCTTTATCCGGGCGGTCCAGGCCGGCGATGAGGTTCAGCAGGGTGGTCTTGCCGGAGCCGGAAGGCCCCATCAGGGCCAGGAAATCCCCGGCCTCGATATTCAGGGAAATGTCCTCCAGGACCGGCAAAACCTGGCTGCCCCGCCGGTAAGATTTGTAAAGGTGAGAGATCTCCACGACCGGAGGATTAGTACGCAGGCTCATAATCAAGGTAAGCTTTAATTCCCTCCCCCTTGATGGGGGAGGGATAGGGTGGGGGTGGGAAAGTTTGTCAATTTTCCCCCTCCCCCCACCCCCTCCCACCAGGGGAGGGGAAAAAAATAAGACTTCACGTGTTTTTACAAATCATAACGCTCCGTCTCGATTGATCGGAGGTTTTCAGTTATCATTCTTTAACTTTCACCCGGGCGCCGTCGGCCAGACCGGGCGGAGGCTTGAGAACCACCCGATCGCCCTCCTTGAGGCCTGATAAGACTTCCACCAGGTCGCCCATGGTCTCGCCCACGCCGACCTTGACCAGCCGCGCTTCATTATCTTTGACCACATAGGCGAAATTCTGGCCCTCCCGGGGCACCAGGGCCGCTTTGGACACGGTCAGGCGGGGCTGACGCTCGCCGGGTGAAAGCGCCCGGGAAAGGAAGGCCACCTTGGCGCTCATCTCCGGCAGAATACGGTTGTCGAACTCCAGGAACTTCACCTTGGTAAGCACGGTGGCCTTGGTGCGGTCAGCGGTGGGGACAATCATGTGAACTTCGCCGGCAAAACGCCGGCCGGGAATGGCGTCCAGGCTGATTTCGCAGGGCTGCCCCAGTTTAACCTTGTCCAGGTTGGATTCGGCCACGTCGGCCTCCACCATCAGGGATTTGAGGTCGGCCATGGTGACCACCGCGGCCCGGGCATTGACCGCGGCCCCAAAAGGCGCCACCACCTCCCCCACCTCGGCGTACTTGGAGGTCACCACCCCGTCGAAGGGGCTGCGAATGTAGCTGTATTCCAGGGAGGCCTGGGCATTGGCCAGGGCCGCTTTTTCCACCCGGATACGCGCCTGGGCGCTGGCCACCCCGGCCTGGGCCTTCTTATAGCGGGCCACCGCGGTATCGAAGTCCTGGTGGGCCACCAGCTCCTTTTCCACCAGGGTCTTGTAGCGTTTGTATTGCAGGCCGGCATCCACCAGCTCCGCCTGAGCATTGACCAGACCGGCGTCGGCTTCCTTCACCGCGGCCGCCGCCTGGTTCTTGGCCGCCACCAGGTCCTCATTTTCCAGGGAGGCAATGATCTCCCCCTTTTTCACCCGGCTGCCCTCCTCCACTCCCAGATAGGCCAGGCGGCCGGTGCTCTTGGAGGAGACCGCGGCCTTGCGCTGGGCCACCACATAACCGCTGGCGTTGAGAACCGTAAAGGCCTGGCCCGGATAAAGGCGGGAAACCACCGCCACCGTCACTTCCTGGGCCGGCCGGAGCGGTCCCCACAGATAGAGGGCCAGCAGGATAAGGAGCAGGGCCCCGACCAAGGCCAGCCAGAGGCGGCCCCGGAAGGAGGTCCTCGTCTGATATTTTTCTTCGGAGCGCGGGATGCGCAGTCGGTCGAGATCAGAAGGCACGTAGTTTCTCCAAAAAATTTAGGCGCCTGCCGCTCAAAAGACGGCAGGCGCCTAAGCTTACCAAATCTTCCGGGAAGCAGCAATCTTCCCGGAATTTTATCCAGTTATCCGGCTCAGACTTTGGAAATACCGGGCTTGCTAACAGTCACATAGTTGAAAGGGGCCGCGATGGAGTCGTTCTGGCCAGCCAATTTCTCCATCCAGGATTTAGCCGTCTCGACCAGCTTGGCCAGGGGCGCCTTTTCTTTGATCTGCTGATTAAGCTTGAATTCCAGGCCCATCCGCCGGGGCAGGGTAAAGACCTCCGTTACCCGGTTGTATTCGATCTTGGGCGGTTTGGGCCGGTCCCAAATGACGAAGAGGTGCCCGGCATTGCCGGAGTAGCCTGCCAAAACCAGGTACATATTTATGATGGGGTCTGGGGGGGCCTTCTCGCACATCTTTCGGAGGATTTCATCGTATCGGCTGCTGAAAAACGGGATGGCCGCCTCGACCAGGGCGTCCAT
>JAMCQY010000045.1 GCA_023381945.1 Deltaproteobacteria bacterium
CGATCGGATGGGGATGCAAGTCCTCTCCGGTTTTTTTATGCCTGACTGCTGGCACCTGCTTTTTGGGCGGGAACATTTAAGAGCAGTACCTGTAGGAGGTTGTACAAGTGAAGGAAACCGGCAGAGTGAAATGGTTTAACGATTCAAAAGGTTATGGCTTCATCTCCCGGGACAACGGCCCCGATGTCTTCGTGCATCACAGCGCTATCGTTGGCGAAGGCTTCCGCTCCCTGGCCGAGGATCAGGAAGTGGAATTTGAGGTAGTCCAGGGCCCCAAAGGCGCCCAGGCCCAGAACGTCGTAAAACTCTAAATCAACAAACAAGCTCACGCCAGCCGGAACTCCGACGTCCCCAGAGCGCCGGAGTTCCGGCTTTTTAACCCAGGCGGTGTGCCGGTTGCCGGCTTCTTGCGCCAGACCAGATCGCGGCCTGGCCTCCTTCTTCCCCAGCCGGTTGAGAAGAGAGGGAGGCTGCGGGCCGGTTAATGGCGCTTCATCATTAACAAATCGCATCTTTAGCGAGGTAGAACATGGCACGGAACCGCTACGGTTGGGAAAAGCGGGCCAAAGAGATGGCCCGAAAGCAGAAGCACGACGAAAAGGTGAAAAGGCGGCAACAAGGTAAAACCGCTACGCCGACGGAAGAAGATGTCCCGGAAGTGGTTGAAGAGCTCAATCCGAACGAAAACGACTCTGCCGCGCCCAGCGCCCGGCAAGATTGATGAGGAGAAACCATGAGCATTAAATTGTACGTGGGCAATCTGCCCTACAACATGACTGAAGAAGAATTGAATGTCCTGTTTTCCGAGGCCGGGAACGTAGTGTCAGCCAAGATCATTACCGACCGGCAGACGGGTCAGCCTCGTGGTTTCGGTTTTGTCGAGATGGAATCCAAGGCGGAAGGCCAGAAGGCCATCTCCATGCTCAACGGCCGCACCATAGAAGGCCGCCCCCTGACGGTCAATGAAGCCCGGCCCCAGGAGAAATCCTTTGGCGGCGGCCGGGGCGGTTACGGCGGTGGCCGCGGCGGTGGTGGTCGTGGCGGTGGCGGCGGCCGCGGCGGTGGTTACCGGTAAGATGTAATATATTTAAACAACGAAGGCGGCCAGCAGGCCGCCTTTTTTAAGGCATATATCATTCAGCCCAGGCAAAGATTTCCCGGCAGGCCGCCAGTTCCTCTGCGGTCATCAGGTGAGTGGATAGCCGGGGATCAACGGGCTTCCCTAGGCTGGCCGCTTTGTGAACCCAAGTAGGATTATATGGAAGCAAGCAACACTGCTTGACGCCCAGTTCCCGGAACCGGCGGGAGAGGGCCGTAAGATTATCCCGGGTGGCGGTAAACCCCGGGATTAAGGGGATGCGGGGCAACACCGCAGCGGGCTTTTCCCGCAGCAGGGCTTCCAGGTTGGCCCAGACCACGGCGTTATCCCGGCCGGTATATTCCCGGTGCTTTTCGCTACTCGCCAATTTCACATCAATCATTATCAGGTCGACCAGGGGCAGCAGTTTCTCCCTGAATTCGCGCCAGGGAAACAAACCATTGGTCTGTATGGCGGTATGCAGACCCAACTCTTTCAAACGGCTCAGAACGGCCGCGCCATAGTCAATGAACAGGGTGGGTTCCCCGCCCGAGAGGGTCACCCCACCGCCGGAGACCTTGTAGAACTTGCGATCCCGAAGAACGAATTCCAGCAGTTCGCCGACGTCGTAATAGCGCCCTGATACGCGCAGGGCCTGGCTGGGGCAAACCCCGGCGCAGTCGCCGCAACGGTGGCAAGCTTGCCGAGCTATGAGCAGCGTCTCTTCCAGCCGCAGTGCGTCTTTCGGGCAGACCGCCACGCAGTCGCCGCAGGCGATGCAGTCCCGGGGGTAAAAGGCCAGTTCAGGAGCGGGATCGATGGCGTCAGGGTTATGGCACCAGGGGCAATGCAAGTTGCAGCCCTTGAAAAAGACGGTGGTGCGGATGCCGGGACCGTCCTCCAGAACGTGCCTTTTGATCTCCAGTATGAGTGGCTGAAGCTCTCCCATCAACTAAGCTTATTAGCCAGAATCAACAACGGGTGAATGGGATGGTTGGCCAAAAAACCAAATCTATATAGATAATTAAGGTTACCGATCACCTCGACTTCGTTCGTTTCCAGTATTTTCAGGATGTCCTTTTTAAAAGCCATCAGGAAGTCCCGCAGGGCCCGGCGGTGAGCGAGCAGGAAATCCCGCAGGCCCTGACCAAAATTAATCTGCGAGAAGTCCCTCAGGACCTGCGGGTAAGCCTTCACGAAGTTCTTGAGGGCTTCCCAGAAATCAGCCAACAAGAATTTTATTACGGCCCTGCTGTCGGTAAAGGTCGCGGTCAGGTCGGGTACGAAGTCGGGCTCTTTATTGGTGAACTTCATTTTGCCTTGGCTGAACAGGACCAGGACATTCATGTTGCCTTGCTTGACGTTGAAGCGGTAGGAAGCGGGAAATTTTTCAATATTTTTACGATAGCCCGGAACAAGCCGGAATGCCAGCTTCATCAGAGAAAGCAGGGTCTTGAGAAGCTTGTCGGCGATCTCATCTTCTATACCTTTCAGATCAAGCATGGGACACCTCCATTTTCCTCATCTGGCTCATCCGGCCTCAAAAAGCAGTATCCTGGTACCGATGCTCCAGCCCGTCCGCCAGGTCATATTCGGCCCGGGTGATGATCTCTCGCTGCATCTGCGGATTGAGATCCTGGAAATAAGCCGTATATCCGGAAACCCGCACCATCAGGGGCGGATAATTCTTCGGATGCAGCATCACATCCTTCAGGGTTTCCCGGTCAATGATGTTGAACTGAACCTGCAAGCCCCCCGTGTGGAAGTAAGTCTCAATTGTGTCGGCAAAGGGCTTCAGCCTGGTGGTCGGAGAGTAGTATTTCAGATTCAGGGCCTGGCCGTTGGTGATCTGCAAATGATCCAGTTTTCCCACAAAGTTGAGACAGGCGGTCAATTCCGGGGCTGAACCCGAAACTGGCGTAATCCCGCTGGCGAAAGATTCCTTTGCCTTCCGGCCGTTGGGCAAGGCATCGGTAATCATGCCGAAGCCGGCATGCATGGTCATGGTCCAGTAGCCCGCGGTATACCTGCCGCCCCGGTAATTCTGACGCCGGTAGAGTGCTTCACGAATGAACCCCATCAGCCAGTGGGCGTTGGCTTTGGCCATCCGGCTACCATCCCGGCCGAATTTTTCCTTGGAATGCTTCACCCAGGCGTGCAGCTTGGCAAAAGGCTCCTCCCAATTGGCCTCAAGTGCCCCAAGCATGCACCCGGCCTTGGCTCCCACGTTGAAGACGAATTCCTGAATGGCCGTCACCGAGTCCACTACATCGGCCAGGCCGATGATGGTGGCCCCGGAAGAATTGTAGGTGGCCCCGCCGCGAACCACATCCCGGCCGTTTTTCAGGCAGCCTTCCATCAGGGCTGAAAGTATGGGGGTACGGCGAATTTTTTGGTGAGTTATGCCCTCATAATTGTTAAACGTCACCGCCTGGTCGATGAGAAAGTCAATCTGGGCCTCCAAGACCTTCCGAAAATCCTTCCAGGTCTTGAGATCCAGCAGCGGTGTGGTCTTGGGGCCGATCTGTTTGTCTCTGGTCCGGCGGTGCTTCCCGCCAAACATCGCCATCTCCAGAGCCGCGGTGAGATTGATGTAAATCGCGCCGGTGTGTCCGTAAGTCCGGCCGGTGCTGTTGGGCTCCACACAACCAACGATCCCGTAATCTCTGGCGTCCTCCAAAGTAATGCCCTGGTCCTGGTAGGTTTTCTTCAAGGTCTCAATGACTGAGACGTCATTGTGGAAACAGGGGGTGGCCATGGTGTTCATGTTTACCTGGCACAGGCGCTCCAGATAATCCCTGGAGTTGCATAGGCCCTTCTTCCAGTCCCCCGGGTTCACTTCATAATGATATCGGGCATTGACATTGGGGTCCCGTAACCTTAGCATTTCCGTCACTCGAAGCATCACATAGGTAAGGTCGTTGACCGCATCTTCGCCCTGCCGGTCGACGCCCCCCAAGGTGATGGCCTGGTTGGAGCCGCTGCCGCCCACGATCTCCTCTCCCGCTTCGGGAATCATGGGTATGTGGTCGGCGATGCTCAACCAGAAGCAGCCCACCAGTTCAACCGCTTCGTTAAGGCTCATTTCCCCCTGGAGAATATCCTGGGCGTAAAGGGGATAGAGGATCTGGTCCAGGCGGCCCAGGGACAGGGCCAGGTTGGCGTTCTCCTGGTGCAGGGCGATCTTGCAGATCCAGATGGCGTTCAGGGCCTCCCGGAAGGTGCGGGGGGCCTGGGCCGGCGCCCAGGCGCAAATCTCGCTGATCTTTTCCAGTTCGGCCCGGCGCTTCGCCTTGGTCTCCTGGCTGGCCAATTCCTGGGCCTTGAGGCTCAGCTTCCCGGCATATGTGATGATGCCGTTCAAGGCCAGTTCGACGCCCCGGTAAAAATCCTGCTGCTCCGGATCGCTGGTCGTTGCCCGCTTTTCCCGGGCCTCCGAGATCAGGGCCGCCAGCCCCTTCTTCACCACCACCTCATAATTGGGGATGGTGTGGGAGATAGTTTCACCCTTGCTTACCAGGTAAAAAATTATATTTTCCACGAACCGCTGGCATTGGGGGTTATTGTAATCATGCCGAGTGACCTCCATGACGGTGCGGTCGAGCCAGAACGGGAAGATTTTCTTTAAGATCTTGATGTCTTGCTTACTAATGCTAAAGGGATTGCTTTTCCGGGTGGCCATGGTCTCCAGTTCCGGCCACAAGGAGAGGGGATAGAGATCGGGATATAGCATTACTCCAATGGTTTTCGTGCTGGTGGTGCCGGCCAGCAAATTTTCGGGCGCGATCAGGGGCTGTTTGTTTTCCAGGATGTACTGGCAGAGTTTGCCCGCCCGCAACCCGGGGGAGTCGGACTCCTGGTCCAGGCAACTCCGGTAATAAGTGATATTCAGGGGAAGCTCGGTGCAGATCTCCGGCCGGCTGGCAAAGTGGCGCTTCCGCAAGCGCTGGAGCCTGGGGAACTGCTCCAGGGTAATGTCACTCAGGCTCACATCTTTGAAGGTGACTTTATCCATGGTTACCTCCTGTAGACCAGGGATTTGGCCCCTGTCTGACTAAGAAGATTGCTGGATTTGGCCGCTCTTTTCCTCTGATTTTTTCGACTTAACTGCTGCCTCGGGCCAATCATTGAAAGCCTTTCGTGCAGTCTCCAAAATGTCACTTTCCAGGGGCTCACCCAAATCGGCATCGCTGACTATTTGTTTATATCTTTGCTCCAATTTTTTGGTTAAAGCTCTACTTTGGAAGATTCTGATGGCGGTTTTGACATAGATCGAAGCAAGTTCAATAGCAAAGTTAAAGAAATCAAGGTAGTTCTTATCGCCAATTTGTTTTTCATATGCCTCTCTTCTAGCCTTAGAGGCATCCGCCGCGGGTTTAAGGCCGATAAACAAATTGAATTTACCCTGGTCCGATAAATTTTTCGTAGCCTGTTCATAAGGGCCGTACGGACCAAACGGACCAATCGGACCGAAAGGGCCAATACCATTCACGACTTTCAAAACATTAAGCGTCCCTATAATCCAATCACCGATATCATCCGCGGTCGGAGTTACAAAATAGGTTTCCAACAACGACCTTTGGATCAGATATTCTAATCTAAGAAATAATGAATCATCCGAAAAAAGCCAAGGAAGAAGCCATGAAGCAAGTCCCAGGCCTTTCTTAATATCACACCACGAATCAAAGGCTTCTCGGCGGAAGTCTCCGGTTTGGCTCATTTCTTTATTTTGGTTAAATAAATGCACATCCTGAGTGACCTCCGCCTCCCTATGGATGGTTCTGGCCGCATTGGTTTTGTAGTAAGGGCCGGCGATTAGATTGATTACCGGGTGAATTATCTGGTCAGCAGCCATATGCGTGAGGTATCCACAGATGAAAGCAAAATTCTTTTGATCCTGAGGTTCCCAGGGTTCATTTTCAAAAGCCCTATCCTCAAACATGGTTTTCAGCATTTCCAAGGCAAACTGGTTTGTTATTAGCGAGTGCGTCTGATAAGACCACTGGTCAACTCCCGCCGGTTTATCCGGATGATCGGCAAGAGTTTTTACGCTGGCTCTAACAAACGAGATGCCTTTATAGTACGGCAAGTCAGGGCCCAGGGCGCCAAGTTCCATAAAAGTTGAATGTTTAACTAACACATCATTGACAAAATCTTTCAGGGCGGCATCGGCTTGCAGTTCCGCTCTTACCTTTTTCGCAAGTATCATGTGAGCGATGCTGGCTGGCATGATTGGCTCCTTCCGGGATTCACGGTAAAAGTCTTTTCAAAAAGTTCAGAAGATTCGCCCCATCATAAGTTCATTCTTTCCCGAGCCGCCCTAAGGCTGTCATCGCCGGCTAATTTATTTATTTGGTCACCCAGACCGGCTTGTTTCAGCCAATTGAAATAATTTTCGTAGTGATCCCGGAATCGTGAGTTTACCCGCCGCAGCGCCGCGTTCACATGGAGATAAGCAGAGGCGACCGCCAAGCCGGCGGGATACCGGCGGGCGATGCCCCAAAGACTAAAGACCGCTTCCCGAAATTTGACGTAGCCCTCCGCGAGTTCTCCCAGAGTCATGCGCTTCGGGAGAAAGACCGGGGTGCTGTGGTCATAGAAAGCCCAATTACGGTGGAGCAGTCGTCCCTCCGCCACCATGCGGTCGAAGAGGGGGGTGCCCGGATACGGGGTCAACATATAGGCCCCCACTGAGGTGATCTTATTCTGTATAATAAAGTCCAGGGTCCGGCCAAAAATGTTTTTATCGTGCTCGTCCAGTCCAAAGATAAAGGAACCATGCAAAAAGATCTGGGATGACCGGCACTTCCGGATAGCCTCGCGATAAGCTGCCAGAGAAACCAATTTCTTCAGGCGCTGGCGCCCCTCGTCTTCGACGGTCTCAAAACCGACACAAATTCCTTTAAGCCCCGCGGCCAACGCGGCTCGAAATAAAGCATCATCGAGGATGAACCTGACTGTGACCTGTCCAATAAACCTGACTTTCAGTTCTCTCAGCCCTTCGAATAGCGCCAGGGCATATTCACGGTTGGCCGTCAGATTGTCGTCCAGGAAAACGATGTAATAGCTGCGGTTGCGCTTCACCTGTTCGAGGACCTGCGCCACCGGCACCTTCCTTACCCGGGTTCCGTAAATCCGGGGCACCGAGCAGAATTCACAGCGGTTCGGGCAGCCCCGGCCGGAGATGATAGGCGAGGCCGTGGGAATCAGCGGCTTTTTGCCATTTTGCCGGTAATCCACCAGCGGCACCTGGATGGTCTCCGGCAGGTGGTTGTAATAGATCGGCCTAAGCTGGTCTCGGGCCGCGTCCGTAAGGATTTGCGGCCAGACACCCTCGGCCTCTCCGACCACTATGGCATCGGCATGGCGGCCGGCTTCCTCCGGCAGCACCGAAGGGTGGATGCCCCCCAGGACCACCTTGGCTCCCTGCGCCCTGAACTCCCTGGCCAGGGCGTAAGCCCGGGAAGCCGTAGCCGTCATAACGGTGATTCCGACCAAATCCCATTTTTCCCCTCTCGGGATGGGGGCCGAATCTTCCTCCACTATCGTCACTTGATGGCCGTTGCTGCTCAGCGCCTCCAAAATCAGCAGGGACATTTGCGGGACGAGTATCCAACCTGGAATAGCTTCGGGATATTCCGAACGGGGAGCGATCAGCAGGATGCGCATGTGAGATTCTCCAGCTTTTTAGGTGATAATGAACAGTAGCCAACCCCGGATCAGATCCTCTTCACTGCTTGTCCTCCAAAGACGAATCTCCCAAAAGACGGTTGAGCCGAAAACAAGGTAATTGCGCCTACAATTAACTGACCGATGCCAAAGCCTCCCGGGCTTGCTGGATATAGGTTCCCCCGGTGCAACGTTCCAGGATCTGCAGCGCTTCGGCGAAACATTCCCGGGCCGAGGTCCTATCCCTGTTTAACCGGTGCAGACGCCCCAGATGGAGCAAAGCCTGGCCATGCACAAAGCCTTGGGCCCCCACCTCCCGGCCCACCTGAATAATCTTGCTTAAGTAAGCTTCGGCGCGCCGTCGAGACCAAGGCAGTTTAGTAACAATAAACCCCAGGTTTTTCACGATACCGGTGAAATTCAGAGCCTGGGCCCGAATGGCAATCCTGAAATAAATCTCGGCCAACGCGGTTTCTATGACGTAAAGGGAGAAGAATCGTCCGTTTTCTGCAAATACCCGCAAGTCATTTTCCAGGGTTTTGATGCCCTGGGAAAGCTGGCCATGGGCAACCAATACGGCCCCGCGTAATACCTGGGCGACGGTTACGATATAGCCGATACCCAGATTCTGGCAGTACGGGAGAATCTCTGCGATAAGAACTTCAGCTTCTGCTATCTGGCCGTTGATCAGATAATTCATGCATAGGAATATCTTGGGCCATTCGGAAAATAATGGGTCATTTAACGATTCAATGGCCTTTTTGCAGCATTCGATCGCCTGGATAAAATCACCTTGCGTGTAATGGCCGTAGCCGGTGACGATATGACCCACCGCGATACTGCGCAGGTTGGAGCGGCTTTCCCCATATTCCAGCAGTTTATTGCCGATTTCGAAACATTTTTGGGTGTTGCCTTTGAATAGATAAATCATTCCCAGGCCGCTGAGGGATAGAAAAAAGATCATGGGATCCATCTCGTAAAGTCTGGCGATCTTCTCGGCCTCGATACCGTGTTTAATGCCTTGGTCCAGGAGCTTCATTTCGGCGCAGGCCCAGGGTAAATTGGCCAGGGCCAGCCCGATGACGGGATTACTACCGATCTCCCTTCCCAGCCTCAGGGCCTTGCTGGAATATTCGTAAGAATCTCTCACCTGGCCGGCGCCATACAAGGCAAAGCCCAGCCTGCCGTAATAGATGCCCAGACGGGCTTTGTCTTTGATGGATTCTGCCAATTCTTTGTGGTCCAGCAGCAGTTCGGTGAAACCCTTGAAATCACCGCGGTAGTGAAATACCTGGGCCCATTCGTTTAAAAAATCCACCAGGCGCTTTTTGTCTGCCGCCGATTTTTTCGAGATTTTCTCTAAAATCTCGAAAGCTTCCTGGTAATAATGATGGGATTCTTGCACCGCATACTTTTCCAGACTTTTCCTGCCGGCCTTGATCAGATAATCGACTGCTTTTTGAGAGACTTCACTCTGCTTGAAATGGAAAGAGAGAGTCTCAAAAATTTCAGAAAGGCGGTCCTGGAAAACCTCTTCCATCGCCAGACCGATGCGCTGGTGGATGGCCTGCCGGTCCTTTTTTAGCAGGCTGCTATAAACCACTTCCTGGATCAAAGCATGTTTAAAATAATAGTCTTGTTCCGCTTGGGTGGGTGGACGAATCAGATCCAAACGTTCCAGTTCGGCTAAAGATTGGTCCAGGGCCTCAGGATGTTTGCTGACTCTCTTGAGAATTTCGTAAGTGACCCTTCTCCCCATAACCGAAGCTTCCTGAAGCAGGTTTCTGGCCGGGCCTTCCAGGCGGTCTATTCTGCCCGAAATGACGGCGTGAACGGTCGGCGGAATATCGGAGTCGACGATGGCCCGGGCGAGTTGCCATTGGCCACGGCGCCTCAGCAGGGTTCCCGATTCGATCAGGGAATTGAGCATTTCCTCCAGGTAAAAGGGATTGCCGCCTACTTTCTCTTGAATATACTGTCGAAGCTCCTCCGGAATCGCCTCGGTCTTCAGGATGGACTCCACCATCCGGTGGGTATCTGCCAGAGAGAGGTCATGCAGCCGGATCTCCTGATAGGATTCCCCCAGCAGTTTGATTTCCTCTCGGCTAAACACCTTCAGCGGCGGGCGGTAAGTGCACAGAGTAATGGCCGGGGCTCTTTCCTGCATGTGGATGGAGCGCAGCAGCTCCAGGAAGGTGGCATCGGCCCAGTGCAGGTCTTCCAGGACGATCACGGTGGGGGTTTTTTGAGCCTGGGCCCGCAGAATTTCTTGGACAGCCCGATGCAGGCGGGACTTCCAAAATTCCGGGCTAACCTTCGTGGTCTCGGGAAAATTGAGAGAAAGAAGACTCCCAAGATACGGCGTCACGTCATCCTGGGGACCGACCAGTTCATGCACGCGGGCTTCGAGCTTTTCCGCCACCTTTTCCGGAGTATCGCTTTCCTCTATGCCCAGTTCCCGGTTGATGAGATTAATCAGGGGATAATAAGAGAAATTCTGAGTATAGTTATAGGCGTGCCCTTCGATCCAGTTGACCGTCTTGAGGTCCAGGCTGGCCTTGAATTCTTCCAGGAGCCTGCTCTTACCGGTGCCGGCTTCGCCGCAGATGGCGATAAATGAGCCGGATCCTTGCGCCAGCCGTTCCACCGCCCTGGCCAGAATGGCCATTTCATCACGGCGCCCGATCAATTCCGCCCGCAGACCGAAAACCCGGTGGGTCTTTTTGGGCAATTCCTGTGGCGCCAGAAACCGGTAAACTTGTATCGGCTTGGATTTTCCTTTTACCCGGACCGGCTCCAGGGGTTCGAAGGAAAAAAAGCCGCTCGCCTGAGTAAAAGTTGTCTGGCCCACCAGGGTTTCGCCCGCTTTGGCCAGGGTGCACAGCCGGGAGGCGACATTGATGGTATCCCCGGCAATATGCTGGGTCAGGTGATGGAAGTCCGCCTGTCCGGTTACCGCCAGCCCGCTATTGATGCCGATATGCACAGCCAGAGGCTGTCCCGCCGTCTCCTGGACCTTATGGCTTAGCTCTCCCACCACCCGGTGAATTTCTATGGAGGCTCTGACGGCTCGTATCGGGTCATCTTCATGGGCCCGGGGGTACCCAAACAGGGCCATTATCTGGTCGCCGGCAAATTTTTCTATGGAACCTTCGTATCTAATGACCACCTCGGCCATCTCGCCGATGAGCGGTCCCATGATGTCCTTCAATTCCTCCGGGTCCAGGCGCTCGCTGAGGGTGGTATAGCCGGAAATGTCGACGAACAGGGCGGTGACCTGTTTGCGCCCGCTGGGAACTTCTTCTTGGGATTTGGGAGGGCTTTCCTTCTGTTTGAGCTCCAGGCCGCATCCGGAACAGAACCGGTCGGTGGGAAGGACTGCGGCGCCGCAGGTTCCGCAGAACATTTGGCTCTCGCCATTGGTGTTTTGGAAATTGGGACTTTTCATCGGCTTGCCTTAATTTAGGGCCTGTGATACAGGCAATGTCAACAAGCTGAACTCGCCCCGGCTGATCGGCGTGATTTTGTGGGACCACCCAACCCGTTTTATGACCTGTGGGTCGGGAAAAACGCCAGGTTAGAAAATCAATTGGAAAAGGAGTACAAGTTAAAAATAATATATAAAAAAGAGACGCCAATGTAAATTAAGTTATTTAACCAACAATGATTTTTTGGAGATGTCATTCGTTTTCTCATGTTAGTCCCAAATTTTCCTCATACCCCTGTGAATCTTCTGCCGCAGGCTTCCGCAGTTCACCAAAAACTCTTTACATATTTTCATAAATTATCTTTACAAAGTTATCAAATCACATGTATAAGGGGAAAAAACCGCTGCCAGCCAAACCTGCTACGTCTGGGTGCTGACGGATAGGCCCTCATCTTTACCTTATTATCTGCGGTGATTTCGGGCTGGCCGCGGCATCGAGGGGGCCGCGGCGGAGGATTCGATCCCTTTCCCCTTCCTTCGGAACGACACCACCGGATGCGGGTGATGTAACGATGAGTATCTTGCGATTTTTACTCTCATCGGGAGTTATGGCCGCCAGCAAGGAGGCTTGCTGATCTAATATTCCGATGTTCCCAGGGAGGCCAAACATGTGGAGCAAGGGACGGTGGTTGACCGTGGCTGCGGTGTGGGGCTGGATGGTTATGGCCCCCGGCTATGTTCTTGGGTCCTCCGGCTTCGCCCTGAATGAGGTCGGCGCTCGCAGCAGCGCCCTGGGAGGGGCGGTCGTGGCCAGGGCAGACGACCTTTCTGCCATTTTTTATAATCCTGCCGGGCTTCCTCAACTCCCGGGCTTCCAGGTAATGGCCGGTTTTTCGACCTATTTCCCCCATGCAGCAATCTTCACCAATCTCGGCCCTGCCGGCGTTAACGGCACTGATCTGGATAGCGGCATAACGTATGTTCCGCATCTTTTCACGTCCTACCAGTGCAACGACCGCTTATGGCTGGGGTTGGGATTTAATTCACCCTTCGGATTGGGGGTCAAGTATCCCGATACCTGGCCCGGTAACATCAACGTTATCCAGGCCAACATCCAAACTTTGAATATCAATCCCACCGCGGCGGTAAAAATCACCGATTACCTGTCAGCCGGAGCCGGGTTGGACATTATGTATTTTAATTTCAATATGAAACGGATTTTGCCCCTGCCGCTTCTAGGCCCGCAGGCCCTCAATCTGTCTGGCCACAGTTGGGGGGTCGGGTTTAATCTGGGGCTGCAGGTGAAACCAACCGATTATCTCTCCTTAGGCGTCTCGTATCGCAGTCAGATAAGACAACAGATCACCGCGCCCTCGCACTTCCAGCCTTTCAATGCCCTGGACAGCAACGCCAGCGGCAGCGTCATCCTGCCTGACACCATTTTTACCGGAATCATGGTTCGCCCTCTGAAGAACTTGTCCCTGGAAGGAGGCGTGGTCTATACCCGCTGGTCCCTATTCAGAAATTTTGACATTAAATTTGATAACGCCCTGGGCACCCTGTCCGAATCCAAAGACTGGCATGACACCTGGAGGGGCCAGTTCGGGGTGGAATACCGGGCTTTACCGTGGCTGGACCTGAGGGCTGGCTATGCCATAGACGAAGAACCCATGCCGGATAAATCCGCCGATTATCTGGTGCCCACCACCAGCCTCCGCCACAACTTTTCCATCGGCGCCGGCTTCCGCTGGCAGGCCATGACGGTGGATCTGGCTTATTACCTGGTGTATATGCCTTCCCGCACCGTCAACAATTCCCAAACCATCGGGGTTTTGCCCACCTCCTTTGAGGGCCGGGTGTCGCATGCGCTTGTATTAAGCCTGGGGTATAAATTCTAATCTATCCAGTTGAGACCTCTGCGAAAATCATGGAGAACAGCCGCCCTCGGCTGTATGTTGCAGGCGAGGGCGCCTGCTCTCCATTTTATTGGGGTTGGCTTCGCTCAGAATGACGGTTGGTATTCTGGCTCGTTCTCAAACTTGGAGCGAATCTGTCCGGTAGGGCGGGAAAGCGTAGCGCATCCCGCCATTTGCCTTAAAACATCAAAAGGCGGCCCCCCAGCCGCCTTTTGAGATTAAGGTCAGGTTATCGCTTTATGAAGGACGGTTTTTATCCCGGGCGGAAGAATCGAACAGGCCGGTTCTGACCCAATTCAACAAATCCTCCCGCAGCCCCTGGGCCGAATGAAACAATTCACGGCTCTTGACGAGCTCCAGTCTCATTCTTAGCGGCATGGTAAAGTACAACGGACTTTCCATGCACAATTCGATAACCCTTCTCCTTCCCATAATATCCTCCCCCAGGACATTATGTCCGATCGCGGCAGCCTGGCGAAGCCCCCGGAGCTCTTCCCGGTCCGGTGCGCCCCATCGCACTCGCACCTGGCCGCTCAAAAGATGATAGCTGGATTAATAAATCCTTCCCCCTGATCAATTATAATTATCGCTTTCCGGGCCGTTACCTCCTTTCGGATTAAATTTGGATCAATAAAACTACACTTTTCCTTAGAGACATATCCTAGTTTCTAAATATGATCTTGTCAATAGTATTTTTTAATTAAGTCACACCAGAAACTAACCAGCAATTTTCCTTCGGGATAAAAGCAAAATATGTTTTTAATAAATATTTGGCAAATAACTTTTTGCCATATTTCAAAGGTTTACTTCCCGATAACCGGCAGCGGTAAGGCTGGCGAAGTAGTACGGGGGCCCCACTTCTTCCTTGGCCGCCGCCATTTTCTCCAGAAATTCCTTACTTAAAGCCAGCAATTCCGTAAACGTCGCCCCCCGGTTTAAAGCCTTGAATAAGCGCAGCTCCATCCCCAGGTTCCGCGGCATGACTACCAGGTTGCCGGTGGGAATGTTTCTCAAGGGCAATTCATTCTCTTCGCTGCCCAAAAGGTAAAACAAGAATCCCGGCGGCGGCCGGTCGTCCGCATAACCCGCCAGGATGAAATAAATCCGCCGGAAGCCCTCCGGCTCGGGCCCCGCGCGGGCGAGATGTTGCTCGTAACCCCGGGAGAGGAAATCCAGGGCGAAGTCAGCCATGTCCTCCAGGTGATCAAGCCCGCGCCGGTGGCCGATCTCCCGGCGGAGGGCCTCGGATAGCGCCACGCTCACCCCGGCGCCGCCGCTGAGGATGGCGGCGTGCCGTCCCAGGGGCAGGAGCTTCTTGACCTGGAAATATTCGGCCCGGCCAGCCGTATCCAAGCGGCTGGCCCGGCTGTCCGTGGCCAGGATAATACCGTGGCCGTTATATGCCGCCAGGGCTTGAGTCATAGGTTCTCCAGTAAGCAGTAAGCAGTGAGCAGTAAGTAGTGGAGTCTTAAACTGGCTACTGGCTACTGCCTGCTGGCAACTCTTTAACCGGCGCCCCCTCGGGGTTGTAAAACAGGCGCATCCCGGCCGGCCCCAAGGTTAATGCATTAGCGGCCATCGAGAGTTTGAGTTTTAGGGGCACGGTATCGGGGGTCAATTCTTGCCAGGCTTGGGGGGGCGGCCCCAGGGCATCCGTCAGGCTGGCCAGTTTCACCCTCCGGTCTTCCAGGGTGGAGTTGATTACCGCCAGGATTCTTCCGGGATAACGCTCACGGGATTTGAGGAGCAATACCACCGCCTCGCCTTGGGGGTTGACCCGCACTATGGGCCCTTCTTCCAGCAGGATGGGGTGGGCCTTCTTCATCCGGTTCACCCCCGCCAGGTATTTGGTCAGGTCGTAAGACGGGGCCTCCCAATCCTTGGGCCGGGTCTCCACCACGTTCAAGCGCTTTTTGAAACCATATTCATAGCCGATGGGCATCAGCAATCCGGCCGAGAAGAAGGCCGCGAAGAGATAGCGCTGCTTGGCCACCTCCGGCAAACCGCCGCTCTCTGCCGCCAGGCGCTCGGTGTCATGGCTCTCCGGGAAACTGATCGACGGGGCCAGTTGCCGGAACATATTGTACTGTTCCAGGCACCAGTCCTCCTGGAAGTCCCACCACTTGGAACTGTTGCAGAGAAAGTCGAAGCCGGACGAGGCGACCTGAGAGCATTCATCCAGGCGGCAGCCGAGAGTCTCGGCGAAGAACCGCACCCTTGGTTCCTGGTTCCGGGCCTCGCCGATGAGGCGGCTCCAAAACTCTCCCGGGATTTTGTAGGCCGCGTCGGCCCTGAACCCCATAAAGCCCAGCTTCAGATATTTGGAGAGCACCGAACCCCAGTATTGCAGCAGGCCCTCGGGGTCCGGAGGCGGCCAGTACTCCAGTTCCGCCAGATCGCCCCAAACCGTCACCTTGGTAGCGTCGGCCGGGTCGATGGCCCCGGGGTGCTTGATCTCGCCCGCCTCATCTTGGGCGTACCATTCCGGATGCTCGCGTACCAGGGGGGAGTCGATGGCGGTATGGTTGATCACCAGATCCAGCATCACCCTGAGGTTGCGGCGGCCGGCTTCCTTGAGGAAATGGACCAGGGCCGCCTCGGGGTCATGGTCCAGGGGGGGATAGAATAACGGGTTGAGGCTGAAATAATCCTTAACGGCATAAAGACTGCCGCTTATCCCCGGGGTGTGGATAGGGTTCAGGAAGATCCAGGTGAACCCCATGTGGGAGATGCGGTCGAGATGCTTCTCCCACCGGGGAATCGGCCCCACCAGCGGCGGAAAAAGATTGTAGATCAAGGCAGGTTCTGACATGGATAACCTCGCATCATGGTTCTCGATTCTCGGATACCCGAATGCTTATTGGCAAGCTTGGTTTCGGCGATACTTATTCAGCCGCATCGCCCACTTAATCAGGTTCGGGTCGTGGACCATCTCCTCCATGGAAACCGGAATGCGTCGACGCCAGTTGGGATGCTCCCGTTGCGTGCCCGGGAAATTTTGTTGCTCCGTCAGGCCGAAAACCTCCTCCAGGCGTACTTCCATCAGAGCCGCCGGGCTTTGGGCCAGGTACTCCAGCACCCCTTCCCGCACCTCCGGCGGACAGGGCGACTCCGGTTCCAACGGCGGCCCGGGGCTTTCCAGCAGGCCGCGATTTTGCAAGGCCTCCACCAGCCTCAGCCGGTCTTGCTGCCGGTCGGCCGCGTCTGCCCCCGCCTGGAGCGGATTGGCATAAAGGCCGGCGTCCCGCTTGAAGATCAGGTCCCGGCCCTCCCAGAATCCCGTCAGGGTCGGGAGATCATGAGTGGTGACCGCAGCCACGGCCTGGACCGGATACTGTTCCGGGGCCAAAAAACGGCCCGCGCTGTTCCGTTCGAAGTAAAAGACCCGGTAGGAGAAGATCCCGGCGCGGGCCAGTTCACGACGGACCCGGGGAGTGACGGTGCCCAGGTCCTCACCAATAATCAACAGGCGGCGGCGCATACTTTCCAGGGCCAGTACCGCCAGCAGTTCCCTGGCCGGATAATGGACATAAGTTCCGCACATCGCCTCCATCCCGGCCGGGATCCACAAGAGGCGGAAGAGCCACATGACGTGATCCAGACGCAACATGCCGCCTGCCGGACCAACGGCCCGAATCGTGTCAATCAGCAATTGATAGCCCGATTCCCTCAAGGCCTGGGGAATGATGGGCGGAATGCCCCAATTTTGACCCCTGGGGCTAAAGGCATCGGGCGGCGCCCCGATGGTCACGCCTCCCTTGGCAAACAGATTTGGATAGGCCCAGGTGTCGAAGCCCGCGGCCTCCACTCCCAGAGCCAGATCCTGATAGAGGCTAAAAGGTAATCCTTGCTGGTGGGCAGCCTCGGTGACCT
The DNA here is from genome assembly GCA_023381945.1 of Deltaproteobacteria bacterium. Next base: position 16,964 of record JAMCQY010000045.1, read on the forward strand.
CCCGCAACTGGGTCGCCGCCAGCCAATGGCCATATTGGTAGAAGCAGATGGCCAATTGCTGCTTTCCGGCGAAAGCGGTCACCGCGGCGCTGTGGGGATCCTGATATTCCGGAGGCCAACGGCGCCAGTCATCCACCTCGAAGTACTTGGTCAAAGCGCAAAATGTCCCCAACATCCGCAGGGATTCACCCTTGGCTTGAATAAAACCGGCAAACTCCCGGCCGCGCTGGGTGATCGGCGCCTCCGGCAAACCGTGATGCTGCCGAAAGGCCTGGAATAAGAGTTCCAGAGCCCGGTATTTCAGGCCAAAGACCTTGCCGTAAGGCACTACCGGGCCCTGCCTGAGTTCCTCTTTGGCGGCCTGAAATTCCTGGCTGGCCAGCAAAACCTGGACTTCCGGAGAAAGCTGCACCTCCGGAACCTCGTCGAGATTCAGATAGAGCAAGTTATAGAACAGGCGGCTGGTAGGGGAGTAAGGGCTGGGATCGGACTCCGGCAGCGCCGACCGGGCATGCAGGGGATTGACCCCTACAAAGGCGGCTCCCAGGGATGCAGCCCATGCCGTCACTGCCTTGAGATCGCGGAAGTCGCCAATGCCCCAGTTGACCGCGCTGCGCAGGGCGTAGAGGGGCAGATTGAAGCCCCACAGGCGTCGGCCGTCTGCCAAACATTCCGGCTGGTACGTCTTCTTCGGGGCCACGATCAGCCGGGTCCGACCCGATTCCGTCTGGCTGCCGGCCTCCACTCGGAGCTGCAGATCGTAGTAGCCCAGGGCCAACTCCTCGGGGATACGGACTCCCAGGCGGTGGCGGAAGCCGCCCGGCACGGCCCGGGAGGCCACTGCCTTTGAGCCGGAGAGATCTTCTTGCCAATAGACCTTCTGACCTGATTCAGCGGTCAGCGCGGCAGAAAGGCGGAGAGGGGAGGGCAGGTCCGCGGCTGGCGTGAAAAAATGAGCCAGAATCGCCTCCGGAGAGTCCGGACCACAGACCTGCACCGGCGAAAGCAATCGGCTCCAAGGCCCCAACCGGCGGCAGGCGATTTCTTCCCGCCGCCGTTCCGGCGCTTCCCAGGGTACGCCCATGGCGGTGAGCAGGGCCTTGAAGGTGTCAGGCGAAGTGGGGTGGCGGTGGCCGAAATTGTCGCAATATTCCGGGGCGATGCCGCACAGGCGGCCCAGGGCTGCGATTTCCGGCGCTGCCTGGTTATCTGCCATAAGGTCCTTGTCACCCGGAGTGGAGCGATGCCCGGGCTGAATACTCGCTATAAAATATATCCAAAGAATCCAAATGTTAAGGGGGACCCAAAGGTAAATTGCTTCTTGTGGTTAGTATATGCAACAACTTGTGAGCTACTCTTCAATCGGCGTACGCGCCTTGTCTCGAAAATGGGTGTTTTGTCCACTTCGAAATGAATATTTTGCCCATTAAACTCCCATTTAAATAATTATAGCTTGCTCCCAGCCTTTACTCTAGCTCTCGGCAATAGCCTGGGAAGGTGGATGAGGCTGCTGCTTTGTGGGCGATCCCTCACTAGTATGGCGTCCCAGAAATTCTTTTCAAAATTTCTGGCGGTTTTGCAGGGGCGGACCCATGTGTCCGCCCGGTTTGAGGGCGCACATGCTGGTGCGCCCCTTGTATGCTTTTGATAAATATGCCCGGGACATGGCACAAGTTTACTCATAGGAGATCCGCAATGAACAAAATGTTAATTTTGATTGTGGCAGCCGCCGTGCTGCTGTCGGGATGTTCAGGAATGTCCAACACTGAGCAGCGGGTGCTCAGTGGCACCGCCATTGGCGCCGGCGGCGGCACTCTCATCGGCTGGGCTGCGGGAGGGCCTTTGGTGGGAGCAGCCGTCGGCGCTGGCGCAGGAGCCTTAAGTGGAGTCCTTTATGACCAGTACCAGAAATCCCGAGGAAGGCCTTAAGTTGACTCTCAAAGGGTGATACGTTCTCCTTGGTCAAAATGACCATATGAAAATGGTCAACCGGGTTAGAGACTTTTTTAATTTCTCATGTAACAATCTGCATACATTCCATGGATGGATGTTCATATCTTCCTTCCCCATGGGCATGGGAGCAGGAAGTTCCCATGCCCATATCTTCTTCCAGAAGACCGCCAATAATGAGGTAAGGCCAAGGCTCCGGTCGCTAGCGCCGCGGACATTTGCTATTTTGGTTCTGTGACTGTTCCTTTGTCGGCGGGCTCAGCTTCGTTCTCCGCCTCTGCCAAGGGCAGGGCCAGAATCTCCAGGGCTTCCGGTTCCGGCAGTTTCTCCACGGACCGCAGCGTTCGCTCAATGGCCCTGGTCCGTACGCCGGTCTTGTCGATGGTTCTGCCGGCCATCTCGAGATGATGTTTGACCTTGTCCAGAACCTCGCCGAATTTGCCGAATTCCGTCTTGGTGGCTGCCAAAACCTTCCACACCTCTACGGCCCGCTGCTCGATGGCAAGGGTTTGGAAACCCATGCGCAGGCTGCTCAGAATCGCCGCCAACGTGGTGGGACCGGCCACCACCACCCGATACCGGTGCTGGAGGTCTTCCACCAAGGCGGGTTGCCGCAGCACCTCGGCATACAGCCCTTCCGTCGCCAGGAACATGATCCCGAAGTCGGTCGTGCCGGGCGGGTTGATATATTTATCGTGAATATCTTTGGCCGCGGACCGCACCGTCCTGGCCAGGGCGTCCGCGGCCGCCTGAATTCCACCCGTATCCGCTTTCTCCGCGGCTTCCTGCAGCCTCAGGTAGTCCTCCTGGGGAAACTTCGAGTCAATGGGGAGCCAGACGCAGGCCCCGG
>JAMCQY010000089.1 GCA_023381945.1 Deltaproteobacteria bacterium
AAAGATTGTGTTACAATGGGCCATAGTCCGAAATCTCCTTTCTGTTTGATGGGTTATGCCTAACACATTCTAACAGATTCACAGGAGGTTTCGGGCTTTTTTTAATCAGTTAACCGGACAGAACTGGCAAACGCTATAATTCTTATGGAAGAAGCAAATAACCGATTATAAAAGACGAGGGGCGCGGTGACGCGCCCCTCACAACTTGCTCGTAATGTTATTTTTCGACCTGTCTTTTAAGCTGACCGCTATCTCTCATAGCGCTTGAAGACCAGGGAGGCGTTAGTGCCGCCGAATCCGAAGGAATTGGACAAGACGGTGCGCACTTCGGCCTTCCTAGCCTGATGGGCCACGAGGTCCAGGCCGGTGCAGGCGGGGTCGACCTCGGTGAGGTTGATGGTGGGAGGGATGATGCCGTCCCGGATGGCCAGCACCGAAAAGATGGCCTCCGCTGCTCCGGCCGCACCCAAAAGGTGGCCGGTCATGGATTTGGTGCCGCTCACCTTCAACTTGGCGGCATGTTCCCCAAAGATCTCCCTGAGGGCCTGGCATTCGTTTCTGTCACCCACCGGGGTGGCAGTGGCGTGGGGATTGACATAGTCGATATCGGCCGGGCTCAGGCCGGCGTCCTTCAAGGCCAGCATGATGCAGCGCCGGGCGCCTTCCTTATCCGGGTCGGTGATATGGTGGGCGTCGCCGGTCATGCCGAAGCCGACGATCTCCCCATAGATCTTGGCGCCCCGGGCCACGGCATGGTCCAATTCCTCCAGGGCCACGATGCCGGACCCTTCGGACATGACAAAGCCGCAGCGGTTTACGTTAAAGGGGCGGGAGGCGCCGGCGGGGTCGTCGTTATAGCCCGCGGCCAGGGCTCCCATCCGATGGAAGGCGGCAATGGTGAGGATGGTGACCGCGGCTTCACTGCCGCCGGCGGCCATCATGTCCGCTTCCCCCAACTGGATGGAGCGATAGGCCATGCCGATGGCGTGGGCCCCGGCGGCGCAGGCGGTGCTTAGTGCGATATTGGGCCCCTTGGCCTTAAAACTGATGGAGACGTTGCCGGCCGCCAAATTGGGGATCATTTTGGGTACCAGGAAAGGAGAGACCCGGCGCACCCCCTCGGTCAGAAGCTTGGCTACACCTTCCTCCCAGGAGGCGACCCCACCCATGCCGCTGGCGATGATGACGCCGGCGCGCTCGGGGTCTTCCTGCTCCAGGTTGATGCCCGAGTCATTGATGGCCTCCAGGGAGGCGGCCAAGGCGAACTGCGTGAAGCGATCGGTATATTTGATTTGCTTCAGGTCTTCTTTAGTGACGTCTTTTTTGCGGGCCTGCAGAATTTCCTTCAAGTCAAACTGCTTGACCCCCCCGCCGATGGTGGGGAAATCATCGGGGATGCGATAGCGCTCCTTGTTTTCCGGAGTAAAGCAGTCCAGGTTGGTGATGCCGGATTCTCCAGCTACGAGGCGCTGCCACACGGTGGGCACGTCGAGTCCCATGGAGGTCACCAGGCCCACGCCGGTAATTACAACTCGCCGCATCCCCATGGTTTTGCTTAAGGACATGAAATTCTTACCTCCGCCGACAATCAAAGAAAGGGATCGGCCCGGCCTGGTATTTGCCGGGCAAACCAAACCGCACCCCGCAGGGTGCGTCAAGCACGAAAGGCCTCCGATTCTAGCTATTGTTGTCATTGTAAATTACCTGTGGTACTATTGCAACGGGTTTCCAGCCCGCCTGGGGAAGGAAGAAGGCGCCGCAAATGAGTTGTAGTCAAAAAACCTTGGGGCCAGAAGGCGGCCCAGATCCCCAGTCGGCCGAGTCAGTCGGCGATCGAGCCGACCGGGTGGAGACCTATTCGGGCTACCGGTTGCATGAATGCCCCCGGTATTTCACTTTTCAAGGAGAAGGGCTGGAGGTGGCCCGAGTTTTGGCTCGCTGGCAGAACCGGAACATCTTGTCTTTATCGTCGCCGCTCACAACTCCCGCCGCTTTATTCTCAAGCACCATCAGATTCATGATGTCTGGGAGATCCAAATTTGGCACTGCTCGGAGCCACCCCCAGCTTGAGCCCGGAAATTTTCGATTTACTTTTATCACCAGATTCGGATAGAATATCTCATTTGTGAAAAAAAGTTCGTTTGTTTTCAAGATACACCGCCCGCAAATCCTTCCCGAGTTAGGGGATAAAAGAGGATAACCTGATGAAATCGAAAAAAACGAGGGTAAATCCCCATTATATGGAGAAGCTCTACTCGTTTTATTGCCCGTTTTATGACTGGGTTTTTGGCAAACTGTTGGGCCCCGGCCGCCGTAAGGCCTTTAACTATATCTCCCGCCGGCCTGACCAAAAGGTCCTGGAAATCGGCGTCGGCCCCGGCTCCACCCTGGAATTTTATCCGCCCCGGACCGATTTTGTCGGCATCGACATCTCCTCTGCCATGATTGAGGAAGCCAAGAAAAAGGCGGCCAACCTCAATAGCGGCAGCCGCTTCCATCTGCAAGTGATGGACGCCACTAACCTGGATTTCCCCGATAATACCTTCGACATGGTCATGGCCGCTTACGTGATAACTACCGTCCAGGACCCGCACCGGGTCTGCCGGGAGATCCACCGGGTGGTCAAGCCTGGCGGGCAGATCATCGCCGTGAACCATACCCGCAGCCAGAACGGCAGTCTCTGGGGTCGGGTCGAAGACGTCATGGCCCCGGTATTTGTCCATCTCGGCTTTACCACCGACCTGGACGTCATCAAGGTGATGAAAGAGACCGGTATCAGCGTCCACCAGACCGTGCACTGCAATGTGCTGAATACCGGACGGATCATCATGGGCACCAAGCTTTAGGCTGGTTTGGGAAAGCCTGGGGAGCGCCTGCCGCGAATGTAATCCATTGGGGCCGCCGCCATTCCCGATCTCTAGTCACTGCGCCACAGGAGACTGGCCTCTCCCTCAGGAGAACCGCATGAAAATTGGGAAAGACTCATTTGTCAGTATAGATTACCTCATCCGCCTGGGGGAAAATGAAACTTATCCACCCAACGGCCAGCCCGAGGAGATCTCCTTTTGCATGGGCTGGGGAGCCATGCCGCCAGGGCTGGAGGAGGCCATGATCGGCCTGGAACCCGGCGCCCAAAGGGTGGTCCAACTCCCGGCTGAACAGGCTTATGGGGAATTCGACCCGGAACTGCTCATGGAAGTGCCGCGTGCGGATTTTGACCCGAATGTGGAGTTGGCTCCCGGGCTGGTGTTCGAGACCGAAAATGACGAGGGTCAAACGGTCTATTTCATCGTCCAGGAAGTTAAGGGCGATCAGGTGAGCATCGATTTCAACCACCCCCTGGCCGGTAAGGATCTGGAGATCAACTTTACCGTACGCCAGGTGCGGGAAGCCACCCCGGAGGATCTGGAAGCACACCAGGGCTGCAGCTGTACCGCATGCGGGGAAGGAGGCGCCCATTCGCATTAGGGAGCGGTCAGCTAAAAACCAGCGGCCAGTGATCAGTGGCCAGCAGTTGGTACAAAAACCCGAGTCGTGTCTCATTTGACTGGCACAGTCAGTAATCAATTCTGAAAGCCAAAACCTCGACTTGCCTTAGCTGAGAGCTCCTGTTCGATGGAGGCCCGACGCCGATGACTCTGCCCTGGGCGCCGCACTACGATCCGGATGTGCCTCTTACTGTGCCTCCGGCCACGTCCCCACTGCCCTCCCTGCTGATCGAGGCGGCGTCGAAGGCTCCTCAGGGCAAGGCCCTAAGTTTCTTCGGCCGGACTTTAACCTACCGGCAACTCTCAGACCAGGCAGCCCGGCTGGCCCGGGCCCTTAAAGACCAAGGTGTCGCCCCGGGCGGCCGCCTGGCCCTCTTTCTCCCCAACTGTCCCCAATTCGTGATAGCCTATCACGCCGCCCTGCGCCTGGGCGCGGTAGTGGTGCCGCTGAATCCTTTGCTCAGCGCCAAAGAAGTGGCTTATCAGTTGGGCGATGCCGGGGCCGGGCATTTGATCGTCTTGGATCATTTTCTGCCCAAGGTGGAGGAGGTCCGGGACCGGCTCAACCTGAAACACATCATCGTCACCAGCCTGACTGACGCCCTGCCCTGGCCCCTTAGCTGGCTGTATCCCTTGAAGGCCCGGCGACAGGGACTGGCCGTGGGTTTCAAACCCGAGCCGGACCGCCGCCGCTGGCGGGATTTGCTGGCACAACCGCCGCTGACGGATGAACCTGTGCCGGGAGTCGAAGACCTGGCAGTCCTGCTTTACACCGGCGGCACCACCGGCATCCCCAAGGCCGCCAGGCTCTCCCACGGCAATCTGATAGCCAACGTGGGCCAGATCAACGCCTGGCTGCCCCATGTGCGCTTCGGCGAGGAACGGCTGGTGGGGTTGTTGCCTTTTTCCCACTCCTTCGGCCTCACCGCCTGCCTCAACTGGCCCATGTCCCAGGGGGCGCAGATCATTATCCTGCCCCGTTTTGAGATCAACGGCTTTATCAAGATGCTCAAGAAGCATCGGCCCACCATGCTGCCCGGGGTGCCCACCCTGTTCGTGGCCCTGATCAATGATCCGCGGCTGGCCAAGCTGGACCTGTCGGCCCTTTGGGGCTGCATCAGTGGTTCAGCGCCCTTGCCGGTGGAGGTGCGGGACCGCTTCGAGGCCCTCAGCGGCTGCCGCATGTTGGAAGGCTACGGCTTAACGGAAGCCGGGCCGGTGACCCATTTCAATCCCGTTAAGGGCAAAAGGCCTGCGGGCAGCATGGGGATGCCCCTGCCCGGCACCCGGGCCCGCGTGATGGATCAGGAGACCGGCACCAAAGAGCTGCCGGTGGGGGAGGTGGGCGAGCTGGCTATCCATGGTCCCCAGGTGATGCAGGGCTACTGGCGGCGCGAGGCTGAAACCGCGGTGGTTCTACGGGATGGCTGGCTTTATACCGGCGACCTGGCCCGGCGGGATGCAAACGGCTATTTTTATATTGTGGAGCGCAAAAAGGACATGATCATCTCCGGGGGCTACAACATTTACCCCCGAGAGGTGGAAGAGGTGCTCTACCAATTTCCGGGGGTGCAGGAAGCGGTGGCCTTCGGGGTGCCGGACACCTACCGGGGCGAGGTCGTCAAGTCGGTCGTGGTTCCCCTCAACGGCACTGAACTCAGCGTCCAAGAGATTCGGGACTTCTGCGGCCTGCACCTGGCGCTCTACAAAATCCCCAAAATCATCGAATTCCGCCCCGAGCTGCCCAAGAGTCTGGTGGGCAAGGTCCTGCGCCGGCTGCTGCGAGAAGAGGCCGCAGCCGGGAAACCGTCATCTCCGGGGCAGGATTAATTTTTGATAGCCCAGGCTTTCCAGCCTGTGCTGTGTAGGGGCGGGTTTTAAACCCGCCCTTAAGTGGAGCCCCTCAGCATGCGCACCTTCCAGGAGATTAGGGACAACTACCGTTTCAGTGATCTCGAGGCCGAGACCCTCAAGGAGTTGTTGCCGGTGGTGGAACCTCACTCCCGGCGTTTAACCCGGGATTTTTATAATCTGTTTCTGCAAATCCCCGACACCGCCAAGTATATTCAGGATGACGCCAAGCGCGCCCGGCTGGAGGTGACTCACCATGAGTGGCTCATGGACCTGTTCAGGGGGCCGTTTGATGAGCGCTATTTTTTGCGGCTGCAGCGGGTGGGCCAGGCTCACGTCGATATCGGCATGTCGGCCCATTTTGTCTACGTGGGCATGAATTTCGTCCGTCAGCGTCTCTGCCAGATCATCGACGCCGAAGTGGAGCCCAAGCTGCGGGGTACGGCCCACCTGGCGCTGGCGAAAATCCTGGACCTGAACCTCGACCTCATCGCCCGGGCCTATCACGAAGAACAGATGCGCCGGGTTTTTCTAACCTTTAAGCTGGATAACGCCCTGATGCGCTTTGCCCGGCGCTTTACGTTCGGCCTCAATCTCCTGGTGCTCCTGGGGCTGATGGCCCTGTCGGTGGGGGTGCTGGCGGTCCTGGCCAATGATATCGGCCTGATCTTTCGGGGTGATTGGGAAAAAGGCCTGGCGGCCGCCCTGGGGTCGCTCCTGGTCCTGTGGTTGATGATCGAACTGCTCGATGCAGAAATTGACCGCCTCCAGGGAGGGGAATTCAAGTTTAACCTATTTGTGGGGGTGGCCCTGGTGGCCTTTATCCGCAAGGTCCTGGTGGCTTCGCTGACCCACGAGTCCCTCCAGACCGAACTCATGTACTTGGGCGGCATCCTGATTCTTGGTTTAATTTTTTGGGTGGTTACCAAGGCGGAGGCAAAAAAATGAGGCAGGACCAATAGGCCCCAGAGGTGAACTATGCCCAATTGCCCCTATTGCCAGACGCCTTATAACCCAGGCCAACTTAAATGCAATGTCTGTGGCTATCAACTGCTGACTTCGCCCAAAAAGGACAAAACGCCGATTCTCGAGGGCACCATCGACTGGTTCAAGGTGGTTATAGCGGGCTTGGGGATCGTAGTCATCGTCACGGCGAGTGTGTACGCTATCATCAGCGCCACCCGCACGGCTACGGGCCCCCAGGTCGAAGGCCCGGGGCTGACCCAAGCCGGGGGGGCTGCCAACCTCAACCAGGCTCAGGCCTTGGAAGCTGAGGCCTTGCGGCTGGGGGTGGAGGCTTACATTTATGGCTATCCGCTGGTGACCATGGAAATTACCCGGCGGGTGATGACCAACGCGGTCAAACCGGATGCCCGGTGTGCCCCCATGGGTCAGTTCGCCACCATGAGGGCTTTTGCCGACGCCTCTTTCCGGGAGATCACGGCCCCCAATGCCGACACTTTAAATTCCATCGCCTGGTTGAACCTGGACCAGGAGCCTTACGTCCTGAGCCTGCCGGAAGCCCGTAACCGTTACTACCTGATACCTCTGCTGGACGCCTGGACCAACGTCTTCCAGATCCTGGGCCCGAGGACCACCGGCACCAAGGCCCAGGTTTACGCCATCACCGGCCCAAACTGGAAAGGCGCCCTGCCCGCGGGCATCCAGGAGATCAAATCGCCCACCAACCTGGTGTGGATTCTAGGCCGCACTTATTGCACCGGCACCGCCGAGGACTTTCAGAAGGTGCACGCTTTACAGGAACAGTACCGTTTGGTGCCTCTTAGCGCCTACGGCAAGCCTTATACCCCGCCCCAGGGGAAGGTGAACCCGGCCATCGATATGAAGACCCCGGTGCGGGAGCAGGTTAATCGCCTGGATGCAGAGACTTACTTTAAGCTACTGGCGGCCCTCATAAAAGACAACCCGCCGGCCGCGGAAGACGCACCCCTGGTGGATAAGATGGCCAAAATGGGCTTACTGCCGAGCCAGGAATTCGATCTGACCAAAATGAACCCGGCGGTGGCCAAAGGCTTGAAGAGCGTCCCCTTCGTGGCGCAGGAAAAGATCCGGACCGAAAGACAGAAATTAGGACCCCTGGCCAATGGTTGGCAATTTTCGACGAAACTGGGCGTCTATGGCACCGATTATCTACTGCGCGCCCTAACTACCTGGATAAGATTAGGCGCCAATCGGGGCCAGGACGCAATCTATGCAATTTCCGAAGAAGACCCGGACGGCAAGCCCTATGACGGCTACCAGCGGTATGTTCTGCACTTCGACAAGGGCCAGCTGCCGCCGGTCAAAGCCTTCTGGTCGTTGACCCTGTATGATTCCCAGTTCTTTTTGGCGGTGAATCCTTTGAATCGTTATGCCCTCGGCTCCCGCCACAAGTTCAATTATAACCAGGACGGCTCGCTGGATCTCTTCATCCAGAATGAGTCGCCGGGCAAGAGTAAAGAAGCCAACTGGTTGCCCGCTCCCAAAGAGAAATTCGTTCTCTGCCTGCGGCTTTACTGGCCCGAGGAGCCGCCGCACCACTCCGTTTTCGACGGTTCCTGGAAGGCGCCGGCAGCAAAGCGGGCGACGCATTAATTGACGCGCGGGGGAAGGTATTCTTTTTTCGCCTTTCGCCTGGGAGATAACTTTATGACCTGTCTAAACACCGATAATCTAAGCCCGTCCCTCCGAGAAAAAATCTCCCCCTTCTTCCACGAAATCTTGGAAAAATCCTCCACACCGATCGACTCCATCTACCTGGTGGGCAAGGTCTTGACCGAGGATTTCCGGGAAGGGGTCTCAAAGATCGACAGCGTGATTGTGCTCAAGCAAATGGACTTGGCCTTTCTGGACATCCTGGCGCCGCTGGGGAAGAAATACGGCCAGCAGGGAATTGCGGCGCCGCTGATTATGGACCCGGTCTACATCTGCAACTCGGTCGATGTTTTTCCCCTGGAATTTCTTAATTTAAAACTTCTGCACCAGGTCATTTACGGCAAAGATCTATTTGCCAGCCTGGTCATCGATAAACATGAACTGCGCTATCAGTGCGAGCGGGAACTTAAAGGAAAATTACTCTGGCTTCACCGGATTTATGTGTCCGCCATGGGAGACAGGAAGGTCCTGGCCGGCGATATTGTCCGCCATTTCGACGGCTATCTGCCCCTGTTCCGGGGGCTGGCACACCTTATGGGCCAAGCCCCGGCTGCCGGCCTGAAGGCGGCGGTGGATCAGGTTGGCCAATTAACCGGCCTGGCGACCGAGGTCTTTGAAGAAATCTGCGCCATCAAACAGAACCAAACCCAGCCTGCCAAAGAAGAAATTTCCCAGTTGTTTGAGAAATTCTATCGGGCCACGGCAAAATTGGCGGAGGCGGTAGATGGCCTGCAAGCCTAAGACCCTAAAACCGCTCCTGTTGATCCTGCTGCTGTGGATCTATCCGGCCCTGGCAGGGGCGGTGACACCGTCCATCCCGAATCACCCCGCGCAGTATGTGGTGGATTTGGCCGGGGTCATCGATGCTCCCGCCGAAACCCGGCTTAACGCCATGCTTCATGACCTGGAGGCCCAGACCACGGCCCAGGTGGTGGTTCTCACCATCAATTCCCTGGATGGGGAGCCGATCGAGAGTTTTTCTCATGAAACTGCGGTGAAATGGGGCATTGGCCAAAAGGGCAAGGATAACGGCGCCTTGATCACCGTGGCCGTCAAGGACCATAAATACCGCATCGAAGTGGGCTACGGCCTGGAGGCGACCCTGCCGGACAGCCTGGTGGGCAGCCTCGGCCGGCAATATCTGGCGCCGAACTTCCGCAAGGGTGATTATGCCGGCGGACTGACGGCGGCGGCAACTGAGATCGCCAAGATCGTCTCCGGCGGCAAGGTGGGCCTTCCGGGTACGCAGGCCTCGCCGCCACCTCATGGGAAAAAGAAGCAAAATGCTGTCAATCTAAGCCCCATCACCTTAGTATTGCTGATTATTTTTATTATAGTGCTGCTCGCCGTAATCGCTTTGACCTGGCCATGGTTTTGGGTTTTTGGAGGCGGCGGCTGGACCAGCGGCGGGGGCGGCTGGTCCTCGGGAGGAGGCGGAGATTTTGGCGGCTTCAGCGGCGGGGGCGGCGATTTCGGCGGCGGCGGCGCTTCGGGTGATTGGTAAAATCCCCCCTGCCCCCTTTTTCAAAGGGGGGGGGTTAAAGTCCCCCTTTGGAAAAGGGGGATATAGGGGGGATTTAAAGTTTTCATGGCTATAGCCGTTAAAAAGCCGAATTTGATATGAAATTTCAATTTCGTGGAAAGGAACTTAAATGAAAAATCTGTTGATTGTCTTGGGAGTGATCGTGGCATTGGCGCTGGTGGTCGGCGGCTGGCTGATGGCTGGCTACAACCGGGTGGTCACCATGGATGAAAGCGTCAAGACCGCCTGGGCCCAGGTGGATAACCAGCTAAAACGGCGCTACGACCTGATTCCCAACCTGGTGGAGACCGTCAAGGGTTACGCCGCGCATGAACGAGGGACCTTCGAACACATCGCCGACGCCCGGACCAAATATTTCCAGGCCCAGGACATCAAAGGCAAGATCGAGGCCTCAGGACAGTTGGAGGCGGCCCTGTCCCGGCTCCTGGTGCTCAGGGAGACCTATCCGCAGCTCAAGGCCAACGAGACCTTTCTGAAGATGATGGACAGCCTGGAAGGTACTGAGAACCGCCTGTCGGTGGAGCGGAAGCGTTACAACGATGCAGTGCGTACCCTGAATACTTATATCCGCACTGTGTTCGGCCGGTTCTTCGCCGGCCTGGCGGGAGTATCGAAAGCCGAATACTATCAGGTGCCTGAGGCCGAGAAGGCGGCCCCGAAGGTGAAATTTTAATCGATAATAGCTGTTCGGCGGGAGAAGGGGCTATCATGAATAGTCCGCTCTCCCGCCCAGCCGCTAGTCTGGATGCTGCCGTTCAAAAATAAAGTAGTAGTTTTCGAAGATTGAGTAGCACATGTGAGGGGCCGGTTGGTTATAGTGTTTGCCAAAAGTTTCTTCTGGTGGCTGGCTTTTCAAATCCCCCTAAATCCCCCTTTTTCAAAGGGGGACTTTTAAAGGAATTCCAGTGACTTCCCCCCTTTGAAAAAGGGGGATAGGGGGGATTTTGAGAAGTTGCGTACAGAACATTTAGGAAAAAACTTTTGGCAATTGCTATATTATTGTGGAGACGCAGCCGCTTGTGCGTCCTCATGCGGGCGGACGCGCGGGTCCGCCCCTACAATTCCTTCTTAGAGGAGGGCTCCGCCATTCCTGGTTCTTCCGAAGGCTCAGCCTCTTCCGAAACTTCCGGACTTTCGGTGAAGCGGTGCGGCAGGCGCATGGTTACAGTGGTGCCCCGGCCTACCTGACTGTCCAGGGTAATGGCGCCCCGGTGCTCATCTACGATCTGGCGCACGAAGACCATGCCGAGACCCGTGCCCCCCAGCTTGGTGGTGTAGAAGGGAACAAAAACCTTGTCCACTACTTCCGGAGGCATGCCGCGGCCGGTGTCCTGAAGCACCAGCACCGCAAAATTCTTCTCCATGGAAGTGCGCACCATGACCGTGCCGCCGATGTGGCTGGCTTCCACGGCGTTGCGCAGCAGGTGGGCCAAGGCCACCTTCAATAGATGCTTGTTGTAACGTCCTACCAGGGGTTCCTTACAGATTTCACTCACCAGGTTAAGGCTTTTTGCCCTAAGCTCCGGGCGTAGCAGGTCCAGGGTGGCCTGGACAATGGCGTTCAGGTCCTCCTGGGCGAAAAACGAGGTCTTGCGCTGGGCCAGGGTCTCGAAGCGCTCCACCATATGTTCAATGCGTTTGGCTTCTTCGGCAATGGCGCTGGCCCATACCCGGCTGGGATCTGCTTCGTCGGTCTTTTTTAATAGCCGGTGACTGAAACCGCCGATGACGTGCAGCGGATTGCGGATACCATGGGCCATGCCCAGGGCCATCTCCGACATGGTCCGCTCCATCACCAAGGCCTCCATCTCCCGGTTTAAGGCCAGGATTTCGTTGCTGGTCTCGGCCAGGTGATGGTGGTCCGCCTCCATGCGGCGGTAGAGGCGCTGGATGCGATGGAAGAAAAAGATGATGGCCGCGATGGACACATAAATAACGGAGTCAAGCCCGCCGAAGATTCTCTGCGCCGTCGCCAGATTGGGAAGGTTCCAGTAAGTCACGACCTCCAACAGAAAGTGAGCCACGATATGGAGAAAAGCTAAAACGACAAAAGCCAGGCAGAGCCAGTTTAGAAAGAGCCACAGGGCGTTCTCGGGATCTTTTCTGACCAGGCGCCCACTGATACGGAGCGAGAGAATGGCAAAGACGATGACGACGACGGAACAAACGATTTCCGAGACCCACAGAGGGGCCAGAGGCAGGGCAATCATGGGCGCTCGGCTCCCGTTTGCTGATCCAGGATCTTCAAACCCTTGTAAAGCAGATAGAAAGCCGGCAGCAGCAGCACAAAGTGATCAATCTTGCCGATATAGAATAACCAGGTTTGGGAATTGTCCATGAGGAGCTGACGGCCAAAACCCTGGCCGATGATAACTGGATTCTCGAGGGTCCACTCGCCCCAATGTCCCACCACGGCGTCGAGATTCCACCAGGCCAACAGGGCCCAGGCCCACGCCAAATATCTGAAACCCCGGAATTTTTGTAAATCAGCATGGTAGGTCTCGTAGATGAAAAAGATCAGGGCCGCCGCAAAAATCAGGTGCGCGGTCTCGTGAACGTACGAGCCCTCGGTACCGAACTGGTACCAACTGACCCATTCGGCCAGACCGGGACGAGGAGCGAGGAAGACGAGCGTGAATGCTGCCGCAATAACCTGGAAGACACGACGCTGCATGGGGGTTTGCCTCACTTGTCCTATTGTGAGCATACTTGGAGAAATTGTCAATGAGTCTTAAATACCGGGGCCAGGGGAGAACCAGGGTCAGGAAAAGGCAGTTACTGCCCCTGACCCCTGATCCCCAAACCCTATCCCTGGTAACCCAGGGTGCGCAAGGCCCGGGGGTCCTTGCGCCAGTTCTTCCAGACTTTGACCCAGAGGTCCAAAAAGACCCGGGCCCCCAAGAGCGCCTCGATTTCAGCCCGGGCTTCAGCCCCGATAGTTTTGAGCATGCGGCCCTGCTTGCCGATGATGATGGCTTTCTGGGAGTCCCGCTCCACATAAATTATCGCCCGGATGCGCACCAGGTCCGGCCGCCGGGCCTCATCGAACTCCTCCACGGCCACGGCCACGGCGTGGGGCACCTCTTCCTTGGCGTGGTGCAGGACCCGTTCCCGAATAAGCTCCCCTACCAGCAAGCGCTCCGTGGCTTCGGTCTCCTGGTCCGGGGGATAAAGGGCCATACCATACGGCAGCTTGGAGACAATTTCGGCCAGTAAAGCTTCGACGCCGTCACCCTCCAGGGCACTGACCGGAATGACGGGAGCAGTCGGAAAAAGCTCGTGGTATGATTGCATCAGCGGCAGCAATTTAGGTTTCGAGATGATATCGACCTTATTGATGGCCACAATGAGGGGCCGGCCGAGTTGCCGCAAATGGGGGAGCAACACCGGGTCCCGGGGATCCGGGGGCTGTGGTTCGGTGAGCCAGACCACCACGTCAGCCTCGTTTAGGGCGGTCAGGGCCGCCTGCACCAGGGTCTGGTTCAAGGCCCCTTTGGGGTCAATGACGCCGGGAGTGTCCAGGAAAAGCAGTTGCGCCTCCGGCAGGTTGACGATGCCCAATAGCCGAAAACGGGTGGTCTGGGGCTTGGGCGAAGTAATGGCCAGCTTATCCCCCACCAGCCGGTTCAGCAGGGTGGATTTGCCCACGTTGGGGTAGCCGATGAGGGCGATGTAGCCGCATTTGAATGAGTTTTCGGCTTGCGATTGTCGATTTTCAGTGGTCATAGGCTAACCAAATTAACGAGTTTGGGATATTATAACCTGACCAAATCCCGGACCAACGAAATAACAGAAACGCCGGGAATCCAGGCTGGAGGCTTCAGCGCGAGACGCGGCTGATGACCACTGCTTAATCATTCAAAATATTTTCAGGAAATTCACTTAGCAAAATCAGGATTTTCCCGATTCCGTGCGGCATTCTTTTAAGTTAAGAATCTTCCAGGATGTTTTCGTGGGGGAATCTCCGGAGATAAATCTCCGGGAGAGGGATAAGTTATGAATACTGAAAGCATTTTGGTGGACAGAAGGTTGTTCCCCAGACTTTATATTTCCTTGTATTTCGACTATGCGGTGCGATTGCATGGTTCGGGGGAGTCATTTTCAGACCGGGCCCTCTTGAGAGACATCAGCATGACCGGGGTGCATTTTTTGTCTGAATCCTCCCCTAAACTGAAACCCGGCGATATCGCCGATTTTGTGTTCAAATTTTCCCAGAGCGATTTTAATCCCGACCTGGTCAATGAAATGAGGGCCAAAGGGCTGGTTAAACGCATCGATCAGCCCGGGAAAGACTCCGCCCAGGTCGGCATAGTGGTGGAATTCCTTTCCGGGCCGGTTTTCAAGCAGGCGGATTATTGAGGGCCGGGTCTCCTGAATCTCCCTCCCCATTTTAAGGCGCCTGATCTGCTCCCCGAATAAATCCCCAAGGTTGGAAATATTCGGCCACGGCGAGGAAAACACCGGGTTGACCTCTGGTGGGGAATGGTGCTAATCGCGCCGGCGTCCACGAGCCAGGATTAAAGTCAGGCCGGTGAGGATTAGGCAGGCCCAGGCGAAGACGTCGCCGATCCTGGTGTAGAGGCTGCCGCCCGGCATGATGGGCAGTTCCAGCTCGTGGGCTTCGGGGACGTAGATTTCTGACTGCCAGAGGATTTGGCCCCGGGCGTCGATGAAAGCAGAAATGCCGGTATTGGCGGCCCGGGCCAGGTAGACGTGGTTTTCGACGCAGCGCATGACTGCCATGGCCAGGTGCTGGTAGGCCGCGGCAGTCTTGCCGAACCAGGCGTCATTGGTGATGTTGACCAGGAGGCCAGCGCCGTTGGCCACCTGGGCCCGGCTCAGATTAGGAAAGATGGATTCATAGCAAACCAGTGGCCCCAGGGCGGTACCGTCCGGGAGGCTGACCGTGGCTCCCACCGGCCCCTCGGCAAAGTCCCCCACCATGGGCACCATCTTGCCAACCCAGGAAAAGGGGGGATAGCGCCGCAGGGGGACATATTCGCCGAAAGGCACCAGGTGGGCTTTATCGTAATATCCCAAAACCTCGCCCTTAGGGGAGAGGAGGTAGGCCCGGTTGAAATAAGATTCAGTGTCGCCGGCAAGCTCCCAGGCTGGGGCGCCGAAGAGGAGGGAGGCGTCGCTCTCTTTGGCAATGGTCTGGACCTGGGCCGACAGGTCCCCGGTGCGCAGGAAGAAGAAAGGCGCCGCGGTCTCAGGCCAGACGATGAGTTGGGCTCCTTCAATTCTCCGGGTGAGTTCGGCATAGCGGTCCAGGGTGGCCTGGACCATCTCCTTTTTCCATTTATCCCCTTGTTTAATATTGCCCTGAACCACGGCCACTTTGAGTTTCGGGCTCTGAGCCTCGAGCTTTTGAATCTCACCCAGGCGAAAGTAGCCATAACCCAACCAGGCGAGCAGGATCAGGCATACCACCATGGCGTAGGGATAACGGTTGCTGCGCCGGGTCCTGGGGAAGCTAAGGAAACGCCAAAGGCAGGCGTTGATCAAGACGAGCAGAAACGAGAGGCCGTAAACCCCGGTGAGGTCTGCAACCTGAAGCAAGATGGGATGCGGTACCAGGCCGTTGCCCAGGAGTTCCCAGGGAAAGCCGCTAATGATGTAGGTCAGGCCGAATTCCAGGGTGACCCAGAGGGCCGGCCCCCACCAGATCGGGCTTAAGCCCCGGGCGGCGCCCCAACTGACCCCGAGGGCCCACAGGGCCGGGTAGAGACTGAGATAGGCGGCCAGCAACAGCAGGATGCCGATGGATAATGGCAGGGGTAAGAACCCATGGACGTGGGTGACGTAAACGATCCAATAAAGCAGAGTCACATAATGAGCCATTCCGGCGAGAAATCCCAGACCGAAGGCCGCTTTGAGCGATCTGCCGGTTACTGCCCAAAACAACGGGATCAGGGCGACGAACAAAAGCAAGGTCAGGTCCCACTTGGGAAAGGCCAGGGCCAGCAGGAGCCCGGAGAGCAGGGCGGCGACGAGATGTCCGAGATGAAGGCGCTTGTTCATTCGTGCATTATAGACGGATTAGGAGTCAGGGGCAAATAAAAGGGGCTAGGGATTATGGGCTAGGGGTCAGAAAAACAGTGGTCAGTGATCAGTTGAAATTGACGGTTTATGTAGTACAGCCGCCCTCGCCTGTCCCACCTTTTCCCAAGTGCAACTCGGGAAAGTGAAAAGTAGGCGGGATGCGCTAACTCTTTCCCGCCCATAGCCCTACCGTCATTCTGCAGCAGGCTCTGCTTCGGGGGAGATCATCAGGGCCCGGACCTGCTTGGCACGGCGTTCGTCGGCTTCGACTACGGTTAGTTCCAGAGGGCCGATGCGCACCTGGTCATTGACTTGGGGGACGCGGCCCAGTTCGTGGATCAGCAGGCCGCCCACTGATTCAAATTTGCCTTCCGGGCGGGGAAGATCGAAGTGCTCCAGGAGCAGTTCAACATCCAGGCGGGCGTCCACCAGGACGGAGCCGTCCTCCTGGGGCACCAGGCGGGGTTCCAGGCGGTCGTATTCGTCGTAAATTTCGCCGACGATCTCCTCTAAGATGTCTTCCAGGGTGATGAGGCCGGCGGTGCCGCCATATTCGTCGATGACGATGGCGATGGCGGTCTTGCGCTCCACCAGGTCGCGCAGGAGATCGCTGATCTTTTTGCTTTCCGGCACGAAGTAGGGGGGACGCAGGACCCGGGTCAGGTCCCAGGTGTCCTCCGGGGTCTGCCAGAAGACCAGCAGGTCCTTGGCCAGGAGGATGCCCTTGATATGGTCGATATCGCCGGCAAAGACCGGCAGGCGGGAATGGCCGCTTTCGAGCAGCAGGCTGACGATCTGGTTCAGGGGGGTGTGTTTTTCCACCCCCACCATCTCCAGGCGGGGCACCATGATCTCCCGAACCAGGGTGTCCTTGAACTCAAAGATCGACTCGATGAGTTCGCCTTCCTGCCGGGTGATGAGGCCCCGCTCTTCGCCTTCGACGATGATGTTTGTAATTTCGCGTTCGAAATCTTCCGGCTGCTCAATGGCCGCCCGGCCCCTGAGCCGGTGCCGGAGGCGCGTAAAAAAGCCGGGGGAGCTACTCTCGGCCTCGTCCATGCCTAGCCTCTAAGCTGCCCTCGCTCCTGACGAATATGATGTTCAACGGATGGTATGTCCCGGGGGAATTCCAGGCCGCGGTCCAAAAGATTCTTCTCATGGCGGGTAATGCCGAAAAGTTCGGTGACGTAGGCTATCGCTTGGTCGTGGTCGAACTCTTTACAAGAAAAGATGTCCAAGCTGAGATAGCGCCGTTCGGGAAAGGTGTGAATGCTGATATGGCTTTCGGCAATGATGACAAATCCGGATACACCCCAATCTTCCGGAACTTTGCCATGATACTTAAAAACATGAGGGGGCATGATCTTGGTCATATGGATCATATCGGGACATTGATCCAGGAATTGATAGATGAGGTCCAGGTTCGTCAGCTGTTCATAACCACAGCCATAGCCATCCAGGGTGAGATGCTGACCAAAGGCAGGCACCATTTGTTTCAATAGTCCGTCCTCCTCGCACAAGCTTAAGCGTCACCGGGGTTATAACCGGCAGGCATACCAGTTGCGCCGCAATAAGCGGCGCGGCCCCGGAAATAATCTTCACTTCCGGGGAGAGCAAGGTAAGGGCCCCGGCAACGGTTCGGAGAGCACGAGGAAGGAGGCCTAGCGCCCCATATGTTTTGCCCCGTAACCTTATAACCCCTCCGAAACTGCGAAGGGGTCATGCGCATACGCCCATCCCTTAATCAAGATTAATTCAAAATTTATAACCCGGCATGGCCGGGGGGTCAAGGTTTTTTTTGAGACAGGCTGGCCGGGTTTCCCGGGGAAATGCGAGATTTGTGCCTCGGCCTCTTGCTTGCCCATCATCAGGGTGATAAATTAACTTTTTGGAGTAAGCCAAACAGGAGGACGACGCAGTGGCATTAGTCGCCCCATTCCGGGGGCTGCATTATAATCCCGTCAAGGCGCCGAAGCTGAGCGAAGTAGTGACGCCGCCCTATGACGTGATCAAGCCGGAGGAACGCGAAGCCTTCGCCGCCCGGAATCCCTATAATATGGTCCAACTGATCCTGCCCCAACCCCTGCCTGGGGACGACCGGTTGCAGAACCGCTATACCAGGGCGGCCGCCCTGTTTCGGCAGTGGCAGCGGGAAGAGGTCTTGGTGCGGGACCCGAAGCCGGCCTTTTATTATTGGGAGACCGACTTTGAGATCGAGGGACAGAAGCACACCCGCAAAGGCTTGGCGGCCCTGGTGCGCCTGGAGCCTTTGAGCGGCGGGGCCATTAAGCCCCACGAGCAGACTTTCTCGGCGGCCAAGGCCGACCGCCTGGAGTTGTTTAAACAGGCCGGGGCCCATTTCTCCCCCATCTTTTCCCTTTATCCCGATCCGGAACATCGGGTCTTGACGGCCTTGCGGGGCGCCCTGCCAAAGGCGCCCCTGGAGGACTTTGACGACACCCTGGGATATCATCAGCGCCTTTATGCGGTGACCGATCCCGCGGCGATCCAGGCGGCGCACCGGGCTATGACTGATATGGACTTGTTCATTGCCGACGGCCACCACCGCTACGAGACCTCGCTGAACTACCAGAAACTCTTGAAACAACAGTATCCTCAGGCGCCGCCCCAGGCAGCCTTCAACTATACCCTGATGTATCTGTCCAATATCTTCGACCCGGACCTGGTCATCCTCATGGCCCACCGCCTGCTGGGCGGACCCCGGGTGAAGCACCTGGACGAAGCCAGGGTCCTGGGACGCCTGAAGGAGTGCTTCGAAATCATCTCGCTGCCCACGCCCGCAGAGTTCGGCGAGGACTATGAAGATTTCCTCCAGCAAACTCTGGCGGAGACCCCGCCGCAAGAGTCCGCCTTTATCCTCCTCGGCTTCGGCCGCAAAGCCTGGCTCATGAAGATGCGGCCTGGAGTACGGCAAAACCAGTTGGCCCGGCAGATGCATCCGGCCCTGGCCCAACTGGACGTGGCAGTGCTCAATTATTTGATTTTCGAAAAGATCCTGGGACTGGACGCCAAGGCCTTGGATGACCAGGACACCTTCAAATATTCCAGCAAGCTCAGTGAGGTAGTGGCCGCGATTACCCGGCGGGAGGCCCGCCTGGCTTTTATTCTTAACCCCACCCGTATAGAACAGGTGCAGGAAGTCGCCTCCGCCGGCCTCACCATGCCCCGGAAATCCACTTACTTCTATCCCAAGGTGATGACCGGCCTGGTGATGAACACCATCAACCCGGAAGAGGAGATCTTGATTCCAACCCTGTGACAGGGGCAAACCTGGAGTCGCCAATTCAGAACCTCCCGGGATCAGTGGGCCGGGCGGCCCTGCTAAAAATCTTGCTCTACGCTTGCCAGGCGGGCAATTTGTGAGTAAATTAAATTAATGATTCCATCAAGGAGGCCCCAATGATGGCCGAGGACACCGTTTGCCGGTCGCGCATCCTGGTGGTGGATGCTGAGGATTGGGTCCGGGAATTTCTCGCCTCCGTCATCAAACTCTGCGGTTACGATGCGTTAACCATGGTAAACTCCGTAACCGAGGCCTTGGAGGCCCTTGAGCAGTGCCCCTACGATCTCATCATCATCGACCTCAAGCAGCCGCAATACCAGCAACTCATGGAGCATGTCCATTCCCATCATCCCGGCACCCGCTTCATCATCATGGTGCAACATCGGACCCAGGTCCAGCACGTCGTCTATTATGAACAGGTGGACATTGTGTACAAGCCTCTGAGCCTGGATGAAACGGTGCGCAAGATCAGGCACGCCCTGCGTCAGAGGCAGCTGCGCCAGGTGGAGGAAGAATTCCGGCGCCTGAAGCAGGAAGCCCTGAGAATGTTCCTGAGTTAAAAAGATAGGGGTTAGAGATTAGGGGTCAGGGGTCAGAAAACCCTCTGGTCCCTAACCTTATGTTTTTCCAGCCCCCGGCCCCCCCGGCCTTTTACCAGGCAGTTTCCGGAGAGAAAAATAGCCTGCCCAGGGCAATCGCATGTAAAAATTACGTTGTAAGAACTTTGAGCAGATAAGCATGGTCCCAGGCGGCCTTGAGGCGTTTGGTTTGAATGCCCCCCTTTAGGGAGTTTTCCCGTTTAAGCATGTTGGTCGCCAGGTGGCGCAAGATGGCCAAATTTTCCGGGCCATGGTCTTTGC
>JAMCQY010000384.1 GCA_023381945.1 Deltaproteobacteria bacterium
CGCCGCGGCGCCAACATGGGTATCTTGCGGGTGGACCACCCGGATATCGAAAAGTTCATCACCTGTAAGAACGACACCAAGCGCCTCACCAACTTCAACATCTCCGTGGGCCTGACCGACGCCTTCATGGAGGCGGTGAGTGAGGATAAGCCCTTCCCCCTGGTCAATCCCCGCTCCGGCAAAGAGGTGAGCAAGGTCAAGGCTGCCGTCCTCTTCGACCTCATCGTCCAGAGCGCCTGGTCCACCGGCGAGCCCGGCATTATTTTCCTGGACGCGGTCAACCGCGGCAATCCCGTACCCCAATTGGGCGAGGTGGAGGCCACCAACCCCTGCGGCGAGCAGCCCCTGCTGCCTTACGAGTCCTGCAACCTGGGCTCGCTGAACCTGGCCGCGGCGGTCAAGGACGGTCAGGTCGATTATCCCAAACTGGCGGACATGGTGCACACCGCCGTCCATTTCTTGGATAACGTCATTGATGCCAACAAATTCCCGCTGCCGGAGATCGAGGCGCGCACCTTGGAGACCCGCAAGATCGGCCTGGGGGTCATGGGCTTTGCCGACCTGCTCCTGAAGCTGGGCGTGCAGTACAACTCAGAGGAGGCAGTTGCGGTAGCCGAGCGGGTCATGGCCTTTATCCGCGATGAGTCGCGCCTCGCCTCCGCGCGTCTCGCCGATACCCGCGGCAACTTCCCGGCCTATGACGGCAGCAAGTTTGCCAACAACGGCCTGGGCCGCATGCGCAACGCCACCACCACCACCATCGCCCCCACCGGCACCATCAGCATCATCTCCGGCTGCTCTTCAGGCATCGAGCCCCTGTTTGCGGTCTCTTACGTCCGCCGGGTCATGGAAGGCACCGAAATGGTGGAGGTGCACCCCTATTTCGAGGCCATCGCCAAAAGCGGCGGCTTCTATTCGCCGGAACTCATGAAGCGCATCGCCCAGACCGGCTCCATCCGGGAGATCCAGGAAATTCCCCAGGAGGTGCGGCGCCTCTTCGTCACCGCCCACGAGACCTCGCCCCTCTGGCACATCAAGATCCAGGCGGCCTTCCAGAAATACACCGACAACGCGGTCTCCAAGACGGTGAACTTCCCCCGCCAGGCCACCGCCGACGACGTCCGCCAGGTCTACCTGTCGGCCTGCGAGATGGGCCTCAAGGGCGTCACCATCTACCGGGACGGCAGCCGGGACGAACAGGTCCTGAGCTTCGGCGGCGCCGCGGCCCAACCGGCCAAGCTCACCTACATCACCCCCCGGCCCCGGCCGGCGCGCACCACCGGCGTCACCGAAGCCATCGCCACCGGCTGCGGCAAGCTCTACGTCACGGTGAACCGGGACCACCTGGGCTTCTGCGAGGTCTTCGCCCAGATGGGCAAGACCGGCGGCTGCGCCTCCTCCCAGATCGAATCCACCGGCCGCCTCATTTCCCTGGCCCTGCGCTCCGGCGTCACCATCGAATCCGTCATTAAAAAGATCACCGGCATCCGCTGCCCCAACCCCTGCTGGCAGAACGGCAGCCAGGTGCTCTCCTGCCCCGACGCCATCTCCAAGGTCCTGGCCAGCGTGGCCCAGATAGACACTCCCGCCCCCCAAGCCGAAGCCATGGCCACCTGCCCCGACTGCGGCGGCACAATTGAGCCGGAAGGCGGGTGTTTGGTGTGTAGGAGTTGCGGGTTTAGCAGGTGTAGCTAATTAATAAGTGGAGGATAAAATAATGTTAGAAGCATTATGGTCAGCGGAATTTGTATCAAATTTGCAAAGTTTTGGCGCAGGTGTTGTAATTTTTGAAACGAATCGTATTTTTGGGGGAGACTCAGCATATTATTATTTAGGTTCTTGTAATGTCGAAAATCAAATATTAAATGCTGATATCGAAGTGATACATTATGCTGGTCAACCTTTCTCTATTTTTGGACCGCTTAAAAAATTCCATCTAAAATTATCTGGAAAGGTACAGGATAATTTTATGGAATTACAGGGTTACCTAAAGAAAATCCACAAATGGTTATGGCGGTTAAATTGACAAGAAGGGCTGATTTACCATAACTATCTCGGACATCACCCTGGTCTGCCATAATGAGGGTTTTTAACCTCGTTCCCAAGCTCCAGCTTGGGAACGCCATTTTCCGGCGAAGCTCCAGCTTCGCCCCCCTATAGCCCTCGGCCCCATGCGAAGCCGCTACACCATCAGAGAGCCGGACTTCCCGTATTTCATCACCTGCACCGTCGTCCAAGGGATTCCTCTCTTCACCCGCAAGCCCTGACTTAAAATTCTAATTGACCCCCTCCAACCACGCGGCAATTTTTGTAGGGGCGGACCCGCGTGTCCGCCCCTATGAAGGCGCACACCTGGGTGCGCCCCTGCGAATTTGCCGTCAGCATAAGGGCCTGACCTTTATGCCGATGTCTACATGGACAAGCTAGATCCTTCGCTACGCTCAGGATGACAATCATAATGGGATGAGGTCTTGCGATAGGTCCTGGTCCATTTTTTCGGCTATCTTGAGGGCTTCTCAAAGCATTGTACAGTTGGGGCTTCACCTTTTCATCTTTCCAAGCCCTTCTTTTTCCCGTATATTTAGGGCAAAGGGTAAATGGATGCCTTATGGAAGAGTCCAAAGTTAATATTCCGGCGACTGCTCCGCCTGAGCCGGGCACCGGAAAACCAGAGGGACCCGTGTGTCCCGCTCCGAAAGAAATTTGCCCCTTTTTTCTGCCCACGGAGGGCAAGGGGGCTTTCCCCAGCCACTTCGCCCGGCTGTTCTTCGGAGCTATCACCCTTCTGGTGCTCTACTACGCCTATCTGATCATCAAGCCCTATCTGCTGGATATCTTCATGGCCCTGGTGCTGTTCTTCACCGCCCGGCCTCTTTTTCTCGCTCTTGTCCGCCTGGTGCGGAACCGGACCCTGGCCTCAGCTATCACCTGCTTAATTCTCTTGCTGGTCATCCTGGTCCCGCTCTTCAGCCTGATGGGCATCATCGCCACCCAGGCCCTGGATTTTTCCAGCCACGTAACCAAGAACATGCAAAGCGGTCAGATCTGGCCCTGGATTACCGTCAAAATCGAGGCCCTAAAGAATTACCTGGTCCACCTGGACCTGCCGCTGCCTCCGGGAGAGATTGATTTAGCTCAGATCGTCCAGACGGCGGTGGGCAAGGCCAGCGCCTTTATCTATACCAATGCCGTCGGGCTGATCAAGGGCTTTACTTACTTCTTTTTTGACCTGCTGCTGGTGCTGTTCATCGCCTTCTTCATGTTTCTCCAGGGCGACGCCTTCATCAATGAACTGATGAAGCTCTCCCCTCTGGAGGCCGCCCATAATGAGGAGATTCTCCGGGAGACGGAGGCGACCATCAAGGCCACCCTCTGGGGCACGGTGATCGTCGCCTTTATCCAGGGGATTCTTGGCGGGGTGGGTTTTCTAATCTTCGGGGTATCCCAACCCGCCTTCTGGGGAACGGTGATGATTCCGGCCGCGGTAATCCCGATTGTGGGCAGCGCCATCATTTGGGGGCCAGCAGCCATCTATCTCCTCTTTAGCGGACACATCGGAGCGGGCATCGGCCTGATCATCTGGGGCGGGGTGTTAGTGAGCGTCATCGACAACGTGCTGAAGCCCATTATCGTCAAAGGGGGCGGTGAAACCCCCAGCATCTTGATCCTCTTTTCCATCCTGGGAGGCATCACCTACTTCGGCATGATCGGCTTCATCCTGGGGCCGCTGATCCTCTCCTTTCTCTTATCGCTCTTACGCATTTATCAAAAGACCTTCCTGGCGCCGGACATCGCCATCCAGGTAAATGTCAAGCCCGAAAGCACTCCGAAGGAGGCCGGGGCCTGAACAGGGCACGAGCAAGAATACGCCGCTCCCAAAAAAGAAAAAGGGGCGGGTTTAAAAACCGCCCCTTCATATCTTTTAACGTAAACGGCAGCCGTGCTACATCGACAATTCCCGCTTGATTTCACTTAGATTCATCTCGCCCTGGAAGCCCGGGGCCCGGCTTTCCAACTGCTCGATTTCCTGCTGCACCAATTCTTTTTCCAGGTGCCGGTCTTCATGGATAAACTGGCAATATTCCTCAAAAAGTTCCTGTTTCAGATCCG
>JAMCQY010000173.1 GCA_023381945.1 Deltaproteobacteria bacterium
AGACTGGATCGCATGGCCTGGAAGGAATCCGGCCATAACCCGGTAAAGCTGCTAAAAATGCTGCCTTCGGCCACTCTGGAGGCCAAGGCCGGCACCCCGGAATATCTGCGGTATTTAGACGAAGCGCTGGCCGAATTCCGCCGGGAAACCCAGAATGAGGTTTGCTGGTTTACGGAAAACGTCACCGCGGCTGAATGCTACCCCATCGCCTATTTTTCCCTGGAGTACGGCCTTCACCGTTCCTTGCCGTTTTATGCGGGTGGCCTGGGCTTCTTGGCCGGGGACCACGTCAAAGAGTGCAGCGACCTGGGAGCCGTGGGGTTCATGTATCCGGAAGGCTATGTACGCCAGCGCATTAACGCCGACGGCTGGCAGGAGACCGTGGATGAACTCCTGGATCGCGATGCCGCTCCCATCAACCGGGTATTAGACGATCAGGGCAAAAAGCTGGTGGTCCGGGTGCCCTTCACCGACCCTCCTATCTATGTGGAGGTCTGGCAGGTCATGGTCGGCCGCATCCCGCTCTATCTGATGGATACCGACTTGGAAATCAACGACCCGGCCCACCGCCGCATCTCGGACCATCTCTATATCAGCGACCAGGAGCAGCGGCTTCTTCAGGAAATCGTTCTGGGCATCGGCGGCAGCGAAATGTTGGCTAAGCTGGGCATCAAGCATTCCATCCTGCATATGAATGAGGGCCATCCCGCCTTTGCCCTGCTGGAACGCATCCGGGAGAGGGTGGAAGATGGCATGGACTTCGAAGCAGCCAGGCAGCAGGTGCGAGCAACCTCGGTATTCACCACGCACACCCCGGTGCCCGCAGGCCATGACGTTTTTCCCGTCGAACTGATCGACAAATATATTTGTCATTGCTACCCGCTGTTATCCCTGAGCCGGGAGGATTTTCTCAAATTGGGAGCCTCCCCCACCGATCCCCCCGGCGCCGGCTTCAACATGACCGCCTTTGCCTTGCGGCTTTCACAATATCACAATGCCGTCAGCCGCAAGCACGGCGAGGTCTCCCGCCGCATGTGGCAGTCCCTATGGCCCGACTTGCCGGTGGAGCAGGTTCCCATTGACCACATCACCAACGGGGTGCACGTGCCCACCTGGGTCGAGGCCAAGGTCAGGCTCCGCTGCAACCAGTGTGTGGAAGATGCCCATTGGCTGGACAACCATGACGATCCGGAAACCTGGACGGTAGTGGATGACATTCCGGATGAAGAATTTTGGTCCCTGCATTATCGCCAAAAAATAAAGCTGGTCAATTATGTCCGGGAGCAGACCCGGCTGCGCTGGGTGGAAGAAAAAGTGGGTTTAGCCAATATCGTGGTGGGCGGCGCCCTGTTGGACCCCTCGATCCTGACCATCGGCTTTGCCCGGCGGTTTGCCACCTATAAGCGGGCCGATCTGATCTTTAATGACCTGGAGCGCCTGAAAAAGCTTCTTAACGACCACCTTCGCCCCTTGCAGCTCGTCTTCGCCGGCAAGGCTCATCCCGCCGATGACCCCGGCAAGCTCATCCTGCAGCGCATCTTCAACCTCGCCCGGGACCCGGAACTGGGCGGCCGCATCGCTTTTGTGGAGGACTACGGCGAACTGCTGGCCCAATACCTGGTCCACGGGGTGGACGTCTGGCTCAACAACCCCCGGCCTCCTCTCGAAGCTTGCGGCACCAGCGGCATGAAGGCCGCCATCAACGGCACCCTCCACCTCAGCATCCTGGACGGCTGGTGGCCGGAAGCCTATAACGGCCATAACGGCTGGGCCTTTGGCGGCGGCGAGACCGCCAGCTCCGACGCGGCTGACGCCGAAGCGCTTTACACCCTCCTGGAACAGGAAATAGTGCCCTTGTATTATAAGATGAACATTGACGGCATTCCCGTGGACTGGGTGAAGAAGATGAAAGAGTCCATGAAGAGCATCGGCGCCGCCTTCAGCGCCCGCCGCATGGTCAAGGAATATTCCCAAAAATTCTACCAGCTGGCCCTCGAAGCCGCCGGGATTTGAAGTAGTCCAGCCCGCCAGGTCGCCCTATTTATTGGTGGGGGATGCCCAGTCTTTAAAGTTTGGTTGGCTTAGGATTCGAATTTATTGCGAGCAATCCCCGATTGTCGGATGATTGACTTAAGGGTGCCGATTTTCAGTTCTGCATGGTCGGGAACTGGGACAGTAATCGTGCCGTCAGTCAGCATTTTTTGCATGATTATATGGCTGCCGCGTCGGCGAACTTCGACAAAGCCGTCTGTTAACAAAATTTGACAGACTTCTTGTCCGGAAAGAACTCGCAGTCTACCCAACAGCTACCTCGACCTGAGTAACATAGACCTCGCCGTGAAGACGTTCCTGGATTTCTTTTGCAGAAGCGGACTCAAAAAATAATTCCAAGGCTTCCCGAAGATTTTCTCTCGCTTCCCCGACGGTATTTCCCTGGCTGGCGATATCCAGCTCTGGGCACAGGGCTACATAGCCGTCGCCTTCGCGTTCAATAATGGCGGTAAGCTGCCTTTTTTTCATGGGGCTACCTCATAGTCAAAGACTTGATATCCTATGATCTTATATATCTGAATTTTCATTTATTTTGAACAAAAAAGGCGGCCCATTGAGCCGCCACTATTCATTCAACTGCCAACTCCATTTCCATTTATTTAGCTGGGGCTTTGACCTCATCAAAGGCGGCGCGTACGGTCTGGGCCAATTTTTCGGCCGGGCCGGTGCCCCAGTAGTGCAGGAAGAAGGCTCTAGGCGCCTCCGTCAGCATATGGTTATGCACCGCCACTACCTCAATGCCGCCGGCCCGCAAGGTCTTAATCACCCGGTTGACCTCCTTGGCGGTCATGAGGATATCCCCGGCCGCGTGCGCCCGGTCTTTGGCGCCCACAAAG
Source organism: Deltaproteobacteria bacterium (assembly GCA_023381945.1). The sequence continues at coordinate 2,889 of JAMCQY010000173.1, forward strand.
GCCACCCAGGAATTGAGCCCCTGACTTGAAGTGAGCTCCATGCCCTGCATCTTAAAACCTTTGCGGCCCACGGTGATTTTGAACACCTCACCAGTTAATTGGCCGGGATGCCCGATGATCTCCTCCAAGCGCTTGGTGTCCAGATTCGCGCGGGAAGCGGCCGCAGGTGCACTTTCGAGGGCTGGGGAGGTTTGAGGCTTAGCCTCAGGGGCAGCCGCTGGCGCAGATGCAGATGTGGCCCCAGGGCTTGGTGGAGGCGCAACCCCGGGAATAGTTGCCGGAGCATGCGCCCCGCTCTTGGTCAGTCCGGTTTGGCTTAGCGCTTGTCGAATACCGGTCGCCAGGCTTTCTTTATTCCCCGCACCTTCAAGGTGCATAAACATAATCCGAGGCTGCTCATGGAGGAAATGGTTGTGCAGGGCGGTGATCTGCAGGCCGCCACCCTGCAGGGCGGAAATCACCGGATTGACCTCCTCTTCCAAAAGCGCCAGGTCACCCATGACCATGGTTTTCTTGCCCATATCTTTGAAGGCCACCCACCCCCCAAAGCCCTCGGCCGTGGGTATGTCTTCGCCGTTGATCCTGACCTTTAAGTCATTGCGCGGAAAGCGCACCACCCAGGCTCCCTCCTGCATCTGCCCCTTGGCCCCTAAGATGCCATCGACCTTGGAAAAATCGGCGGCAGCCCAGGCCAAAGACAGCGGTCCCGAAAAAACCGCGATGCTCAACAGAAACATTCCTGTTACCGTCAATCTTTTCATAAATTTTCCCTCCAACTATTAATCTAGGCCGATTATCTAAAGAGATGCGGACGATGGAAGACAAGAGAACACGAGCCGTAGATAAGCAGTAAGCTAGGGATGTTTTTCGGAGGTGCAAGGCAAAGGCCTGGCCCACGCATGCAAGTAAATATTCTAATGACAAAAAGGGGCGGACCCAGGGTCCGCCCCGACAATTTCCTTTCTGATGGAATTTAAATACAGAGACAGAGGGCGAAGGACAAGAGCAACCAGCAAACTCCGGTTCCCGGTCCCCCGTCTCCGGTCTTTTAGTACATCCCTTCCATGCCGCCCATCCCGCCGCCGGGCATCGGGGGCATCGGGGCTTCTTTCTTGGGTTTCTCGGCGATCATGGCTTCGGTGGTGATGAGGAGTCCGGCCACCGAAGCGGCGTTCTGGATGGCGTAGCGGGTGACCTTGGTAGGGTCGATGACGCCCGC
>JAMCQY010000050.1 GCA_023381945.1 Deltaproteobacteria bacterium
CGGGTTGGCGGGACGGCGGAATTTTATGGTTACTATGGTGACTTGCGTGCTCATTGCCGCCGTGATCGTGGTGATCATTGACTTGGACCGGCCGCAGCGGGGGCTGATTAGAGTGGGTCTGGAGCGGCTGGTGGAACTCCGCCAAAGTCTTGAAAAGGCTGATTTGGAAACCGGCGGGCCCATTCCCGGGCAAAAGTAAGGATGGATGAAGACCTGCTTTCTTCCTGGCCCAAGACCTATCAGGAGGCAATCGCTGTTCAGGAAGAGCTGCGCCATCGGGTGCGGCTGCAACCTCTGCCGCGACCGCCCCGGCTGGTGGCCGGGGCCGATGCCATCACCGACCGGGCCGACCGTAAGATCTTCGGGGCCATCGCAGTCTACAGCTATCCGGAATTAGAATTATTGGAAGAGGCGACGGCTGCGGGCGAAAGCCCCTTTCCCTACCGCACCGGCCTCCTCAGCTTCCGGGAGGTGCCCATCCTGGCAGAGGCGTTCGGCAAGCTGAAAAATCATCCGGACGTGGTTTTGGTGGACGGCCAGGGGATTGCCCATCCCCGGGGATTGGGCCTGGCCTCACATCTGGGCCTGGTGTTGAAGTTGCCGGCCATCGGTGCGGCCAAGAGCCGTCTGGTGGGCGTAGGCGAACAACCGGCGCTCATGGCCGGAGCAGGCAGTCCCTTAGTATATCAGGGAATAACGGTGGGTTTGATTCTGCGGACCCAAAAGGGCATACGGCCCCTCTACCTTTCCCCCGGGCATTTGATCACCTTGGAGGAGAGCCGGGCCATTACCTTGGGCTGTGTTACGAAGTACCGGATTCCCCAGCCTTTGCGCCAGGCGGACCAGCTAACCCGGCGCCTGAAGACGGCTGCACTCCAGGCTGAAGCACTGTAGACTGCGCTCCCTGGCTGAAGAGCCGCTCCCTAAAGAGCGGGCAGATGTGGTACTGAGAATTGACGCACTCACCCCGAAGGGTATCCCATTCCCACCAAGTAATTTTTTCGCAAGCCCCGAGCCGTTCCTGGTTGAGGCAGATCCTGCCTGCCTCCCCGATGTTGACCATTTCCCCCACCCACATCCCAGTGGCAGTCATTCTCATCCTTGAAAAAGTAGCTTCCAGGATTAAGAAGTATCAAGAACACTTTTAGACTGAAAATTAATTAAAGTCAAATGCTTTTTTAGGCGCGGCAGGAGGGGGCGCCGGGCCAAGCAAAGCTCAAGTGGCAAGTTTCACAAGCGGCAAACCTCAGAAAAAATCACTTTTTTTAAAGACCAGGGATTGAGCCTGGGGGTGTTGGATTTTGGCGGCCACCACTTCGCCGACAAACAGGGTATGGTCCCCGGCCGGAAAGGTGTCCTTGAGCTTCAGGTCCAGGTAAGCGAAAGCCTGGGGCAGAATAGGGGCTCCGGTGGTCGCGGTGATCCACTCCAGGCCGGCGAATTTATCCACTTGGCGGCCGCTCTTGAAACCAAAGCGTTTGCCCAAGTCCGCCTGGTCGCGGCCCAGGACATTAATGGCGAAGATGCCGCTTTTCTTGATGAGGTCATGCGAATAGCGGGACGGCGCCACGGAAACCATGACCATTAAAGGCTTCAGGGAAACCTGGGAGACCCAGGAGGCGGTCATGCCGTTAACCACGTCCGCTAGAAGGGTGGTGACCACGTAAACCCCGTGCACCAGGGCGTTAAAGGCGACTTCCTGCATGGCTGGCCCCTCCGGTCTAAATTACTTGGTGGCGGCTAGATATCAGCCTGGCTATCCACCTGTTTCATAGCCTCACCGACAGCCTTTCCCCACCTGATTCCGCCTTTGATCAACGCCTTTTCCCAGGCGTTGTCAGTTACTACACGGTATTTTACCCCGGCCTTTGTTGCGGCGAATTTAATATATTGGCCAATTTCAGCCTCGGTTAAATTCCTGTAGGTGTACAACAAGGACACCAACGTTTCCAACTTCATGTTTGCTTCGATTTCAGGACGGGATTGATTGATCTCGCGCTGGATATCGGCGAGCGATTGCTGCTGCTCCGATGGCAGGCTGGCGTTGATACCCAGCGACACAGCAGTCTGGATGTTGATAAATGTAGACACCGAGTTTTTGGTGGCCTGAACCGCAGCATCGAACTTCTGGATGAGCCGCAGACGCTGCGCGGTCGGAGGGGACGTTTTTAAGCTTTCCCCATACTTCTTTGTCTCAATATAGGCCTCAGGGGTTGAGGCGTCTTCCTCCAGTCGGGTGCATTTAATTCCCAGGGGTGAGTTAAGCCATTTCAGGATGGTTTTCAGGTCGCCAGCGGTAAGCTTTGTCCTAAATTCAGGGAGAATCTCCTCCTTAAGCAGCTCCGGGGCGAAGGCCTCCGGAGCCAGGGCCTTCATTAGCATAATGACCTGTTGGTCAGGTTTGATGAGACGATCCCCGGTTATGGGCGGCTGGTCAAGACCGGCCTGGAGGGAGGCAGGAAGGTCCCGCATCTGCTTTTCCAACCCCGACTTGATGTACAGTTCCTGGACCAGGGCCTCATGTTCTTGGGCGTAAGCTACGGCCGGCAATAAAGCAAGCAGCAGCATCACCAGCCAGGCTTTGAGGCGTAAAGAATTCTTCATAATTCCGCTTATCTTTCACAGGGCTTAAATTGTCAGAGGTCAGGCGGTTTTCTTGAAGGCTAGGATTTGGTTCCGGGTTTTTCCGTCCCGGCCTCCGTCCAACCTTCGCAGTGCCAGAACTTGCCGACCCCCTGGCCGAGCCGTTCACATAGTCCTTTGTATTTATAAATCCAATGACGGCAGGTATGGCAGACTTTCAGAGGTCGCTCAGGATTAATCTGGGGCATGGTGTAGAGTCAGGTCCTTTTGATAAATTTTATCGGCCAATTATAGCATGCTAAATTGAATTGGTCGTCAGGTCAAGGCGGAAATGGTCGAAGCCGGCCCCGGAAATGTCCACTTCGGTATCCAGGGTGACCAGGGAGACCCGGTCCCCTGCCACAATCTCTCCCAGGAGCAGGGGCGGGTGCAGCCCGGCCCGGTGAAAAGCCGGGGCCAGGTGGGGCACCATGTCCCGGCCGGCGGTGAAGAGGAGCAAGTAATCTTCGCCCCCCATCAGGGCGAGCTTCAGGGGATCGGCTGGCAAATAGGGGGCGGCGGCCAGCACCCTGGGGGAGATGGGGACCGCAGCCGCCGGGATCACCGCGCCGACCCTGCTGGCCCGGCAGATATGATACAGATCCGAGGCCACGCCGTCGGAGGTGTCGATGGCCGCAGTGGCCAGGCCCTCGGCAGCCAGGAGGCGGCCGGCAGTTAATTGGGGGTGGGGGGCCAGATGCGCCTTGATCAGGGCTTCCTTAAGCTCCGGGTCCAATTCCGGATGCTTTCTAAGGACCTCCAGGCCGGCTGCGGCTTCTCCCAAGTCGCCGGTGACATAGATCAGGTCCCCCGCCATCGCCCCGGCGCGCCTGAGCATCTGCCGGGCCGGCACCCGGCCGGTAAGGGTGATGGTCAAGGTTAGCCTGCCCGGTGAAGCCACCGTGTCGCCGCCAATGATCGCAGCATTGAATTCCCGGGCGGCCTGGGCCAGGCCGTCGGCCAGTTCCAGGGCGTCACCGGGGTCCCGTTCCGGAGGCCAACCCAGGGAGAACAGGGCCTGGCCGGGCTCGCCACCCATGGCGGCGATGTCGCTCAGGTTTACGGCCAGGGCTTTCCAGCCCAGTTGCGCCAAAGTAATGTAGGACAGGTTGAAGTGGACTCCCTCCACCAGGGTGTCCACGGTCCACAGCAGATAATCGTCTCCGTTCAGACTCAGGGCGGCGCAGTCGTCGCCGATCCCCAAGGCCACGCCCGGCGGTGGTGGGCCGAACTTGCGGCCCAGGGCTTCGATCAGGGCGGTTTCGCGGTTGGGGGAGGGTCCTTTGTGGTTCATGATGTAATTCCACCGGAGTTAACGGCGCAGCTTGGAAAGATGCTAGTGGTATGTTTCTCAATTAACTACCATTAATGGCATCCTGTATAGAGGGGTTCAAGTTTCTCAAGGATTTGGTCAGCCGTTTTCGTCCAGACCAAAGGTTTGGGTTGCTGGTTTTG
>JAMCQY010000346.1 GCA_023381945.1 Deltaproteobacteria bacterium
GAGGGAACGAAGCGACCGAAGAATCTCGAATAATTAAGGGAAAATACGAGATCCTTCGCTTCGCTCAGGATGACAAAAATGCTTTTTGCAAGAGGCTCACTTTCCTCAGAGTTTTTTTCCTGGCTTATAAGATTCATCTGACCTATATTTCCTTTTAACCGGCAGCGGCGGACTGCGATCGTGCCGCGGTCCGGCGGTCCGCCAGATTGACTCAGCAGAAAACAGTCTTAGCTTTATTACTATTTAGGCAGGAAAAGCGATGCGGCCCCCGGTCATCTTTTTGGGGCGGCCCGGGGATAACCATAGGAGGAAAACCATGCCCGAACCACTCGGACACTTCACCTTTGTGCTGCACTCCCACCTCCCGTACGTCATCGGCCACGGCCGCTGGCCCCACGGCATGGACTGGCTCAACGAAGCCGCGGCGGAGTCCTATATCCCTCTGCTGAAGGTCTTCAATCGCCTGGCTGACGAGGGTTTGACTTCCGGGGCGACCCTGGGAATCACCCCCATCCTGGCGGAGATGCTCGCGGCCGAGGTTTTCAAGCGGGAGTTCAACGATTATCTGGAGAATAAGATTCAGGCCGCCCAGAATGACGCGGTAACTTTTGAGAAATTGGGCGATAAGCATTTCACCGGGGTGGCCAAGATGTGGGTGGACCACTACCAGGGATTGCAGCGGACCTACCGGGAGGATTTCCATGAGGACCTGTTGAAGGCCTTCCGGAGCCTGATGGATAAGGGCGTCCTGGAGGTGATTACCTCGGCCGCCACCCATGGCTATCTGCCGCTGTTGGGGCGGGATACCTGCGTGCAGGCCCAGGTAAAGCAGGGGGTGGCCGCCTACAAGCGTCATTTCGGCCGGGAGCCCAAGGGCTTTTGGCTGCCGGAATGCGCCTACCGGCCGCGCTACGAATGGGTCCCCCCCCCTGTCCGACCTGGCCACGGAGCCGGTGCTGCGCAAGGGGGTGGAGGAGTTCCTGTCGGAAAATGGCATTGATTACTTTTTCATCGACTCCCATCTGCTTAAGGGCGGACGGGCCATTGGAGTCTACAAGGATCGTTTCGAGGCCCTGGAACGCCTTTGGGAGCGTTTCGCTTCCCAGTACCAGGAGCGGCCCGAAGAACAGGACAAGTCGCCTTACCAGGTCTATCTGGTGAGTTCCGCCCCGGAGGCCAAACGGCCGGTGGCGGCCTTCACCCGGGACCCCAAGACCGGGCTTCAGGTCTGGAGCGGTGAATGGGGCTACCCCGGCGACGGCAATTACCTGGATTTTCACAAAAAACGCTATCCCGGCGGACTGCGTTACTGGCAGGTGACCAGCGCCAAGGCCGATCTGGCCGATAAGTCGCCTTACCACCCGGAATGGGTCAATGCCCGGATTCATGAACAGGCCGATCACTTTGTCTCGATGATCGTCGGCATCCTCAGCGAATTCCGGGATCAGCAGGGACGCCCCGGCATGGTGGTGGCGCCATACGACACCGAGCTTCTGGGCCACTGGTGGTTTGAAGGGCCGGAATGGGTCTACCAGGTGCTGAAACGGATTCAGGCCCATACTCAAGTGAAGCTGAGCCCCGGCAGCCAGCTTCTCAAAGAGGCGGCGCCCAGGCACGTCATCCAACTGCCGGAAGGCTCCTGGGGAGAAGGCGGCTATCACTGGATCTGGCTCAACGAGATGAACGACTGGACCTGGCGCCATATCTATCCGGCGGAAAAGGAGATGGAAGAGTTGGCCAGGCTTTATGCCGAAGACCCCGACCCCCGCTTACAAGACCTCCTGAAGCAGTGCGGCCGATCGCTGTTCTTGCTGGAGGCTTCTGACTGGCAGTTCCTGATCAGCACTTTTTCCGCCCGGGATTATGCCGAACTGCGGCTGGTGGTGCATCATGACGACTTCAACCGGCTGGCCGGCATGGCCCGGCGTTATGCTTCGGCCCGGGACCTGCCCTCGGAGGATTGGAATTTTCTGTCGCTTTGCCGGGAGCGGGACGATATCTTCCCGGACATTGATCCCAAGTGGTGGGCCCGGCTGCAATACCCGCCGATAGAGCCGGAGTGATAAGTAGCCGGTAGCCAGTAGGCAGGGGCGACCGGCGGGTCGCCCCTACTTTTTGTGGGGCTTTTGCGACAAAAGGCAGGCTTTTGTGGTTTTTTTGCCACAAAGATAGGAACGGGAAGGTATCGGTCAGGTAGAGTGGAATAAATTATCAATATCTTCAGGCAGTTTATAACAAATTTGCCACCGCCGCATCGCGGCATAGGGATTGCATCAATGGGGTTGAGGGGAGAATTATGATCTGGCAAAAAACCCTATCGCAGTCTCTAAATTTCAGCGGTATCGGCCTGCATTCCGGGAAAAGGGTGGACGTCACCCTCCATCCGGCCGCCGCCAATCAGGGCCTGCGTTTTATCCGCACCGATCTGCCGAACCGTCCGCAGATCCGGGCACATTATTCCCGTGTGGTGGACACCACCCGGGCCACCTCTTTGGGCGATAACGGCACGACCCTGGCCACGGTTGAGCACCTGCTGGCGGCCTTGGGGGGGCTCGGAATAGACAATGCCCTGATCGAGGTGAGTGGACCGGAGTTACCCATCATGGATGGCAGCGCGGCCCCCTTTGCCCGGCTGATCAGCAGGGCCGGGCTGCGGAGCCTCGCCTGGCCCCGGGCCTATCTCATGGTGCGGGAAACGGTGGAATTGCGCCGCGGGGAGCAATGGATCAGAGTCCGGCCCGGCGTGCCCCGGATTACCTACAGCATCGATTTCGATCATCCGCTCATCCGGCGGCAGCATTATACGGTGCCGCTGCGCGCCGAGAGTTTTGCAAGTGAGATCGCCCCGGCCCGCACTTTCGGCTTCCTTAAAGAAGTTCAGTACTTGCAGTCCAAGGGCCTGGCCCGGGGCGCTTCCCTGGCCAACGCAGTGGCCCTGGATGAACTGGGAGTTTTGAATCCGGAAGGTTTCCGGTTTCCGGAAGAATGCGTGCGCCATAAGATTTTGGACGCGGTGGGCGACCTGACCCTGTTGGGCCTGCCGCTGCTGGGACATGTGGAGGTGGGCAAAGGCAGCCATGAATTGCATCACAGCTTCATGCAACTGCTGATGAGGCGGCAGGCGGATTGGCGTCTCTGGATTCCCTCCGCTCGCAGCGGGGAGAGGCAAGCGCCCTGGTTCCAATCACCACATTGGGAGGGGGCCACGGCTTAAAGGAGAGTGGATACAGCAGTGAGCAATCAGTGAAGGCAGGCCGGGGGAGGGCCTGCCTTTTTTGTTTACCTTTTTAAATGATGAATCATATGATAAAATTAAACGAATTTATAACTAATGGAAAAATTATCTATTTTACGGATATTATCTGTAAACACTTAATAGTTTTTCATTAATACGGTAAGAAATTGTTTCTGCTGCTTTCTTTAATGCTATTTTTAACCCTATTTTATTCCTTGCAGAAAAACCTAATACTGTTTTGTGGCTTATAAAATCCTCACCTGTGTTTTTAATTAATAACTTTCCTATAGTCTTCATATCAAAAAATTCAAACCTTGAACCTAATAGCCCACCAACGATTAATCCAAATAAGATTACAAAATACCACTCAATAATTCTGCTAGACAGATTAGCAAAGTTACACCCAATACTTCCGCCTAATAAAACTCCTTTTACGGTATGTCTTTCCTTTTTTAGAATCACAGAATCAATAATGACATTTATATCAAAATCCTCATTGGGATCATGAATTATAGTCAGCCCACACTGTTGCAAATTAGTAGCTAATTGATTCTTAAAATAATTTAAATTATCATGATTTTTTAATAGATTATCAACAGAATTATTTTTCGAAGAAAGTATATCAATTAAGCATCTCTTTCCTTTTAAGGGGTAAAGAGAATTACTCATTAAGAAATCTCCCTTCTTTATAAAAAATCAATAGGGGTATCCGGTTGACTCTCCCTGCTACTATATGTAGTAAAGGGGTTGATGACAGTTGAAGATTATCCCCGAACCATCCTTGAATTCGAACAAAGGTTTGCTACGGAAGAGGACTGCCGTAGATA
>JAMCQY010000277.1 GCA_023381945.1 Deltaproteobacteria bacterium
TCTTGACGGTATTTTCCGTCATCAGACGGGCCCGGCTCTTGCCGAAGGACATGGCTTTGCCGCCGCCGGCCTGCATCTGGCGCATGAAGAAGATCCAGATGCCCACCAGGACTAACATGGGCAGCCAGGAGATTAGAAAAGTGGTGTACCAGGAGTTTTCATCCTTGGGTTTGGCAGTGATCTCCACTTTTTTGGAGGTGAGCTGCCTGATCATGTCCGGATCGGGTGGAGCGTAACTCTTGAAGGCCTTGCCATCGGAGAGTTCGCCGCTGATTTCGTCGCCTTGCAAGACTACCTTGGTCACTTTATCAGCCTTCACCAGATCCATGAATTTGCTGTAATTGATGGAGGCCTTGCCCTGGGTATTTTTCACCGTGTAGAAGTTGTGGTACAGGACGATCATTACCAGGGTGATGAGTAACCACAGGGCGATATTTTTATAAAAAGGGCTTAAGCGGTTATTCATTATGGTCCTTATGGTTTGGGCAGAGGGCGCATTTCTACCCCCATACCACTTGAAGTACTTAATTATTTTAAATCTATCTAAGGAAAATGCAAGTAATCTTAGCGCTGGTTCCAGAGAGCAGCAGTAGGGGTGGGTTTAGTGGAAAAGCGGGGGGCTGGCGCCCCCACTATTAGTTTTAGCAGCAGCATAAATCAGGTTGTAACCACCCGGGGAGCGTGGTCCTCAGGGAACAGCGCCGCCAAGCTTTCCCGGGGGATGCGCCAGGGGCCGGAGCCCCATTTTGTCCCGGGGAGGCGCCCGTCGCGAATCATGCGATAGACGGTGCGGCGGGACAGAGCCAAGATGGCGGCCACTTCGTCGGGCCGAAAAAACCGTTTCTTTTGAAGCAGTTCCACTTTCTTTCCTCCTTAAATTCAGTCTTATTTCCGCTAAATGCAAGGCCAGGGCCAAATTTCCCGAAGCATAACCAATCAATATAATTAGATAATTTAATTAGGTTCCCGGACTTCCCGACAAATTTGGGGGTGAAGGAACTTTCTATTCTAGGGCTGAGCAAAGCCCCTAGGAATTAAGCAAGGATTTCCCCAGTCTTACCTCCGATTAGCGCGGTCCGAGAACTGCAACCACAACGGCGCGTCTCTCCTGTATGCCACCTGGCACACGTTCATAACTGGCTGAATCAAAAAGGATTAATAGTGCTTAGCGCGCACCCACAGCATTTGGGGGCGCACCCGCCCTTGGTTTTGCGACAGATGCCGACAATCGTTTCTCCAAAAGCCACAGATCTTGAAAGGGAGGTTAAGAAAGCTGAAAGAGGTGGAAAAAATGAACCAGGAACGTTTAATGCGGCCCCGGGAAGTAGCCCGGCAGTTGGCGGTCTCCAGGTCCACCGTGTACCGCTGGTATTGGGAGGGCAGGCTCCGGGGAGTCAAGCTCAACGGCGGCACCCTGCGCATTCTGGAAAGCGCCGTAAAGGAGAAACTGGCTGAGGCGGACTGAGGAAAGCCGAAAAAATTTTGCCTGAAATTATCTGGCGGGACATGAGTCCCAGGCGTTCTGGAGCTTTTTCGGGTTTTTTCGTATATCCAGGGACACCATGACGGCGTTTAGTAAACCGAAGCGCAAAAGCAAGCGGGAACTTTATCTCGAAGACGCCCAGTCGCTTTTCCTGGCCGGAAAAGAACTGGAAGAGATTGCGGCGCTGTTGCCGGTAGCCCTCCAGACCCTGAAGCGCTGGCAGGTTGAAAACCAGTGGGAGGAGAAGCGCCGCCAGGTGCCGGTATCGCCCCGCTGGCTGGGGGAGGCCCTGAAAGGCATCCTGCGGGAAAAGACCGGGAACCTGCTGGTCAAAGGGGACCTGAAACCCCAGGAACTGGATGAACTCACCAAGATCATCACGTTGATCGACCGGTTGTGCAGCCAGGGGTTGGATATCCGGGCTGCGGCCCTGGAGGTGATGGACCGGTTCGGGGATTTCCTCCGGGCTGGGGTGACGGACCAGGAGGAACTGAAACGTATTTCCCAGCGGGTGGACGAGTTCTTCCGGCAACTGGAAGACGACGGCTAAGACAAATTGCCTCGGCCAAAAAAGGGCGACCCTGCGGGTTGTCATTTCGGCGCACAGACGAGACGCCTGTGCGCACCATGAACAGGATTTGACGATGGCGGATACAGACTTGGGGGGCGGCATGACCCTGAAAAAGAAAATGACCAAGACGGAGTTCCGCAAGCGGGCCGACGACATTCTGATGCGGCTGACCATGGAGGTGGAGCCATTTGGGGAGAACAACGCGGTCAAGCAGGCCCAAAGGCTCAAGCGGGCCGCGGCCGACCCTCTCTATTTCTGCCGCACTTATCTTCCCCACTATTTCTCTCATCTGCCGGCGCCTTTTCATTACGAGTTGGTGAAGCTTTTGGAGTCCAGGTCAGAAGACACAGGCAAGATGCCTGCGCTACCAGGCGAGACGCCTGGGGCGACCCAGCGGGTCGCCCCTACAGATAACGGAAACCAGAAACCGGAAAACAGCGTTGTCGTGCCCGCGGTGGTGGCGGCGCCCCGGGAGTTCGCCAAGTCCACAGTGTGCACTTTCGGTTATGTCCTGCATCAGATTTGCTTCAAGCGGCGTCACTTCATCATCATCGGCAGTGATACCGAGGACCTGGCCAGTGACCTGACCGGCTATATCTACCTGGAGCTGCTCTACAACGAGCGGCTGCACTAGGATTTCGGCGAGTTGGTCAAGGCCAACCGGGCAGTGGACGATTTCGTCACCGCCAATGATATCCGGGTCAAGGCCCGGGGCCGCGGCCAGCGCCTGAGAGGACTGAAACACAAGCAATGGCGCCCGGACCTGGTCATCCTGGATGACCTGGAAAACGATATCAACGTGCGCAATGCCGAGATCGTCAAGGAGATCCTCGATTGGGTCAAATCCGCAGTCTATCCATCCCTGGATGCCGGCGGCTCCTTGCTGGTCATCGGGACCATCCTCAGGTGGCACAGCGCCCTCCATCTGATGCTCACCAGTGCTGAGGAGCCCTACTGCCATTTTAGAAGGCGTATCTATCGGGCCGTTCAAGAGGACGGCACCTCTTTATGGGAGGCCCGGCACCCCATCGAACGTCTGATGATTCAGAAGCGTTTCATGGGTTCGGTGGCCTTCAATCGGGAAAAGATGAACGAACCGACCCCGGATAGCGGCTCCTTCAAGGAAGAATGGATTCATTACTATCATCCGGACAGCCTCAAAGACCGGGATCTGGTGGTGGTGGGTTTTTTTGACCCGTCGCTCGAAACCGGGCCGGGGCTGATTACAAGGCGGTGGTCACGGTGGGTTGGGACCCCCGGGAGTTGGTCTTCTATGTGATGGACGCCTTCATCCAGAAGGCCACCCTGGAGCAGACCCTGCGAGCCATCTTCAACCGGCATCAAACTTTTCGCTATCGGCTCCTGGGGGTGGAGGACAACTTGTTCCAGCGGTTGCTGCTCAAGGAGTTCGGCCGCCTGGGCGCCGAGCGCGGGGTGTTGTTGCCCCTCAAGGGCGTGACCCATCGAGTGGCCAAAGAAACCCGGGTGGCCGGCCTGTCCCCTTTGCTGGAGCGGGGCCACATCCGCTTCATCCGGGGCCACTCAGACCAGGAACTGTTGGTGGAACAAATGCTCTATTTCCCCTCCCGGACCATGCACGATGACGGGCCCGACGCCCTGGAAGGGGCGATTCGCCTGGCCCAGGAGCTGCCCGGAACTGCGGTTGCGTCTTACGAACCTGTAAAAACCCGGCATTTTCAGGGGCGGGGGGCGTTTTGAAAAGGCAGCCGTGAGCAGGAAACAACGTTTATCGGCTTTAGCATAGGCCGGAAAGCCTGTGCCGCCGAAGAGGCAGGCAAAAATGCGTAGATCGCCAGAGCAGTAAGCCAGGAAGCCGGGGCCATCGAAGGGGCGGGCGGGGACGCCCGCCCCACCCTCCAATTGCTCACTGCTCACTGATGGAAAAGGCCAAAAGGGAACCATATGGGATTGAGAGATTTGTTCGGGAGAATTTTCAAGGAAACGGCCAAACCGGAGACCCGGGAGTTGGGCGCGGCCCAATCCT
>JAMCQY010000194.1 GCA_023381945.1 Deltaproteobacteria bacterium
GGATATTTATAAGCTCACCAAGTTTCAGCGGACCAACCAGAACACCTGCTTCAACCAACGGCCCATCGTGGGCAAAGGCGACCGGGTGGATAAAGGCCAGATCATCGCCGATGGACCGGCCACGGCCGTGGGCGAGCTGGCCTTGGGCAAGAACGTCATGGTGGCCTTCATGCCCTGGGGCGGGTACAATTTTGAGGATTCCATCCTGGTGAGCGAACGCCTCATCAAGGAGGACGTCTTCACCTCCATTCACATCGAAGAGTTCGAAGTGATGGCCCGGGACACCAAACTGGGCAAGGAGGAGATCACCCGGGATATTCCCAACGTGGGCGAAGAGGCGTTGGGCAATCTGGACGAAAGCGGCATTATTCGCCTGGGGGCCGAGGTGCGGCCGGGCGACATCCTGGTGGGCAAGATTACCCCCAAGGGCGAGACCCAGCTCACCCCGGAAGAGAAGCTTCTACGGGCGATTTTCGGCGAGAAGGCCGGCGATGTCAAAGACACTTCGCTCCGGGTGCCGCCGGGCATTGAGGGCGTAGTCATCGATGCCCGGGTCTTTTCCCGCAAGGGCGTGGAAAAGGACGACCGCAGCCGCTCCATCGAAGATGAGGCGGTGGCCAAGCTCCAGAAGGATCAGGCGGATGAAGTGGCCATTATCACCCAGAGCTACCGCAAGCGCCTGGCCGAGATGCTGGTAGGCAAGAAGGTGGAGGAGGCCCTGGACGACGAACGGGCCACCCACACCCTGCTGGAGAAAGGCGGGGCGGTGACCCAGGAACTGATTAATCGGCGGTCCCTGGAAGTCTGGCGCCACGTTTCCTTTGAGGAAAGCGGTTTGGAAGATGAAGTGGACCAGCTTTTGGACCGCTACCAGGAGCAATTGCACCTGGTGAACATGGTCTTCGAGGCGAAGCTGGGCCGCTTGCGGAAAGTGGACGAATTGCCCCCCGGCGTAATCAAGAAGGTCAAAGTCTTTGTCGCCATGAAGCGCAAGCTGGCAGTGGGCGACAAGATGGCCGGCCGCCACGGCAACAAAGGCGTGGTCTCCCGGATCATGCCGGAAGAAGACATGCCCTATTTTGCCGACGGCACCCCGGTGGACATCGTACTTAATCCCCTGGGCGTACCCTCTCGTATGAACGTCGGTCAGGTGATGGAAACCCACCTGGGTTGGGCCTCTTATGCGCTGGGCAAACAGGTCGGGGAGATGATCGATCGCTTTTTCGGCCTGGATGCCATCAAGGAACGCTTGAAGAAAATCTTGGCTGCCAATGATGCCTTGGCAAAGGAAATTGATGAACTGAGCTACGACGAGTTACGGCAGATCTGGAAGAAGCATTACGCAGAAGGTATCCATATGGCGTCCCCGGTTTTCGACGGGGCCACCGAAGGAGAGGTGCGGGATTTCCTTACCATGGCCGGGCTGCCCGACGGCGGCCAGGCGAGACTGCGGGACGGCCGCTCTGGTGAGGAGTTTGACCGGGATGTAACGGTAGGGGTGATGTACATGATGAAGCTGCATCACCTGGTGGCCGATAAAATCCATGCCCGTTCCATCGGACCTTACTCGCTGGTGACGCAGCAGCCTTTGGGCGGCAAGGCCCAGTTCGGCGGCCAGCGTCTTGGCGAAATGGAGGTCTGGGCCCTGGAGGCTTATGGGGCGGCGTACACCCTCCAGGAATTTCTGACCGTGAAATCTGACGACGTAGCCGGCCGGACCCGCATGTACGAGAAGATCTTTAAAGGTGAATACGATCTCGAGGCGGGTTTGCCGGAGTCCTTCAACGTCCTGGTTCGGGAGCTCAAGAGCCTGGCTCTGAATGTCGAACTCCTGAAGAAGGACAAGGCCAAGGAATAGACCTATATGATGGAAAAGATGAAAGAAGTAGCTTTAGAAGATTTAAATAGCCTGTTTGCCCGGCCGGAAGACCCGGTGGCCATTGAGGCGGTGCGGCTGGCTTTGGCTTCGCCGGATATGATCCGCTCCTGGTCGCATGGCGAAGTGAAGAAGCCGGAAACCATCAATTACCGCACCTTTAAACCGGAACGGGACGGGCTGTTTTGCGCCCGGATCTTCGGCCCGGCCAAGGACTACGAATGCAACTGCGGCAAATATAAACGCATGAAGCACCGCGGCATCACCTGCGAAAAGTGCGGTGTCGAAGTGATCCAAAGCAAGGTGCGCCGGGAGCGCATGGGCCACATCGAGCTGGCCTGCCCGGTGGTGCACATCTGGTTTTTAAAGAGTCTCCCCAGCAAGATTGGGAATCTGCTCGATCTGACCCTAAAGGAACTGGAAAAGGTCCTCTATTTTGAAGCCTTCGTGGTGATCGACGCCGGCGACACGCCGCTGGTCAAAGGCACGCTGCTCTCCGAAGAAAAATACCGCTCCTCACGGGAGGAGTTCGGGGAGCGGTTCCAGGCCGGTATGGGCGCCGAAGCCATCCGCGAGATGCTCAAGGTCGTGGATCTGGAGGCCATGTCGGTGGAAGTGCGGGCGGAGATGGCCAAGACCTCTTCCGACGCCAAGCGCAAGAAACTGGGCAAACGGTTGAAGATTATCGACGCCTTCCGGGAATCGGGCCAGCGGCCGGAATGGATGGTCATGGAAGTGATCCCGGTGCTGCCGCCCGACCTGCGCCCCCTGGTGCACCTGGACGGCGGCCGCTTTGCCACCTCCGACCTGAACGACCTGTACCGCCGGGTGATCAACCGCAATAACCGGTTGAAACGGCTGCTGGAGCTCAATGCCCCGGACATCATCATCCGCAACGAAAAGCGCATGCTCCAGGAAGCGGTGGATGTGCTCTTTGAGAACGGCCGCCGGGGCCGCACTATCACCGGGCCCAACAAGCGGGCCCTGAAATCCTTGAGCGATATGCTCAAAGGCAAGCAGGGCCGTTTTCGGCAGAACCTGCTGGGTAAACGCGTCGACTACTCCGGGCGTTCGGTGATCGTCATCGGTCCGGAACTGCGGCTGCACCAGTGCGGTCTGCCCAAACAGATGGCCCTGGAGCTCTTTAAGCCCTTTATCTTTCATAAGCTGGTGGCGAGAGGCTACGCCACCACCATCAAGGTGGCCAAGCGCCTGGTGGACCGGGAGACCCCGGAGGTCTGGGATATCCTGGACGAGGTGGTCAAAGAGCATCCCATCATGCTGAACCGGGCGCCGACCCTGCACCGGTTGGGCATCCAGGCCTTTGAGCCGCTGCTCATCGAAGGCAAGGCCATCCAGCTTCATCCGCTGGTGTGCACGGCCTTCAACGCCGACTTCGACGGCGACCAGATGGCGGTGCACGTGCCGCTGTCCGTCGAGGCCCAGATCGAGGCCCGGGCGCTGATGATGTCCACCAACAACATCCTCTCCCCGGCCAACGGCGACCCGATCATCATTCCCACCCAGGACATCGTTCTGGGGCTGTACTACCTCACCCGGGAGCGGCCCTTTGCCCTGGGCGAGCGGGTGGCGAAGAACGGCGAAAAGCCGCTGCCTTTCGCTTCGCCGGAAGAGGTGCGGATCGCCTTTGACCAGGGCCAGGTGCATCTCCAGGCCCGGATCCCGGTGAGGATTAACGGCAAGATCGTCAACACCACGGTTGGCCGGATCATCCTCAGCGAAATCCTGCCTGAGGGCCTGAGCTTCGACCTGATCAACACCACCATGACCAAAAAAGAGATCCGCAAGCTCATCGCCACGGCCTACCGCAAATGCGGCATCAAGCCGTCGGTGATCTTCGCGGACCAGCTCAAGAACCTGGGCTACAAGTATGCCACCCAGGCTGGCATCTCCATCTCCATCAAGGACATGGTGATCCCCGAGCGTAAAAAGGGCATCCTGCAGCGCTCCCAGAGCGAGGTCACCCAGGTTGAGGAGCAGTACCAGGAAGGTTTGATCACCGAGGGCGAAAAATACAATAAAGTGGTGGATATCTGGGCCAAGGCCACCGACGAGATTGCCGCGGAGATGATGGCTGAAATGGCCCGTGAGGTAATCGTGCACGAAGAGCCGGCCTCAGAGGGCGGAACCGGTGAAGCGGTCCTCCAG
>JAMCQY010000247.1 GCA_023381945.1 Deltaproteobacteria bacterium
ACAGGCCACGGTGACCGCCTCAACCGACTGCGGTCTTCTGGAACTCTCCCAACAGGATTTCCAGGGGCTGATTCAGCAAAATCCCGCCATGGGGACAAAACTCCTCCTGCGGCTGGCCCAATTACTTTCCCGGCATCTGCGCAAAACCAACCAGGACGTGGTAAAGCTGACTACGGCTTTGGCCATCTCCCTGGGGGGATGAGCGAGTTCCGAGTTCCAAGTTTTTAGTTTCGAGTTGAAAACCTGTTGGGCGGTTCGAGAAGCAGAAGCCTTTTGTTGGTGGGGCGAGCCTCCGTGCCCACCGTCCCAGACTTTAGATCATGACGGACTTTTCTCGAAACTCGAAACTTGAAACTCCAAAGGATCGCATTATCTTTTTCAGTTATATAAGTTCGGAGGAGCAATATGCCTAAAATTCTTGACCTGTCCGGCCTGGCTTGCCCGTTGCCTGTGATTCGTACTAAAGAGGCCCTGGAAGGCGGGGAGACCGAAGAATTCATCGTAGTGGTGGACAACGAGGCGGCTCGGGACAACGTCAGCCGCTTCGCCCAAAGCCGGGGCTGCACCGTATCGGTGGCCGCGGCGGGAAATTGTTTTCACCTCACCGTCCAGCCGCCGGCGGGCGAGGCTGCCGGCACTTGCTTCCCCGGAGTCGCCCCGGCACCCCAAACCACCGTGGTGGTCTTTGCCTCGGACCGCATGGGGGAGGGAGACCCGGAACTGGGGGCCATCCTGATGCGGGCCTTCTGTCAGACCGTGGTGCAGCTCTCTGCCCCCCAAAAACTGCTCTTCTATAACCGGGGGGTCTTCCTGACCCTCGACGATTCCCCGGTGCTCACTGAGCTCAAGGGCCTGGAGGAGATGGGGGTGGAACTGCTGGTCTGCGGCACCTGCCTCGATTTCTATAAGGTGAAGGACCGCCTGACCGCGGGCAAGGTCTCCAATATGTTCAGCATTCTGGAGTCCCAGATGCAGGCGGGAAAGATCATCAGGCCGTGAAAAATGAGCAGTGAACAGAGATTTCTTTGGGACTTTGGTTTAACTGCTTACTGCTTACCGCTCACTGCTCACTTCTTACTATCATCCTCCATAATCCTTAATCCACTCCGGCCCCTTATCCCGAAAAAATTGGCCGATATCCTGAAAGCCCCGGGACAATACAGCCTGGGCGGCCACACTTCGCGCCATCACGTCAGCCGGATTATCCCCCAGCCAGAGGCGGGCCTGGATTTCTCCGGGATTATTCTCCCAGGTTATCAAGGCCAATAGTAAGGCCCGCAGGTCCCGGCCCCGGGTGCGGTGGCGCAGGGTTTCCGGGGCCGCCAGCACATCCAGCAGGTAATCACTGCTATCATCCCAGCCCAGGCGGTGCAAGGCAATCCTTCGCATCAGGCAGGGGTAGCAGTAGCCGCAGGCGCCGGCTTGTCTTTGCTGCCAGCGGGAGACCACCGGCCGGGAGCAGGAAACGGTGCGGGCGAACAAATCCTGGAGCAAAGGCCGGTTCCGGCAATTCTGCAGCATTTCTCCTTTGGTGAAGGTCTGGTAGGGGTTGGCCAGCGGGTGGCGCAACCCGGCCTGCTGCCACAACGAGTGCAGACTGGCGATGAAATGCGGATGGGTGGTGCGGGTGCTGTAAGCCCCGAGGCGGTTCCCGGTGAGCGGCGGATTTAAGCTGATCCAGCCGTTTTCCGGCACCAGCACAGCGGTGTCATCGCCAAAGGCCGCGGCAGTGGCCAGCGCCAGGGACAGATAGAGGAGCGAGCGGCTGCGCAGGGTAAGCTCCGGGGCCTCGGGAAATTGCAGCCGGACCCCCAGGTGATGCACTTTATCCGGGCCGTAATGCGCCGTCAGGGCCGCGGCCAGGCCTTGTTGTAGAGCGGCCAGTTGGCCGAAATCATAATGGCTCACCAGGACCAGCCGCTGCCCCTCCTCAAGCAGGTCTATGGCGCCGATCAGCGAGTCCAGGCCGCCAGAGCACAGCACCACCGCCTGGGGCCGCCAGGTATGGGGCCAGCAGCCCCTGAACCCCAGGCCGATTTTTGCCGGGCGGAGTTTTAGAGTCCAGTCGTCCCCGGTGAGGAAATTGAGAAGGCGGGCCAAATCGGGAGCGAGTTGGCGCAACAAGTCGGTGGCCGGCAGGTGGAGGATGATGTTCCGAGTCCAGGCGTCCGGGGCCTCCCGCCGGGGCAGCAGCTTATCCGCAGCCCATACCCCCAGTGCCGACAGGAGGAAGGCTTGAGCCGTCTCACCGGGGGGATGAGGAGCAGACAGCATCTGCCGCAAGTCGTGGTGCAACGGGTAGCCGGATCTCCCCGCCTCATCCAGGTGAATCTCCGCCGCCATCCCCTGAGGCGAACGGCGTTGTTCGGCAGGGGCTCTCAAGAAAATCTGGGCCATGGCATCAATTTCGAGTTTTTAGAGCCTCTTGCAAAAGTCTCATAAGGGTTGATTTATTGAAAAATTAAGCCTCATCGGCGCTGCTGTGCTAAGGTAGTTTTGTGAGTAAAACCGGAAGCATAGTGAGGCGGCGATGAGGCTTAAGGAAGCAGTATCATGGTTAATGGGGAAATTGCAACGGAATTTAATCCCTGGCCTGGAAGCCTGTGGGGAGCGGCCGTTAACCGATAAAGAGCAGCAATTAGTCAGCATTTTGGAGGTGCTCCAAATCGAGAAATTTGTCGTTCGGCCCGCCCGGAGATTCGGCCGGAAACCCTGGGAACGCCAGGCTTTGGCCCGGGCCTTTGTGGCTAAGGCGGTTTATAACCACCCTCACACCCGGGCCACTATCGAGGCTTTGCGGGCTGCACCGGTTTTCCGGCGTATCTGCGGTTTCGTGCAGCGGGCCGACATCCCCTCCGAGGCCACTTTTTCCCGGGCCTTTGCGGAATTTGCCCGGCTGGGGTTGGGGGAAAAGGTCCATGCGGCCTTGGTGGCAGAGTGGGTGAAGCCGGAATTGGTAGGGCATATCAGCCGGGACGCCACCGCCATCGAGGGGCGGGAGAAACCCCTGACGAAGCCGCAGCCTGCTAAACCGGCGCCCCGGAAACGAGGCCGCCCCGGGCGGGGGGAGGTGCGGGAACCTAAACCGGAAACCCGGCTGGAGCGCCAGGGCCGGCAATCGGCTCAAGAGGCCCTGGGGGAGTTGCCGGCGCACTGCGACGCGGGAACCAAAAAGAACTCCAAAGGTTATAAGGAAACCTGGATAGGCTACAAGCTGCACGCTGACGTCAACGACTGCGGCTTGCCCATCAGCGTGGCCTTGACTGCGGCTTCCCTGCATGACAGCCAGGTGGCCATCCCGCTGATGAAGCTGACCAGCGAACGGGTGGATTACCTGTATGATCTGATGGATGCGGCTTATGACGCTAATCCGATTTACGAGGTGAGCCGCAGCCTGGGACACGTCCCCATCATCGACAAGAACGGCCGGGGGCGAGAGGTTATCCCCCTGGCGCCCCATGAGGCGGCCCGCTACCGGGAACGGACGGCGTCGGAACGCTTCAACGGTCGTTTGAAAGAAGAGTTCGGGGGTGATAACGTCATGGTGCGGGGCGCCCAGAAAGTCGCGCTCCACCTCATGTTTGGTGTTATTGCCTTGTTTGCCGACCAGTTGCTCAAGCTGATAAGCTGAGTGGTGCCAGTCTGGGCGCAGTTTGGCAAGACTATCCGGGGAGCGGTCTGTCTGGGGTTCGTCAAAATCGGCTCGCTTTTCCGCAAAAAGGATAGAGGGGGACGGATTCATTAATTAAGACTCCCAATAACTTGCCGTTGCCCAGCAATGTCCGGTTAGGAAATTGCATGAACAAAATGGCCACATGGGGCCGTTAGAGTTAATTTTTTGCTTGACAGGAGATTGTGAACAAGTAGCGGCTTTTTGTAAATACCTTATATTACAAGGATTTACAAAATACCCCTCGCGTTCCTGCCTCGCTCTGGAAAGAAAAAAACACCCAAATGGCCCGAATTGTGGCAACCTTTGACCCCGGATATACCAGTCCTTCAGTCAAGAGGACATCGGCCCTTGCAAATGGACTTTG
>JAMCQY010000237.1 GCA_023381945.1 Deltaproteobacteria bacterium
TCCCCTGCCCTGCAGTCCCTGCCTGCAGCGCACCTGCGACCTGGGCTATGCCTGCCTTACCGCCATCAAAGTGGAAGAGGTCTTGGCCGCGGCCCGGCCCTGGCTAGAGGTAAACCCGTGAGCAGCCCTGCGGTATTTCTGGACCGGGACGGCACCATCAACGAGGAGATGGAATATCCTGACCGTTTGGAGCAGATTTTGGTCTTTCCTCAGGCAGCCCCGGCCATCCGGCGGCTCAATGAGGCTGGCCTGAAGGTGGTAGTGGTCACTAACCAGTCCGGAGTGGCCCGGAGATATTTTCCCCTGGCCTTCGTGCATGAGGTGCATCAATACCTCAACGAACACCTGGCTGCGGCAGGCGCCCATTTTGACGGCCTTTACGTCTGCCCCCACCACCCCGAGGATGGTTGCCTCTGCCGGAAACCTAAGCCGGGGTTGATCCTCCGGGCCGCCCGGGACCTGAACCTGGACCTGGCGCACTCCTATATGGTGGGAGACCGTTACAACGACCTCGAGACCGCGGCCAACGCCGGCGTCAAAGGCATCCTGGTTCTCACCGGTTACGGCCGGGGGGAGTTTGAATTGCTGCGAGATAAGGCATCGGCGCCGCCGGTCTACGTGGCCCAGGACCTGGCGGACGCCGCGGCCTGGATTTTGAAGGATTTACAGAAAGGCTAGCAGCCCTCGTGGAGACGGCTTGTGCGCCGCCCCGATACACCCGCACAGGCTGGAAAGCCTGTGCCCCCAGGTGAATAACGACTTGTCCGACGAACATCCGCATATTCTCATCGTCAAGCTCAGCTCTTTCGGGGACGTGCTCCACGCCCTGCCCACCCTGGAGGCGTTGCGGACCGCCTTTCCCACGGCCTACCTCACCTGGCTAGTGGAAGCGGCTTATGCCCCTTTGCTGCAAGACCACCCGGCCGGGGTGGAAATTTTACCCGCGCCGCGTCTCAAACCGGGATCGATCATCCGGGGCGGCAATCCGCGGCTGCTGGCCAGGCTGATCCACCGCCTGCGGTCGAGCCAATTCGACCTGGTCATCGACCTGCAAGGCTTGCTGAAAAGCGCCATCTGGGTGAGCCTCGCCAAAAGCCGCCGCAAGCTGGGTTATGACCGCACCCGGGAGGGCAGTTATCGCGTCCTCACAGAGCGCGTGGCCCCCTATGACCGCGAGGCCCACGCGGTGCTGCGTTATCTGAATTTGGCCCACTATTTGGGCGCCCCGGTTACGCCGCCGCGCTTCCGGCTGGCTCTGGGCGCCGGTCTCGATATCTCCCACCTGCTGCCCGCCGAGACCCGAAGCCGTCTGGTAGTGTTGCACCCCGGGGCCCGCTGGCCAAGCAAGCTTTGGCCAACTGCCGCCTGGGCTCAATTGGGGGATTGGCTCAGCCGGGAACATGGCCTTCTAGTGGCTATCACCGGCAGTTTGGCGGATAAAAATCTCGCGGCAGACATTAAAAATCAAATGCGGCAGCCGGCCCTCTTGCTGGCCGGACGCACCACCCTTCCCGAACTGGCGGCGGTGCTGCGCCGAGCCCGTTTCATGGTGACCACCGACACCGGCGCCATGCACCTGGCAGCAGCTTTGGAGACGCCGGTGGTTGCCGTCTTCGGCCCCACCGCGCCCTGGCGCACCGGGCCGTTCGGGGAAGGGCACCAGGTGGTGCGGCTGGAACTGGCTTGCAGCCCCTGCTTCCAGCGCCGCTGTCCGGAGCCCCGCTGCCTGACCGGCATGACGCCGGAGATGGTGCAGGAGGCCTGCAAGAAAATCTTGTTTCCGGTTGAAATTAATGGTTAAAATGGTTGTATCAGTGGTGGGGCAGGCCTCCGTGCCTGCCCGAGGCGCAGGCGGGCGCGGCGGCCCGCCCTACCAACTATAAAGGATTGATAGCTTGGACGTATTGCTTTTAGAGAACAACCATGCTCGACGACCTGACCGGTAAAATTGCCCTGGTCACTGGGGGCTCGCGAGGGATCGGCCGGGCCGTGGCCCTGGCTTTGGCTGAGGCCGGCGCCGACCTGGCGGTTAATTATATCGGCCGCGAAGCCCAGGCCCTGGACACCATCAGGACCATTGAACGGCTGGGCCGCCGGGCGATCCCGGTGCGGGCCGACGTCTCCCTGGCTGAGGAAGTGACCGGCATGGTGGCAGTGATTGAAGCAGATTTGGGCCAGGTGGACATCCTGGTGAACAATGCCGGCATCGTCAGCCATCAACCCCTGGCCGAGATCACCGAACCGGATTGGGACCGGATGATTGCGGTCAATCTCAAGAGCGCCTTCCTGCTGACTCAAAGGGTCCTGCCCGGACTCCGGGCCCGGCGCTGGGGGCGCATCATCAATTTGTCCTCGGTGGCGGCGCAAACCGGCGGCGTCACCGGACCGCACTACGCCGCGTCCAAGGCCGGGCTTCTGGGCCTGACGCACTCTTACGCCCGCCACCTCTTTAAGGAAGGCATCACGGTGAACGCCATCGCCCCGGCCCTGATCGAAACCGATATGGTGACCATGGACCTTAAGGTCAGCCCGGAGATAATCCCCGTCGGCCGCTTCGGCGCGCCGGATGAAGTGGCGGCCGTGGCGGTGCTTCTGGCCAAAAACGGCTATATCACCGGCCAGACCATTAACGTCAACGGCGGCTGGTACATGAGTTAATGACGGTTTTCCGTTTTCAGTTTTCGCAAAAAAGATTAAAGAATCCACGGAAAACGTAAAACGGTAAACGTTAAACTAATTTTAAACGGAGGCCTCATGCCCATCAACAAGGAACTACTGGAAATCCTGGCCTGCCCCAAGTGCAAGGGCGACCTCAAGCTGACCGAAAAGGAAGACGGCCTCATTTGCGAAAAGTGCAAGCTCCTGTATGAGATCAAGGACGACATCCCGATCATGCTCATTGAAGAGGCCAAACCTTTGAAGTAGACAGTTGCCAGTTGCCAGTGGACTGAAGACCGAAGATGGTATCTTCCGAATCTTTCTCCGGTCTCCCGTCCCCGGTCTCCCGTCCGAACAACTGACCACTGGCCACTCACCACTGACCACTGAACCATGCGTCTATCCGTCATT
The DNA here is from genome assembly GCA_023381945.1 of Deltaproteobacteria bacterium. The sequence continues at coordinate 3,070 of JAMCQY010000237.1, forward strand.
ATAATCGCCCTGAACCAGGAGACCAATATCGGCCCATGCCTGGAATCGGTGCGTTTTGCCGACGAGATCGTGGTGGTGGATACCGGCAGCATCGACCATACCGTTGAGTTGGCCAAGGCCGCCGGCGCCAGGGTGGTGGCCGCGGCCTGGCAGGGCTTTGCCGGCACCAAGAACTTCGCCCTGGACCAGGCCAGGGGTGACTGGGTCTTTAGCCTGGACACGGATGAGCGGGTTTCTTTCGCCCTGAAAGACGAAATCCTGGCCGTAGTCGCAGCCGATGGACCCGTGAACGGCTACCGGGTGCCCCGGAAGAACTACTTCGGGGGCCGCTGGGTCAGGCATCTGGGCTGGTACCCGGACTACACCCTGCGCCTCTGGCGGCGAAAGCAAGGCCGCTTCCGGGCGCGAGAGGTCCACGAAGAGGTGGAGGTGCAAGGAATGGTGGGAACCCTGTGGACGCCTTTGGATCACTTTTCTTACCGTGATCTCGAGGAATACGCCGCCCGCCAGGACCGTTACGCCCGCCTGGCAGCCAGGGAGATGTTCCATCAGGGCCGCCGGCCGCGTCCCCTGGAGGTATGGTGGCGGCCGTTTTTCACTTTTTTGAAGCTCTACTTCTTTAAGCAGGGATTCCTGGAAGGCACTTTGGGGCTGGCCCTGGCTAAAGCAGGCAGCCGCTACAACTTCTTGAAATATCACTATCTGCAAGAACTCAACCGGGGGAAATCCATCGATGCCCATTGATCCCAGCGCCAAGATAGCCCCGGATGCGGAACTGGCTCCGGACGTTGAGGTCGGCCCCGGGGTGATCATCGACGGTCCCAGCCGCATAGGGTCCGGCACCCGGATACTCGCCCGCGCCTACATCGGACCCTATACCAAGATTGGGGAAGATAATCTCATCGGCTTCGGGGCCATCGTCGGCTACGATCCCCAGGACTACGCCTTCACGGGCGAA
>JAMCQY010000017.1:0-2361 GCA_023381945.1 Deltaproteobacteria bacterium
AGCCAAAAAATTGATCGATGGATTGGGTTAAGGCGACCATATTGCCATCCTTATCGGCAATGGAAAGATGCGTGGTTTGCACGGACTCCGGCAGAGATAAACCAGCAACCATCACCTTTTCACCGGACTGGCTGGTTTTTATGCTCTGGCGTAATTTCTCGGCGTGCTCCTTGGAAAGCAGCTTGGCCAAGGGGATCTTCACAAAATCCGGATCTCCCATATATTTGGCGCGGTCGGCAAACACCTTCTTCATGGCTTCGGCCATAATGGCAAGGCTGTCTGCGCTATTCAGGCCACGTCCGGCAATGTCGTAGCCTTCCAGGATATTCAAGAGCTCGATGAGATGGGTGCCTCCCGAACTTGGCGGCCCCATGGAAATGATTTGATAACCGCGATAATTCCCTTCGACCGGCGGCCGCTCGACGGCCCGGTAGTTTGCCAGGTCCTCCCGGGTGATCAATCCTCCGGAGCGCTGCATCTCCTTGGCGATGGCCTCGGCAATGGCTCCCCGGTAGAAAACGTCGGGGCCCTGTGCCGCGATCAAGCGGTAAGTCTCGGCCAGATCTTTTTGGGATAATCGAGCCCTCACTTGATAGGGACGCCCCTTGTTAAGGTAAATGCGGGCGGCTGCCGGAAATTGAGAGAGCTTGCCGGCATTATTCGCCATCATGCTGTTGAGAAGTTTGGTAACCAGAAAGCCTTGCTCGGCGAACTGAATGGCCGGCTCCATGACGTCCTTCAGGGGCATGGTGCCGTATTTTTGCTGCGCCAGCGTCAGTCCGGCAACGGTTCCCGGCACTGCGACAGAGCGAGGGCCGACTTTCATTCGGCCTTCCTGCACCTCTCCCCGCTTCAGGAACAAGGCCGCGGTCGCCTTGGCAGGCGCCATTTCGCGATAATCGATGGTCACCACCTTCGCCCCAAAGAGCTTGGGCAAATAAATCAGCATAAAACCACCGCCCCCGATCCCGGAGGCATTGGGTTCCACCACGCCCAGAGTAAAAGCCGCAGCCACCGCGGCATCGACCGCATTTCCGCCTCTTTTCAGAATCTCGACACCGACCTCAGAAGCCATGGGGTGCGCCGCAGCCACCACCCCGGACTTGAACTCCGGGGGAGCAGAGGAGGCCTTTTGCTCTCCGTAGGCCCAATTCCCCGAGATGGAGGGCAGGACAACCAGGAGAATAATGGCAGGCAAGTACAGGATAGAAATCATTTTAGCCATGGGTTTGCACGCATAAAAATGAACGGGTTACAGGCTTGGCAGCAGAAACCGGAAAACTCCATCATGCAGCCCGGATATTGTCATTGTCTAAGTAGGTATTATATTAAGCTTAAAAAGCCCGAAATAAATGTTCGGAATCGAAATAATCCTGATTTTATTTGTCGTTCTGGTCTTCCTGGGAGCCCAGGAGGCTTTTTCTCATAAACGGCATCTTGCCAAGATACCGATACGGATTCACGTCAACGGCACCAGGGGAAAATCCAGCGTCGTCAGGCTGATTACGGGAGGCTTGCGGGAACAGGGGATTCGAACCTGCGCCAAGACTACCGGAACCCTGGCTAGATTTATCCTGCCCGACGGTTCGGAGTGCCCGGTCTTCAGGCCGGGGGGGGCCAATATCATCGAGCAGGTGCGGGTTGTCGCCATCGCGGCGGCCAATCAGGCCCAAGCTGTGGTGGTGGAATGCATGGCGCTGCAGCCCTTGCTCCAATGGCTCTGTGAGGCCAGATTCGTCAAGGCGACTCATGGAGTGATCACTAATGCCCGGGAAGACCACCTCGACATCATGGGTCCGGAAGAAGACCAGGTGGCGCTGGCGCTGGCCGGGACCACGCCCATCAGGGCCAAACTGTTTACGGCCGACGCCAGGCATATCGGGATCTTCGAAAAGGCGGCCCGGGACCGGGGGACCAGGCTCATCGCGGTGGGACCGGAGGAAGTGGCGGCTATTAGCGATGAAGAAATGGCCAGGTTTTCCTATATCGAACATAAAGAAAATGTGGCGCTGGCCCTCAAGGTTTGTCTCGATCTAGGGCTGTCACGGGAAACGGCGCTGAAGGGCATGTGGCAGGCCGCAGCTGACCCGGGAGCCCTGACCTTCTCCACCATCCGGTTCTTCGGGAGGAGCATTTACTTTGTTAATGCCTTTGCGGCGAACGACCCGGAATCGACGAGAACCCTGTGGGATCTCGCGCTGGCACAGCATGCGGACGCGGAAAAACGGATTGTGATCTTCAATTGCCGGGCGGACCGGCCGGTCCGTTCGCAACAGCTTGGCGACGCCTGCGCCGGCTGGTCTCCGGCTGATCACTACCTCCTCATGGGCAGCGGCACCTATTTTTTTATCAAAGCCGCCA